>CAMQXY010000048.1 GCA_947039005.1 uncultured Photobacterium sp.
TGGTCTTTGTTACCTTGCTGACCTTGTTGCTGTTGGTCTTTGTTACCTTGCTGTCCTTGTTTTCCTTCTTTCCCTGATTGTTCCTTCTTTTCCTGCTGCTGTCGCTTTTGCTTTTCAGCTTGCTCAACAATGGCTAAGTTCTTTTTAGCATCGGCAAAGTCAGGTTGTTGTTTTAATACCTTATTATAGGTTTCAACAGCTTGTTTATAATCACCTTGTTGTGCATAAGCATTACCGAGATTATATTGTGATGTTGGATCTTGTAGCGGTTTGAGGGTCTCTATCGCTTGCTCATACTGTTTGGCTTTATATTCAGCAATCCCTTTCCATTGTGGGGAAGTGAAATCTTGTGCGGCTTGTTTATAATTGCCATCAGTAAATGTTTCATAAGCTTGGCGGTTAGTGTTAGTCCATGGGTTCGCTTGAGCATGATCGATGGGCAATAAAATAAACATTGCCGCTAAAACAACCCCACGACGAAAACCGAGTAGGGCAAATAATAGCAATGGAATAATTAACCAGAAGCCACCATTTAAACGTTCTTGTAATTCTTTCTCATGGCCTTTTTTACCGCTGTCTAATGGCTTGGCAGTAAAGTGAACAATAGCGTTAACATCATTATCGGTCGCTTGTGCCATTTGTAATATGCCCCCCGTACTATCAGTGATTGACATTAAAGTACCAATATCAATTTTACTGATCACAGGAGTGCCATTTTCTGATAATAAACTGCCATTAGGGAGCTGAATCGGTGCACCTTCAACGGTACCCATTGCCAAAATAGACACGCGGTAGTGGGTCCCTTTGAGATCAGCTAATGCTTGTTGAGCAACAGCTTTGCTCATACCGTCAGTCATTAAGATGATGTCACCGGTATTGTGACCTGCTTGCTTGAGTAATCGTATTGCTTCTGCGATCCCCGAGGCAGCATTATTACCTGCAATCGGCATCACATCAGGTGATAAACTTGGGATCAAATTACGTAACGTACTACTATCGGTAGTTAGCGGACTGACTTCATAGCCATCACCCGCGAAAGCAACCAGTCCCGTACTGCCTTCCTTCCAACCCGGTAACATATCTAATGCTTTAAATCTTTCTTGAGTTAAGCGATTAGGTTTTATATCCGTTGCATACATGGATTGTGACATATTCATCACTAAGACCCGTGCGCCACTGAGGTTATAGGCGGGCAGTTTAACTTTTTGCCAACTAGGTCCTGCCATGGCAATAACGGCAATCAACCAACCGAGTGCTAATAAACCTAGCGGCCATCGTTTAGGTTGTTGTTGAGTCAGCCCCAATTTTTGAGCAAGGTGAGGGGCGATTAAGCCTGAATGTTGCGCTTTATTTTTTAACCATGGCAGAACAATGATCAAGGGAATTAACGCTGTAAACCACAACGGGTGCATGAAGGTAAAATTAGCCATGACGTTTCCTCATAAAAGCGATAACAACGGATAATAGCAATGCAAACGCTAATGGATAACGGAATAACTCATCCCGTGGTCGCCAAGTTTGTTGAGCATTATTAACGGGTTGAAGTTTGTTAATAACATCGTAAATTTTTGCTAATTGTTGTGGATTTCGGGCGCGGAAGTATTCACCACCCGTCATTGCGGCGATTTTACTCAAGGTTTTTTCATCAAGATCCGAAGATGGATTAACAACCTGATCACCAAAGAAGCTTTTTTGGATCATTTTATCTGCGCCAATGCCGACGGTATAAATTTTAACGCCACTTTCTTGGGCAAGTTTCGCTGCTTCAATAGGACCGATAACCCCAGAAGTATTGCCACCATCACTGAGTAAAATAATCACCCGTTGTGGCGCTTTACTGTCGATAAAGGTTTTTGTTGCTACTCCTAAACCTTCACCAATGGCTGTGCTTTGACCTATTAAACCAAGCACCGTACGATTAAGTTGTTGTTCAACAGTTTTGCGATCAAAAGTTAACGGTGTTTGTAAATAACCATGATCAGCAAAAACCACTAATCCAAGCCGATCGCCTTTACGTTTTGCGATGAAATTAGACAGCACATGTTTTACGGCAGTTAAGCGATCAATACTTTGGCCATCTTTGGTAACCATATCTGGGATCGCCATTGATCCAGAGAGATCGACCGCTAATAACATGTCACGGTGCTCAGGTTTTATTTCTATCGGATCGCCATACCATACTGGTCGCGCTACAGCACAAACAAGACTCACCCAAATTATGGTCATTAATACTTTACGAATAATCGAATTGGGTTGTTTTTGGCCCATGCCTTGTGGCAGTTGTGGTAGATGAATGGCTGCAGGTTGTGCTACGGGTTTACTGAATCGATAAACTACCCATGCTAATGGCAATAAGGCCCATGCCCATAGCCACACAAATTCAAACATTGGATGACTCCTTGGTGATCACATTCGGATGATTATCATGACTCATGGTTTTAGCGGGTAGGGCATGTTGTAGCCATAATAATGCCTGTTGCCGACAATCATTAAATTGCGATTCTGTTAGTGGCGTCGAGGAAAAAAGCCCTTGTTGCCACGATGATTGTTGGTCAACAAAACCACAGTATTTAGCGGGTAATTGCTGATCAAGAAACACTAACCATTGCGCACCCGTTAAGGGGGCAATAACGGAACGTGGAAAATAGCTTAATGCGGCTTGTTTTAATAAGATATTAATAGCCGTTAATCCGTCTTCAAAGTGATAGCTTTTTAATATTACGATTGCTTCTTGTTTCGCCGCAATATGTTGATTACGGCGGCGAAGTTGATAACCCGCAATGATAATTACAATCAGACTCACAGTAATCACTATCCACCATCCCCACGCGAGTGGCCAATAGCTTGGTGCCGTGTGAAGGTGAATATCGGCCAGTGGTAGGGGTGGCGCAGCAAGTTTACTCATCACTTTATCCCTTGAGAGTGTGCTCCCAGCTGCTGCAATAACGGTTGCGCCGCTGAGAGAGTATGCAATGGTATAGCGAGTGATGTTGCCATTTCACTAATGAATTTTTGATGAATTTGATATTGTTGGCTTAATGAATCGCGTGTTTTTTTTGCTGAGAAATCAAGCCATGCTGATTGTTTATTATCAGTAACATGCTCATGGCCTCTATATTGTGTTTGCCCTTGCTCAAGTGGATCATGAATTTGGACAAATTGAATGCGATTATGCTGTCGAAGTTGGCTTAAACGACGTTTGTCGGTCGCTTTTAAGGTGTGGAAATCACTGATAATAATGATCTCACTGCCTTTAGGGCACAGATAATGTAATCTTTTTAGTGCGATTGAAAAACCATCATTATTGATATTATCTATTGTTTGCAATGCGTCATGTTGGGCTGAAATTACGGCATTGATTATCTGTAATGGTCCTCGTTGACGTGCAGTAGGTTTACACTCGATGGTGTTAATTCCATTATAAATTACCGCACCAACACGATCTTGTTCAGCAATTGCTAACCAACTGAGTAAACTCGCAAAATGCGTAGCCTGTACGGATTTAAGCATTAATTGTGATCCAAATTGCATGCTACTGCTGAGATCAATAAATAACATGATCGGCTGTTCACGTTCTTCGGTAAATAGCTTGGTATGTGTTTTTCCTGTGCGTGCTGTTACTCGCCAGTCAATAGATCGTATATCATCGCCAGCTTGATAAGGACGGACTTCAGAAAAGTCCATTCCTCGGCCTTTATGACGACTTTGATGGTGACCGTTGAGTTGTGACCAGATACTTTTGGCAGGCGCCAGCCATCTTACCGCTTGATTTTTATATTGCAGTAGCTCTGCTAGACACACATTGACGCCATCGCTATGGGGTGGCAGCGCTACGTTGATGTGTGTGGATTTCATAAGCTAGCGACCTGAGAGATAAGTGTTTCGACAACACGATCGGCGGCAATGCCTTCTGCCTGTGCTTCATAGCTTAATAATAAGCGGTGACGTAATACAGGATAAGCCATAATCTGAACATCTTCTGGTGTGACAAAATCACGACCACTGAGCCATGCATGAGCACGCGCACAGCGATCAAGCGCTAAGGTTGCACGAGGACTGACACCCATTTGTAGCCATGACTGTAATTGTTCACTAAAGCGATGCGGTTCACGTGTCGCCATTACTAAACGAATAATGTAATGCTCAACATCATCAGCCATATGAATATTTAATATTTCTTTTCGTGCTGCAAAAATATCACTTTGACTAATACGAACTTGTTCTGCTTTCTCTATGCCAAGTGCTTCGCCACGATTAAGACGTAGAATTTCTAACTCGCTTTCAGCATTAGGATAATCAACATTCAATTGTAATAGAAAACGATCTAACTGAGCTTCAGGTAGTGGATAAGTACCTTCTTGCTCAATTGGGTTTTGAGTTGCCATCACCAAAAATAATTCTGGTAAAGGATAGGTTTTACGACCTGCAGTAATTTGTTTTTCAGCCATCGCTTCTAACATTGCCGCCTGTACTTTAGCTGGGGCACGGTTAATTTCATCCGCAAGTACTAATGAATTGAAGATAGGGCCAGGCTGAAAGGTAAATTCAGCGGTTTCTGGGCGAAAAATATCAGTACCGGTTAAATCTGAAGGTAATAGATCAGGCGTGAATTGAATCCGATGAAAATCACCTTCAATACAATCAGCAAGAACTTTTACTGCACGCGTTTTTGCTAATCCTGGTGGACCTTCAACAAGAATATGACCATCTGCCAATAATGCAATTAAAAGCTGTTTGACTAAATTAGGCTGGCCGATAACTTGGCTTTGGAGGTAATCATTTAGGCGCTGGAATGTACTTGCTAACATACAGATATTTCCTTTGATATTCAAAATACTGAAGATGAAACAGTGTTTTTTCGGACTACTAAAATTTGATTAAGTTCACATTTAATTACCTGACTGATGAAAAAATGATGATGAAAATAACGCTATGGGTGGAATAACGATCATGATTAGTTATATTTGGGCGATATTTATAGATTCAATATATAGGGAGTAATTTATAATTTGATGACTTTTTGTAACATTTTCAACAATGCTTAAAATATAGCAATTGTTATCTTTTCTAAATGTTGTCTGACCACGTTAATCTAAAATTCCTAATAATATTAACTTTCCATTAACAGTGTTAAGTTTTGTACATTACATTTGTATCGTTAATTATCTTATATTCAATAACTTATTAAATTTATTTATAGATCTAACAATAAATATTTATGTTAAATAATTGTTTTATATTACTTGTTATTGATGAAATTGTTAATGTTGCTGGATAATGGTTTTAAAAATGTTAATTCCTTTGCTTGCCATAAATATGCATCTGTGTTGTTATGTTCGGCATATGCAATGCGTTTGTAATTAACGTGTATTATATTGAAGTTGTTATCAACTGAACGATAACTAAATGTAACAACGCATAATTAAATACTAGATTGAAAATTTATTAAATAAATACAGCAAGATCAAAGGAAGGAGCCTTGGAAATGAAAAAAGTAGCATTAGTGACTGGCGCTAAAGGCGGTATCGGTTCTTCAATTACTCAGGCTTTAGTTGAGGCTGGTTATCGTGTTATTGCGACGCATCACCCTAAAAGTGAGCAGTCAGCTAAAGAGTGGATTAAAGAAAACAACTATTCAGCTGAATCAGTACAACTGTTGCCATTAGATGTTGTTGATACCGCATTTTGTAAAGAATCATTAACCGCGCTATTAGAGCAAGAAGGTCATATTGACGTTTTGGTTAATAATGCAGGGATCACTAAAGACACTACGTTTAAACGTATGACGGCCGAGCAGTGGAATGATGTGATTAACACTAATCTCAATAGTTTATTCAATGTTACTCAACCGTTGTTTGATTCAATGTGCCAACACGGTAATGCACGCATTATTAACATTACCTCTGTTAATGGTTTGAAAGGCCAGTTTGGTCAAACGAATTACTCAGCAGCAAAAGCGGGCATGATTGGTTTTACTAAAGCTCTTGCAGCTGAAGGTGCTCGTGCTGGTGTTACGGTAAATGCAATTGCCCCTGGTTATACAGGTACAGCAATGGTTGAAGCGATTAAGCCTGAAGTGCTTGAATCAATTAAAGCCGAAATCCCAATGAAACGCTTAGCGCAGCCTCAAGAAGTTGCGGCAGCGGTTGTCTTTTTAGCAAGTGATGCAGCGGCATATATTACTGGTGAAACATTGTCAGTAAATGGCGGTTTATACATGCACTAATTGTGTTTGTTATAACAAAGACATAATAATAAATTACATATAGAAAGGATGCAAAATATGGCTAAGGTATACATTGTTGCCGCAAAACGTACCCCAATCGGTAGTTTTAATGGTGCGTTAAAATCAGTTTCTGCAGCACAACTCGGTGCGGTTGCAATTAAAGGTGCATTAGCGCAAATCAACGTGCCAGTTGATGCGATTGATGAAGTTATTTTAGGTAATGTAGTTGGTGCTGGTCAAGGTATGGGCCCAGGACGTCAAGCGGCTATTTACGCTGGTCTTCCAAATGAAGTTCCTGCTTATTCATTGAATATGGTTTGTGGTAGTGGCATGAAAGCATTGATGGATGCTGCTGCTCATATTAAAGCGGGCGATGCTGACCTTGTGGTTGCTGCGGGTGCTGAAAATATGTCACAAATTCCATTTTGTGTATCATCAAAGATCCGCGATGGTCAAAAAATGGGTAACCTTGAGTTAACAGACCTTTTAGTTGCTGACGGTCTAACTGATGTGTTCAATAACTATCATATGGGCGTAACTGCTGAAAATGTGGTAGCAAAAGTAGGCTTAACACGTGAGCAGCAAGATAACTTTGCGCTTTCTAGTCAGCAAAAAGCCATTGCAGCGATAGAACAAGGACGCTTTGTTGCTGAAATTTGTCCAGTAGAAGTGGTTAGTCGTCGCGAAACAGTGATTGTTGATACAGATGAATATCCAAAAGCAGATGCTTCAATTGAAGATCTTGCTAAGTTACGTCCTGCTTTTAACCGTGAAGGATCAGTAACTGCTGGTAACGCTTCTGGTATTAATGATGGTGCAAGTGCAATTATTGTAGCTTCTGAGGCTGCAGTTGCTAAATACAACCTGACACCATTAGCTGAAGTTGAAAGTTATGCGCAAGCAGGCGTTGCGCCTGAGTTAATGGGATTAGGTCCTGTTCCTGCGGTACTTAAAGCATTAGAAAAAGCAAATCTTTCAATTGAAGATATTGATCTTCTTGAATTTAATGAAGCCTTTGCTGGTCAAGCATTAGGTGTATTCCATGAAGTCGCTAAAGAAACTGGCACTAAAGTGGAAGATTTAGTTGAGCGTGCGAACGTAAATGGTGGTGCAATTGCACTAGGTCACCCACTAGGTGCATCTGGTAGCCGTATTCTTGTTAGCTTGCTGCATGAAATGTGTCGTCGCGGTGATAAATACGGCATGGCAACATTATGTGTTGGTGGCGGTATGGGTACTGCAGTTATTTTAAAACGTGTGTAAGTAAATAAACTAATACAATCAGTGTGGTACTACTTATAGGGCCACACTTTATTACTATCAATGAGGAATGTTTTATGTATACGGAAATGTTTAAATCTTTTTCTGAGCAAACAGAAAAAACACTAGCACCATACGCAAAATTCAACAAAGTATTTGCTAAAAATGTTGAGCAACTAACTGAGCTTCAACTGTCTGCTGTTCGTGCTTACAGTGATCTTGGTCTTAATCAACTTAAAGCAGTAAGCGAAGTTAAAGATATTGAATCGCTAACAGCATTTAACGGTCAACAACTTGAAACGTTAACTAAGCTTTCTCAACAGCTTCTAGAAGACAGCAATAAGTTCTCTTCTGTAGCACAAAGCTTTAAAACAGAAGTTGAAGAGTTTGTTGCTGAGAACGTTAAGCAAGTAACACCTGCTATTTAAGTAACGGCAAATTACGTTGCATTTAGTGGCAATGTAGTTATCTAATACTTATATCAATCAGCCATATAAGACGATTATATGGCTGATTACTTAGTCCAAGTACAAGGTTTTTGTTATGAACAATCACTTCTTTTCGGACTACTTTGCCAAGCTCCAAGATATGAACCAGTTATGGTTAAAGGAGTTAGACTCCGGCAAGGCAGCCATGAATACCCCAGTAACTAAAGCACTTAATGAAATGAGCTTGGAAGATACCACTAAGTTTTTAGAGAAAGCGGCCACTCAGCCGGGTGCTTTAGCTAAAGTCCATATGGACTGGTGGGAAAATCAACTTAAGATTTGGCAGAATGTCGCTGTTGGTAAGACAACCGCAGAAAATGCCGTCATTAAGCCAGCAAAAGATGACAAACGTTTTAGTGATCCTGCATGGGAAAATGAAGCTTTTTATAATTATATTAAGCAATCATATTTGTTATTCAGTGACACAATGCGTGAAACAATTGATTCAATTGAAGGCGTAGATGATAAAGCAAAAGAGCGTTTAGGCTTTTTTTCTCGTCAAGCTATCAATGCGTTATCCCCAACAAATTTTGTAACAACCAATCCAGAATTAGCTAAATTAACTGTTGAAACGAACGGTGAAAACTTAATTAAAGGAATGGAACTGTTACAAGAAGACATGAAAAGCAGTGCTGACGTGTTAAAAATTCGAATGACCAACGATGGTGCATTTGAATTAGGTGTTAACATTGCTTGCACTGAAGGCAATGTGGTTTTTAAAAATGAGCTATTTGAGCTTATTCAATACAAACCACTGACTGAAACCGTTAATAAAACACCGCTTTTGGTTGTGCCGCCTTTTATCAATAAATATTATATCCTTGATTTGCGTGAGCATAACTCAATGGTACGTTGGCTGGTTGAACAAGGCCATACGGTATTTATGATGTCTTGGCGTAACCCTGATGAATCAATGAAAGATGTTGATTTTGAACATTATGTTTTAGATGGTGTAATCAAAGCCATCGATGCTGTTGAAGATATTACTAAGCAGAAGCAGATTAATGCGGTTGGTTATTGTGTCGGTGGTACGTTATTAGCAACAACGCTAGCGTATTATGCCGCTAAACGTAAGCGTAATCGTATTAAATCAGCGACATTCTTTACCACATTATTAGACTTCTCTCAGCCGGGTGAAATTGGTGCTTATATCAATGATCCTATTATTACAGCGATTGAAGCCCAAAATGATGCTAACGGGTATATGGATGGACGTTCACTTAGTGTGACTTTCAGTTTATTACGTGAAAATAGTTTGTACTGGAACTATTACGTTAATAATTACCTGAAAGGCAATAGCCCACTTGATTTTGATTTGCTTTATTGGAATGGTGATAGCACCAACGTGGCGTCTAAATGCCACAGTACGTTGCTACGTCAATTCTATTTAGAGAACAAATTAGTTGCAAATAAAGGCTATAAAGTCGGTGGTGTGTACATTGATTTGAGTAAGATTAAAGTGCCTACATACTTTATTTCTACGCAAGAAGATCATATTGCTTTATGGCAAGGTACTTACCGTGGCGCTAAGCAGTTAGGCGGTAAATCAACGTTTGTTCTTGGTGAGTCAGGCCATATTGCGGGGATTGTAAACCATCCGCAAAAGAACAAATATGGTTTCTGGGTTAACGATAGTAATGAAGAAAATGCTGAAGTTTGGTTTGCAGGCGCTAAACGTCAGGAAGGTTCTTGGTGGACACATTGGGATGTATGGCTAACTGAATTTAGCCCAGCAGAACAAGTGCAATCTTATGAAATTGGAAGTGAAACCTATGCATCGTTATCTGTTGCACCAGGTGATTATGTAAAACAAATGCTACCTATTTCTTAATTGTAATATTTTTTAAAGCCCGAATATTTATTCGGGTTTTTTTTGTTTTTAAATTTTTGCTTTTAAACGATTATATATGAACATAGTTGATTATTTATAGGCTGAACTTTGTTTTGTTGTGCATTTTCTATGTAAATCATGCGGTATTTTGATTTTTATTGACTATATTTTTCAAGTAAGTATCGCTGAAAAATAACAGAGGAAAGTCATGACAAAACTCGTTAGTGTTGAAGGAATCGGTGAGACCTATGCCGCAAAGTTAGAGGCAATTGGTGTTGCTACAATTGCACAGTTATTAGAGCAAGGGGCAAAACCGAGTGGTCGTAAAATGTTGGCTGAAAAAACGGAGATTAGCAGCAAACTTATTTTAAAATGGCTTAATCGAGCTGATTTATCACGAATTAAAGGCGTAAGTACTCAGTATGCCGATCTGTTGGAATCGTCAGGTGTCGATACTGTCCCTGAACTTGCTCAACGTAATGCTGAAAATTTGCATGCAAAAATGGTTGAAGTGAATGAAGCTAAAGCATTAGTACGTCAGTTACCTGCACTTTCAGCTGTGGGAGATTGGGTTTCACAAGCAAAAAAATTACCCCGAGCGATTGAGTATTAATGTGTTGTAGCAATTATTGATTCGTAAGGATAGAGTAATGCGGTTTTTAAAGCCAGGATGGTTAGTGGTAATCGGTTGTATTGGTTTTGTCGCTATAAGTAATGCAAAACAATATAGTACTGATGATATTAAAGTAATTCAACCGCTTACAGAATTACAGCTGAATACGTTACAGCAACATCACTGTTTATATGCAGGACAAGCCTATTCATTAGGGGCAATTATTACTATGGATAATAGTGTGTTGGAATGTCGTCGTGCGCAGAGTATGGAGCTAAATGGCGCATTAAAGTGGGTAAGACAAGATCAATCATCTATATCAGCAACACCATAAATTAATAATAAAGCCAGTGTCAGAGTTTATTCTATGATCAAAATTGAATAAATCTGTTTACTGGCTTTATTTAATATCACAATGGCAATTTATGCCGATGTTGATAAATTATTTCGCTAGAGAGCGACTTTTAAGTTCAAAAATCAACTTTTCAGCACTACATTCAAATTGAATACGCGCAGTTAACTCTGTACTTGTTTCATCAACTGGTGTTGTTTCTACTTTAAAATTAACGTTAACTTGTTTTGCTAATGCAAGGTAGTTAGCTAATTCTAATTCTAATGCAGTCTTACCTTTCGCGAAAATTTGTACATCAGCAATATCATCATTTTCTTTGATCATAAAGCCCATTTCTGCCGATACACCACAAGCATCACATGGTTGGTATTCTTGGTTTTCTGTCGTCATAACTTTACTTCCTATTAGTTAGTCGGCACATTTTAAAGCGATGTGAGTCAGATCGCTATTGATTAATATGAAAAGTCAGTTTTAAACGATTAAAGTGTTAAATCAATGTGATTGATGATTATTTATTCAACAGTTACTGCGATATAAGCGACAAATATGGGCGAAAGTTTGTTGGAACGGATAAGCTTCTAATATCCCAAAGCCATCAAGCTGTTTTGCTTTGAGTTTGCTATTTAGCGGCGTGCTCATGCCATGTAGAAAGCGGGTGATTGCTGCCATTGACGGTGCGCTATCATTACGTTGAATAAAGCTTTCGCTCCACATTGTTATTTGTTGATCGGTAATATCTGGCAGTAATGGCAGGGCGGGCAATGTAACCGTATCACCTCGACAAACAGAGCAATGACCACATTGTTGAGGTGCATTATGATCAGCAAAATAGCTTGCTAATTTATGGCTAAGACACGTTTTACTCTCAAAAAAAGCGATCATATTTTCAATACGATTAATTTCGCTGTGCTCTTTTTGTTGGAATAATTGATATAAAGCTTCTGTCTCTGTTTCAATATCAAATTGGTGCTGACTAATACGATAAACATCGGTCATTTGTTTACTTTCTAGAGTGATCCAACCTTGCTCGTGTAAATAATCAATAGCAGCTACCACACGTTTTCTGTCTGCTTGATAGCCTTGCCATAGTGCATCCATATCTAAGGTATGCCAGACACGGGCTTTTGGTGAGCAAGCAAAAATTGTTTCAATAAATTGTCGGCGTTCGCCTTGGAAATGTTGGGCAATATCATGCTGTGAAATATTCATTTTGTAGCGATAATCAGCAAAATAAGTGTACATTGGTTCAATGATATGACGAATTTCTAGATAAACTAATAACGTTTTAAGCGGTAATAAACGAATATTACTGTCTTTTGATAAGCGACCACTCATGATCTCCCACTGCTGATCTTGCGTTTGTATTTCATGTAAAATATAAGCAATAGCATTGCGGTCGGGTGTATCACCAAAAACAAAGTTTTCTAATATGTTTAGCCCTGATTTATTAGCAATAACAGTACATTGTGACACTTCACCATCTCGTCCGGCACGACCAATTTCTTGGCTATAGTTTTCGATTGATTTGGGTAAATCAAAATGAATCACTTGGCGAATATTGGATTTATCGATTCCCATGCCAAAAGCAATGGTGGCAACGATACAATTAATTTCCCCATTCATAAATTGCTGTTGAATACTATGGCGGCGATCAGAATCCATACCAGCATGATAGGCTTGTGCTGGGAAATGACTGCGGCTTAATGCATTCGCAACATGTTCTGCGGTGTGTTGTAAAGTGACATAAACAATGGAAGGTTCATTACTGCGTTGTGATAGTTGGTGTTTAAGCGTATCTATTTTTTCATCTTCATCGGCTGTAACTACGGTTAAATCAAGATTATTGCGATAAAAGCCGGTCACAATAATATTGTCTTTTTCGATGGCAAATTTATCCTGCATATCTTGAATAACCGCCGGGGTTGCTGTCGCGGTTAGCAATAGAACTTGAGGGATATTCAATGCTTGCTGGTAATGAGGCAATTTCAAATAATCAGGACGGAAGTTATGTCCCCATTCTGAAATACAGTGTGCTTCATCAACCACTAATAATGAAATTGAAATTTGACTGATAAAATGGCGAAAACGTTCATTTTTTAGACGTTCAACCGATATCATTAGGACTTTGATTTCACCTTGACGAATCTGCTGCATCACTTGCTGAGTTTGTTGCCATGTTTGACTTGAATCAATGGAGGCCGCAGCAATACCTTTAGAGGCTAAAAAGTCTAATTGATCTTTCATTAATGCTAACAATGGAGAAATAACCAATGTTAGGTGCGGTAACTCAATTGCAGGAAGTTGATAACATAATGATTTTCCTGAGCCTGTAGGGAATATTGCGGCTGCAGAATGACCATTTAGAACGCGGGTAATGACTTCTTCTTGCCCAAGGCGTAAAGAATCAAAGCCAAAATATTTTTTAAGTGTTTGATGATACATGTATTAATACCCGCTAATCATTGATTGATCGTTATCATACCGTATTGATTTACGGAAAGGTAAAAAGCACCGCTAAAGTTAAGTAATTTTTGGTAGTGTTCTTATCATTTTTGAATGTGTTGCTTCATTTTTGCAGTGAAAATTGTTGAGTAGGTAAAAACGTTATACCCCTTACTCAAGGTATTCACAATGAGTAAGGGGTAGCAGTATTTTTATTTCATTAGGCTTGGTGAGGTAATGGCTTTTTTCGCGAGTTCTTTGGCAAAGGCGGCGATATCTGCTTCGATAGCCCGAATATGGTGAGTAACATCAGCAGTATCGATTTGTGTCATTTGACGTTGATCCATCACAATATTGCCATTAACTATCGTCGTGCTGACATTGCTTGGATTTGCTTGATAAACCAAAGTGGCATAAGGGTTGTAATTGGGCATCATGTTAGCTGATTGGGTTTCAACAATAATAACATCGGCTTTTTTACCCACTTCAAGTGAACCTATTTTATCATCCATATGCAGTGCGCGAGCACCACCAATGGTGGCTAATTCAATTACCTGTTCAGGGATCATGATAGTACGATCATTATGCTTTAAACGTTGCATATTAGCGGCATAACTCAGTGTACGCCATAGATCGACTTGATTAGAGCTCATCGGACCATCGGTGCCTAAACCCATTGGTAACTGTTGTTGATACATCTCCCATGCAGGTGCAATTCCGGTTGCGCCTTTTGCGTTTGCCATTGGATTATAAGCAACACCTGCACCAGATTGTTTGATTAAATCAATGTCTGCTTGGTCAACGTGGATAGCATGAGCAAGTACCATCCGTTGATCTAAAACACCAATGTCTTTAAGCCAAGCAACAGGGCTGAGTTTTTTAGGGTTGTCACTAATGCGTGCTGCTTCATTGTCAAACTCGCCAACATGAATTAAAACAGGGACATTGAGCTTTTTTGAGAGCACATTGATTTGTTGGAGTTTTTCTTTTGAGACCGTATAAGCTGCATGAGGTGCAAAAGCGGGGGTAATTAACGGGTCATTTTTATAATCGCTAATAAATTTTTGGCCATACTCAAGACCGCCATACGGTTGTTTTGCATCAACGACTGGGAATTTTATGACGGTTTCACCTAAAACGGCACGCAAACCGACTTCTTTGGTCGCTTTGGCCATTTCATCGACATGATAGTACATGTCCGTAAAAGTAGTGACACCGCTCTGTGCTAAATCAATGGCACCAAGGCGAGTCGCTTGATAAATCAGTTCACGGCTTAGCTTTTCGCTTTCAAGAGGAAAGAAGTAGGCAAATAAACGGTTTTCAATGCCTTCTTCACCTAATCCTCGAAAAGCAATCATAGGTAAATGGTTATGGGTATTTATCATTCCCGGCATCACAATACCATTTTGGGCATCAATAATGCGTGTTGCTTGATATTGGGATAATAACGTTTGATCACCAATGGCAATAATGGCGTCGTTATTAATGACCACGACACCATTATTAATCACTTGTTTGTGCTCGTCCATTGTAAGAACTTGGCCATTTTTAATGATTAAAGTAGCATGAGGCAGAGGATCTATTGTGGTGAATGAACTACATCCAGAAAGAAGTATTAATGTTGTGATTAAACTAAATTTTATACGCATTGATAGCCAATAATAATAAAAAAGAAAATTGGCAGAATTATAGAGGTAAAGTAATGTAACTAAACAATCCTTTGCTTAAGTTACACTGGTTTTTGTGATGTTAATCCATTTGTTCATGATCATTAATAATGATAGATACCGGTGTTTTAATTAATTGTTCTGGTATTAGTGACAACCAACCATTACCACGCGCATATTCAATTAAGCCAGAACGACTTGAAATACCATAGCAGGAAAAACGCGAGACTAAATTTGCTATTTGTTTTTCGACTGCTTTCGGTGTTCGATGAATCAGTTGTGCTATTTGTTTGGTTTGTCGGCCTCGTAATAACCAAAATAAAACAATTTCTTGTGCTGGCGTTAATTTTGGTTCTAATGGTCGAGTTGTGCTAAATGATAAATTTGATTTGTTAGCCGCAAGAACCTCTGCAAAAGAGGCTATATTTATCCAATCTTTTACTCTTCTTGCTGTAAATTGAATACCCCAAGGTTCACCATTAATAATAACGGGTTGTTTAGTAAACGCATATGCATCCATTCCAGTAGCATAGTTGTGCACATCTAGTATTACTATTGTTTTATTTTGTGCCAAAGATAATCTATCTTGTTCAATGAAAACTTCGGCAAATGCTGCGGTATCACATGGTAGATCACTATCTTTTAATCCTTTTATATCTTGTGGTGCATTAACGAGATTTCGATAAGCATCATTGGCATATTCAAATATACCATCTTTAGATTTTAAGCCTGCAGGATAAGGTGATAATGCTAACATGTGAATAAGTACAGATAAGTACGTTGATTGATTCATATTCACAGGACCATTCTATTAATAATGATTTTTAATATTAATGTTTGTATGTAGGACAAAGTCTTCAGTATTACTGATAGTACTATTAAAAACATATAATATTCTATGAGTAAAGGAATAATCACTTAAACGATAAATTAAATAATATATATTTAAATGTGAATGAACGGGCGAGAGGTTAATGTCTGTGTGGTATGTTTATTTGTTATTAATGAAAAATAAATGATTATTATTATCTTTATCTCTAGTTATTTTATGTGTGTTGTTTATATGCAATTAATACTAGAGATAAAAAATAATTATTTAATTAAAATGAAAAACCAATACCGCCAGCATTATCATAATGATTATAATCTGAAATAGAAATACCATAGCCACTTTCAAACATTAGGTATCCACGTAGACGTTTATAAATAGGGAAATTTAACGTCACTTTTTCATAGCCGCGCGAGAAGCCACTTTCTAGTGCATTTCGCACTGTAAAAGTGATCATCGTTTTACCATCAATATTCCAATTCATACTGATACGACCATAGCCAAGGTAGCGATTGATGTCCTTGTTATAGTCTTTAGCGCCAAAATCAAGTCGTGCCCAAGGTTTAATACTTAATGTGAATGCCTCTTTTTTGAAGGTCATATCGACAAATGCACGGTTCCAGCTACGTTCTTGCTCACCACCTCGACCATTAGACTCGTGGACTAAACCTAATGTACTACCTACATAGTGAAAATCATTGGTATAGGTTGTTTTAGTCGGGAATGTCCAGAAAACAGAAGGTTCGTATTCAGTGTCTCTAAAGAAAGCAGAGGATGCATAGGCTTGCCAATTTGAACGTTGGGTATAGGCGAAAAATAGTTGGTCATTGTCATATAAAATACCTGAAAGTAGACGGTATTTTAAACTGATTTGGAAGTTAACATTGTATTTACTTAATTTGCCATCTTCTGGTATAACTGATTGATATTCTTTGTAGTTTGGAGATTGAGTATAATAAAAAGGTAAGACAAAGTTATCTTTATATTGCTCTAGAAGCAGAGCATTATTACTGCTGTAGTTTAACGAATTATTAACGGCAGGAGAGGTTATTGCATCTGCATTGGCGTAAGAGGCATAGCTACTCGTTGCGATAAATAAACTCGCTAAAAGTATTGTTTGGTTAGATTGTCGCTGTTTGATATTAGTCATTATCTTCTATCATTATTATTTTAGCTCTTGTTATCATAAGAGTTAAACTAGGCTTTTGTCTATCGATACAAATGCAAACAATGATTTTTTGTTATTTATCTTTAAATTATTAATAGAATAAAAATAAACGCCTTAATAAGTTGATATTAAGGCGTAAAATAAGGAATTAAATTAATTGCGCTAGCATGCTATCGTCATAGGCAATAAGCGGTTGATCTGCTTGTACTTTTGCAACGTAGTCTGGATTAGCAATTAATGGACGACCAATTGCTAATAAATCAAATTTTCCTGCGGCAATGGCGTCACTGCCTGATTGTGGACTATAGCAACCCACCCCAATTAAGGTACGGTGATAATGAGTACGCATATAATGCGATGCACTACCTCCTAGATATTCAAAATTCATGCTGTCATCAAAAATACCAACATGTAGATACGCTAAGCAACGTTTTTCAACTTCTGGTAGTAAGTAATCAAATACGGCACGATCACGGGTATCACCTTCGAGATTGAAGTAACCACCGGGAGATAAACGTAATCCAGTACGATCTTTACCAATACGTTGACTAATGGCATCAATAACAGCAAGTGGGAAGCGTGCCATATTTTCAGGATTACCACCAAATTCATCATCGCGTTCATTGGTACTGAAGTGTAAAAATTGATCGAGCAAATAGCCATTTGCACCATGAATTTCAACGCCATCAAATCCGGCATCAATAGCATTAGCAGCTGCTTGGCTAAAATCAGCAACGAGTTGATTAATTTCTGTTTTAGTTGCTGGTTTTGGTACCGTGTAAGTGAGTTCGCGCATTCTTGGTAAGGTGCCTTCAAGCGCGATTGCGGAAGGTGCTAATACATATTCACCACCAAAAAAGAACGGATGAGCGACACGACCAGTATGCCATAGTTGTGCGAAAATTTTGCCACCGTTGTTATGAACCGCATCTGTTACATTACGCCAACCATTAATTTGCTCGGGCGTAAATAAACCTGGTGTGTGTGGATAACCTTGACCATCAGCACGAATTAAAATAGCTTCTGAGATAATAAGTCCAGTATCAGCACGGCGGGCATAATAATCAACCATCGCTTGAGTTGGGACTAAATTGTCATCCGACATACAGCGTGTTAATGGTGCCATAATGATACGATTTTTTAAGGTTAGCGTATCGTTAAGTACAACAGGATGAAATAGATTATCGAGCATGATTATTACCTCTAATTTGAATGCCCGTTCAAGTTAGGCTTATTTGAACAATCATTCAAGTATTTTTTTGAATGATTGTTCAAGATTAAGTAAACTAGCATGAGTTAGAAGCCAAAGAGAGCTATTATGCGTAGTGCTGAATTTGATCGCGATCGGGTATTACGATCGGCAATGGATATTTTTATAACTAAAGGTTATAGCAACACCAGTATGCAAGATTTAAAACAAGCCACAGGGCTTCATCCTGGCTCGATTTATTGTGCATTTAAAAATAAACGTGGGTTGTTATTAGCGGCATTAGAACATTACCGTGATCAACGTTACGCGCAGTTTGTGACTTTATTTTCTCAATCTGCGTCGGTAATCAGTGCGATTGAGTCTTATCTTGAGCAGGTTGTTGATGAATGTGAACGTGAGCAGATAAAAGATTGCTTATTGCAAAAGGCACTTAGTGAACTTGCTCAACAAGATGTTGAAGTCGCAGATGTTATTAGCCATATGCTAAAACAATGGCAGCAGACATTGGCTGAACAACTTGCATTAGCGCAGCAACGTAATGAAATTAGTCATGGACGGGATAGCCAACAGTTAGCACAATTTTTAGTGATGGGAATTTATGGTATTCGTACGTTTTCTCATACACGTCCAGATCCTGGAGTGTTACGCCGTTTGGCACAAGATCTTATCGATTATATTCAATAATTATGATTGTTTTGATGGTGAACTGGGTTATTTGGCATCATAAAAAAGGGAGTGAACATCAACGATGTCACTCCCTTTTATTACTTGCTATTGTGATGCTGGTGGTTATTCCACTTTAACGCGGAACAATACTGCATACAGTAACGGGATCACAACCAGTGTTAGGATGGTTGCGAACAACAGACCAAACATAATCGTTACCGCCATACTCTTAAAGAATGGGTCTACCAGTAATGGAGCCACACCTAAAATCGTTGTAAATGCACCAAGCAATACTGGTCGAGCACGGCTAAGTGCTGAATCAATAATGGCTTGATAAGGTGTTTTACCCGCAGCTATTTCAACATCGGTTTGGTCTACCAATACAATGGCATTTTTCACCATCATACCAATTAAGCTTAGGAAGCCCAGAATAGCCATAAATTCAAATGGCGTTTGGAAGATCACTAAGCCAACCGTTACACCCACTAAAGCAAAAGGTACAGTTAACCAAATTACTAATGGTTGACGAATAGCGTTAAACATAAAGATCACCGCTAAAATCATTGCTGCAAAGCCGTAAGGGGCAGAGCTAGCAAGACCAGCATTAGCGTCATTTGATGCTTTATATTCACCGTACCATGTCAACTCGTAGCCTGGTGGTAACTCAATCGCCTCAATCTTACCGCGTAGATCATTAAAAGCATCTGCTGTAAAGACTCCGGGTGCAGGGTCTGCCTGAACCAAAATCGTTGGAATACGGTTAATACGGCGTAGGATTGCATCTTCCCAAGCAACATTCACAGATTCAACCAACTGACTCACAGGAATTAAACCATTGACCATACGGCTGTAAACTTGTGTATTTTCAATCGCACGTTCATGAGTACGCTCATTATCTGGCGCACGCACAACGATAGGGATCAAATCATTACCTTCACGGTAAACGCCAATATTACGGCCTGTTAATGTTTGCGCAATTGCTTGGCTTATTTCTTGATTCGTTAAGCCAAAACGCTGTGCTTTTTCAGTTGAATATACAGGCTTAACCACTGGAACTTGCTGACGCCAATCATCTTGAACAGCGATCAAGTTCGGATCACTAAGCATGATAGCTTTAGCTTGTTCTGCAAGGTCACGTAATACCTTGCTATCGGGGCCTTTAAATCCAGCTTCAATTTTCTTACCGCCGCCGCGACCAAGCATGAACTTCCATACTTTGATTGATGCTTCAGGGTATTTAATGTCGAGCTCTTTTTGGAGTTCAACCAATAATGGCGCAATATTACGGTAATCATCAATATCGATCAGTAATTGACCATAACTTGGATTACGTGCTTCGGGAGCATAGGTCAGCATGAAGCGTAAACCGCCACCACCGATGAAGCTTGAAATATTGCTAATACCGGGTTTTTGTTTCACGTCTTGCTCTATGCTAGCAACAACGGTTTGAGTGTTTTGAATATCAGTGCCTTGCGGCAGATACACATCAACTACAAATTGTGCACGTTGTGACTCAGGCATAAAGCCAGGTGGAACAAATTTCACGCCCCAGATTGCACCAACAAGAGTAGCAACCAGTAATAAACCTGTTGTCTTACGGTGAAGAAGTACCCACGATAATAAGCCTTTGTAGCCAGTAACAACTTTGCTTGGTTTATCGGTATCCGTTTTTACTTTTACTTTTAGGAACTGGTGACATAGTAGTGGTGTAACCGTAACGGCAAACAACCAACTTAGCAGCATTGAATAAAGGATAACCCAGAACAATGATCCTGCATATTCACCCATATCTGATGGCGAAAGACCGATAGCACTGAATGCACAGATACCAACAACCGTACCGCCTAACAGTGGCCATTTAGTTGCATTTACAACTTCTGGAATAACCACTTCCCGATCTTCGTTATTTTGTAAGCGAACTAAAATACCATCAGTAACAACAATCGCATTATCAACCAGCATCCCAAGGGCAATAATCAATGCACCTAGAGAAATACGCTGCATTGCAATATCATCAATTAACATGATGCATAGCGTGCCAGCGACGGTTAATACTAAGACAAAACCGATAATTATGCCTGAACGAACGCCCATAAACAGTAAGAGTACGATAAATACAATCACTACTGCGGCAATCAGGTTATCAATGAAGTTTGTAACCGAATCACGTACAGAATCTGATTGCATTGAGATGACATTCAGTTCCATACCCAGTGGACGCTGGCTTTCTAACTCAGCAATTCGAGCTTTAACTGCATCACCCATATCGACGACGTTACCGCCAGTGACATTCGAAATACCAAAGCCAATCGCACGTTCACCATTATAACGCATCAACATCGATGCTGGTTCTTGGTAACCACGTTTAAGGGTGGCTATATCTTTAAGACGCAAGACGGTGTGATTATCACCAATACCGACTTGTAGGTTTTTTAAGTCATTAAAAGAGTTAACATTTGGCGTTGGCATAACCGGAATACGCATGCCGTTGGATGTTAAACTACCGGCAACAGTAACAATATTTTGTTTTTGTAATACCGATAGGACGTTATCAACCGATAGCCCAAATTTAGCTAAACGCTCACTGGTGAACTCAACAAAAATAGTTTCTTGTTGTTCAGCCAGTGTAGCTGTTTTTGCCACGCCAGGTACTAAGACGAGTTCACGACGAAGGCTATCAACATAATCAGATAGTTGCTTATCTGTAAAGCCTTCACCTGTCACTGCAAAAAATAAAGCATAAACGTCAGAGAAATCATCGTTAACAATCGATGGACCTGCGCCAGGAGGTAATTGACGCTGTGCATCAACAACTTTACGACGTAATTTATCCCATACTTGCTGAAGATCGGCCTGACTTTTTGCAAACTCAAGTTTGATCTCAACCGTAACTTCAGACATACCTTGTTTAGAAACTGATTTTACTTCTTTCAGTTCCTGCAATGATTGGACAGCACCTTCAATAATGTCGGTGACTTCATCTGATACTTCTTGTGCTGTGGCACCCGCGTAAGGCGTGATAATAACGGCTTGGCGAATAACAAACTCTGGATCTTCAAAACGACCTAATTTTAGGTAGCTGATGTAGCCACCGATTAGAATAATAGCAATCATTACCCAAACACTGGTGCGCTTGGCTATGGTATAGCGAGCGATATCCATTTATTACACTCCGTTTTGAGTAGTGTCTGTGTATGGGCGAATTTCCATACCATTCTTTAGTTTTGATACACCCGCAATCACAATACGTTCACCAGCATTAAGGCCTTTAGTTACCGTAATATTATTTTTATTAATAACACCAACTGTAACGTAACGCTTTGAAACGATGTTATTACTGCCAACGACCCATACAAATTGTTGATTTTTGTTATCGGGTACTACAGCCGTTAATGGCACTGTTAGTGGGTTATTATTTTCTTCAGGGCATTCTACTAAGCTTGGTGATACTTTGACGGACATGCCTGGCAGAATATTGAGACCTTTAAGATCATCTAAACCTAATACGATTGAGAAGGTTTGTGTGACAGGATCTGCTTGGGTCGAGTAAGTTCGTAAACTTAGTGGTAATAAATGCCCTGGAATATTGTTAATTTCAGCATTCGCTTTATTGCATTGCATACCTGTTAGCATCACGGTATCAGGAATGTTTACCACCACTTCCAAGTTATCAAGATTATGCAATGTTAATATAGGTGTATTAGCTTGAATTTGAACGTGATTATCAATTAACTTACGACCAATAATGCCATCGAAAGGGGCTTTTAATTGAGTGTAAGCAAGCTGATTTTTAGCTTCTTCAAGGCGATTTTTAGCCAAGTTGTAGCGCGTTAAAAGTTCATCAAGATCACTTTTCGCAATAGCTTGTGAGCTTTCATAGATAGACTTACCACGTGAATAATCTTTTTTGGTGTTATTTAATTCCAGTTGTGCTTTTGAGAATGCAGTTTGGGCATCTTTAGGATCTAATTTAGCCAGCAGTTGACCTTGATGTACCTTATCGCCTTCATTGACAAAAATATGACTAACACGACCATTGACTTGGAATGATAAATCCGCACGTTCAGCTGAACGAATAACACCATTAAAGGTTAAGTCGGTGTTTGCTTTTGGCATTACGATTTCAGTTAGCGCAAGATTAATGATAGGCGCGGTGACAGTTACTTCTTTTTGACTGTCACATCCTGACAACATCACGACCGCTAAAGATAAACTAACGGCCATGGCCAGTTTATTAATTGTTAACGATGTCACATTGGACACTGTTGAATGACTTTTCACCGTGTTCTCCACTATCATTAGATTGATTGATCATATTTATTGCCAAAAAAGCAAACTTAGAGTGCATTCTAGTGATAAAAACAAAATTGTAAACTAGGCAGTGTACTTTTTTGTTTCAGATTGTTAGACTGCGCTCATAATCTGAAATAAAAATAGTATGAGGAATCTCTTAAGGATGAAGCAAACTGAACGTAAGCACTTAGCAATCATTGAAGCGGCCAAAGATGAGTTTATGACTCATGGATTTTTAGCGTCGAATATGGATCGTATATCAACAGAAGCCGCGGTCTCTAAACGGACGTTATATCGTCATTTTGAGAGTAAAGAGGTGTTATTCGTTTCAGTGCTGACCATCATTCAAGAGTCGGTGACTGAAAATGTTAAATATGAATTTGATCCAACAAAAACATTGACGGAGCAATTGACTGCAATTACCTGTCGTGAAGCGGATATTTTGTATTCAACTTATGGTATTCCATTGTCACGTACGATTGTGATGGAATTTTTACGTCAACCTGAATTAGCGTTAAATTTGATTAAAGATTTATACAGCACGAAAGCGATTACTGATTGGTTTCAGCAAGCGATTGCTGCTGGTTGTATGGTCGATAAAAATGTCATGTTGCTGACTAACATTTATATTAGTTTATTTCAGGGACTGCTTTTTTGGCCGCAAGTGATGAATATATCACCGAATTGTGAGGGTAAAGTGCTGGAGGACAATATTGATACTGTGGTATCAGTATTTTTAGCATCACATATGATAAAAGAATTACCATAAACGGGTTAAGAGTGAGCCATCATTTATAGGTATTAGATAATAGTATTGCTGAAATTAATCGCTTAGCGTTATACTTTAAATCAGATATGCATTCGAAACATTATAATCTCATTTAATAATTCTGTGGAAGATAGACAAATGAAAAAATTACTTGCAGCTTCAGTTCTTATGTTTTCATCAATGTCAGTGATGGCAGCACCGCAATCAGCTCAAGGTGGTTTTAGCGGTCCAAATGAAGCTGCGCCACTTACTCAGGCTCAAGGTGGTTTTAATGGCCCGAGTGCTGTTCCTGTATTAAATACAGTAAAAGCAGCATTACATGCTGATGAGAATGCAACAGTAGAACTTACTGGCTATATTATCTCTTCAATTGGTAATGAAGAGTACATGTTTAAAGATGTAACTGGTGAGATTAAAATCGAAATTGATAAAAAAGACTGGCATGGTATTACAGTAACACCAACCACTAAAATCATTATTCGTGGTGAAGTAGATAAAGATTGGACTGTACGTACTATTGACGTTGAAACGGTTGCTCTTGCTAAGTAATAAACAAGCTTTTAACAAACAGTATATATATAAAAAGCCAGCATTGTTGCTGGCTTTTTATTGTGATTTTTAAAGCATTAAGCATTAAGCATTAAGCATTAAGCATTAAGCATTAAGCATTAAGCATTAAG
>CAMQXY010000049.1 GCA_947039005.1 uncultured Photobacterium sp.
AACGCTTTTGCATTATTCGGTGGCAATATTGGCGTACATTCAGGATTATTTTTACATGCTAAAACAGAAAGTGAATTAGCATCTGTTATTGCGCATGAAATTGCCCACGTTACCCAACGCCATCTTGCGCGTTCATTAGAAGATCAAGCGAAAAAAAATCCAGCAACGATGGCTGCATTAATTGGCTCTCTATTATTAGTAGTTGCTGCTCCAGAAGCGGGAATGGCAGCATTGCACACCACCACCGCAGTATCGATGCAAGGCATGCTTAATCACACTCGCAGCAATGAAAAAGAAGCAGATAGGATAGGTATCGCCACTCTTGCTAAAGCAGGTTTTAACCCTCAAGCGATGCCACACTTTTTTGGACGCTTAGCCGAACAATACCGCTATACCACCAAATTACCCGCAATGTTACTTAGCCACCCACTGCCTGAATCACGTATTACCGATAGCCGTATGCGCGCAAATAACTACCCGAAAGTAAAATTACCGCCTTCAGAGCGTTATTTATTAGCTAAATCACGGATCGTGGCGCGCAATATTGATTTTAGTAAAACGTCGGCCTTAAATTGGTTTAACGCTGAACTCAAAAAAGCGACGCCTACCCAACGTCAAGAACTCAATTATGGCAAAGGACTGGTTTATCTCGATAGCGGTCAATATGATAAAGCACAACAATTATTGTTGCCTCTGCTAGCCTCTGAGCCCAATAATTTATTTTATATCGATGCGGTAACTGATTTAAATTTATATCAAAAACAGTATGATAAAGCGATCACTCGTTTAGAAAAAGCATTGCAATATCAACCAGAAAGTACCGTATTACAGCTTAATTTAGCCAATGCCTTACTCGAAGCTAAACGTTACCCACAAAGCATGAATATACTGACACGTTATAACTATCAACAACCGAATGATGTTAATGGCTGGGCATTATTAGCTAAAAATTATGCTAAACAAAATCAACGTGCTGGTGAACTGGCAGCGATGGGCGAATTAGCCGCGTTACGTGCACAATGGAAACTAGCAATCAGTAACTATACCCAAGCCGCACAACGGGCAAAATTAGGTTCGCTCGATCAAGCACGATATGATGCGAGACTTGATCAACTTAGGGTTCAACAAGCGCAATTTGAAGCCTTACGTTCTTCTTTTTAATATTTATTATTCAACTAAATCACTAAGGATCTCTATGACCATTTCTATTTATCACAATCCACGTTGTTCAAAAAGCCGTGAAACATTAGCCTTACTCACTGAGCATGCTATTACTCCCACAGTTATTCTCTATTTAGACACACCACCAACGATTAAGCAGTTACAACAGCTTTACCGCCAATTAGGCTATAGCAGCGTACGTGAGATGATGCGTACCAAAGAAAAACAGTACCAAGAATTGCAACTCGATGATCAAACCCTAACCGACCAAGATCTATTTGAAGCAATCGCATTGCACCCACAATTACTCGAGCGACCAATTGTGGTTAATAATGATAAAGCGGCAATGGGTCGTCCACCTGAGCATGTTTTGAGTATTTTATAATGATCAAAATCTTAGTACTTTATTACAGCCTTCATGGTAATACGCGCCAATTAGCACGTCATATTGGTCGTGGTATTGAACAAGTGAAAGACTGTGAAGCGGTATTAAGAACGGTCGAAGATATCTCAACAGCGACGACTATTTCTACAGCAACAACAGTAGCAACACTAACAGCCACCTCGACGAAAACGACCGATCCCATAGTAAGCCATGATGATCTTAAACAATGTAGTGCGATGGCGATGGGAAGCCCGGTTCGATTTGGCAATATGGCAGCGCCGCTGAAGCATTTTTTAGATACCACCAGTGGTGAATGGCTTTCTGGCACATTGATTGGTAAGCCTGCCTGCGTGTTTACATCATCGTCATCATTACATGGTGGTCAAGAAACTACGCTACAATCAATGATGTTACCCTTATTACATCATGGGATGCTCATTGTGGGGATCCCTTACTCAGAACCACTTTTACATACCACATGCCACGGTGGCACACCTTATGGTGTATCGCATGTTAATCATGGCATTAATAAACAATTACACCCCGACGAAATAGCACTTGCTCAAGCCATAGGACGGCGTTTAGCAACCATTGCATGTAAATTAAGTGGCTAAAAAAGGAATATTCATGCCTAAAATGCAACCATTAACATATTTTGCACGTCAATCTGCATTAATCAGTCATTGTGGTTTAATTATTTTTATTGGCGTGTGGCAATTATTACTCTCCCCCCACCAACACTTCTCTGCCGTTGTTATTACCCTCGTGTGGGTAGCGCCGTTATTATTGCCTTTACTCGGTATGCTAGCTGCGAAACCTTATACTCATGCATGGGCGAATTTTATTTTAATGTTCTATATTCTGCATGCTACAACGCTAATCACACTCAATGATGGCGAACAAGGACTCGCGATAATAGAGTTAGCTATCGTTACGGTTTGCTTCGTCAGTAATATTGTTTTTGCGCGTTTACGAGCAAAAGAATTAGGGATTAAATTAAAGCGGTTATCACAAGTTGAACGTGAAGAACATGCCCGTTATAACGGCTAGCCCCGATAAACAACCATTCACAACGTAAAAAAGCCTCAGTACCCTCTCTCTTTCTCGTTGAAAGAATATAAAGTACCAAGGCTATTTATTTAATCACACTGCTATCTCATCACTTTGATGGATGTGATTAGCTATTCCAGGAATAAATATTCTGGGGTGTTACCGTTAATGCATTAACCACTGGACCTGATGTAATCGCTGCGGTTGAAGTAACTGCTGATGTGTCTGTCGTTGTAGTTGCGACAGGAGTGACTGGTACTGGTATCGATACAACGGGATCAGCTGCAAAAGCTATCGCTGATTGAGTCTGGCTAATTTGATTGTCATGACTAATTTCTTGATGGAATGCCTGCTCAGAACCTTGAAGATTCAATTGAAAAATAGCACTATTACCTTTAATTCTCATCGCATTAGCGCTATCAACAGTGGTTAAGTTATTCAGCATTTTTTCTAATGCAAAAAAGTCTTCTGTTGACTGAATATTATCGACTTCAATATTGATCTTGCCACCAGCAACACCACCCAATACAACCGCATATTTATTAGCTAAATAATCAGTTACTTGATTAATCATCTTATTTGATGTTTGTGCCAACGTACCCGATGTTGTTCCTGTAATCGGTTGGGTATCCGCCGTTGCTATCTCACTTGGCTGCTGAGGATAAAACTGCCAGTTTAAGCTTACAGTACCATCGGGTTGTTGCTGGGCTTTCACCAATAGCAATCCATCTGCATGATAACGTGTACTTGCAGCAGCAATAGGATCAATAAAATTACCCCATAAATCTGACACATTGATCGCGGTTGCATCGGTAATATCCCCAACAGGGAATGTTAATGGCAAGCCACGACTATCGGCAGCTTGCTTAGTGTCATTCACCAAAGCGTTGGTTGACTGATCCCACAAAATATTGCGTTGCTGACCATCATTATCAACCATCCATACCAAAATATTAGGACGTTGATCTTTCCAAATACTGGCTTTTGACTGAATCAATAATTGTTTAATTTGGTTTTTATCAAAACTCAGATCAATCGCTCGTTGACCATCAACTTGGTTATAACCAAATTGACTGATATAACGACCACTATTGGTAATCGCCGCTTTAATCGCTGAGTTATTAAGAATATCAGTATTACCTGATATTTTGACCAATACATTCGCCAACCCCTGCTCACGTGCAGCTTGATCTGCTTGTTGATCGCTACCGATCAAAGTGACTTGGGTTTGATAAAGATCATTCACTGTCGCAGCTTGTACCGGCAACGCCAATACCGCTAAAAATAATAATGCAAATCGCAACATAGTAAGACTCATGGTTAATTCAAAAAATAGACCTAGTAAGACAGACAACAGGTTTTATCATTGGTGCCGTATCATAGCGCAGAGTCTGTGAATTTCATTCGACAATTTCGTCAATATAATTTTATAACTCACATTTTTAACAGGGCAATGACTATTACCATGCAAATAAAACGCCACTCGTTCTAAATTTGAACGTTTATAAGTATTTTTTGGCTTTTATTCCTGTAGGTTATCGTTTGCTTCCATGCTAGGATTGCGCGATTTTTTTTACTTAGGGATAAATACCATGATGCAGGTTCTTCAGGGTGCACAAATGCTATTTGTTGCATTTGGGGCGTTGGTTCTCGTGCCGTTACTTACCGGCTTAGATCCTAATGTTGCTTTATTTGGCGCTGGCGCTGGCACGCTTTTATTTCAGGTCGTCACTAAACGCTCTGTACCCATTTTTCTTGCCTCATCTTTCGCCTTTATTGCCCCAATGATGTATGGCATCCAAACTTGGGGCGTTGCAAGCACCATGGGTGGTTTAATGATGGCTGGCGTGGTCTATGTGATCATGGGTGTGATCATTAAAGTACGTGGCGTTGGCTTTATTCACCGTTTATTACCTCCCGTTGTTGTCGGTCCGGTGATTATGGTGATTGGTTTAGGACTCGCTCCCGCCGCAGTTAATATGGCGGTAGGTAAAACGGGTGGTGGTGACATTCAATTAATTGCCCATGATACTGCGCTGTGGATTTCTGCGATTTCCCTAACGGTAACAATTACTTTAAGTGTATTTGCTAAAGGAATTTTAAAATTAATTCCCATTGTAGGCGGCATTACTGCTGGCTATATAACTAGCCTTGGTTTTGGTGTGATTGATTTCACCCCCGTAATCCAAGCCAGTTGGCTCGCGGTTCCGAACTTCACCTTACCTGAGTTTAATATCAACGCGGTATTATTTATGATCCCCGTTGCGATTGCGCCAGCGGTCGAACATGTTGGTGATATCTTAGCAATTTCAAATGTGACGGGTAAAGATTACCTTAAAAAGCCCGGTCTGCACCGCACAATGGCAGGTGATGGTATTGCGACAATCGCGGCCTCACTGGTAGGCGCACCACCAAATACTACCTATTCAGAAGTGACTGGCGCAGTTATGCTAACTAAAGCATTTAATCCCGTGATAATGACATGGGCAGCTGTCACTGCCATCATATTAGCTTTTGTGGGTAAACTTGGCGCGATACTACAAACGATTCCAGTGCCTGTTATGGGTGGGATCATGATTTTATTATTTGGCTCGATTGCAACGGTTGGTTTAAATACCCTAATTAGAAATCAAGTCGATTTACATAAAGCCCGCAATCTAGTTATCGTTGCGGTGACCTTGGTATTTGGTATTGGTGGCATGGCATTTGGTATTGGTGAGTTTAGCTTACAAGGTGTGAGTTTATGTGGCATCGTGGCTATTTTATTAAACCTTATCCTGCCCCAAGATTTAGGCGAAACCAATATGGTTGATAATGCTCAAATTGAAGATACTGAGCATCTATAATCACTAGCATTATCTCTTTTAGACGATAAATATTAGCCGAAAAAAAACCGGACTTATTCAGTCCGGTTTTTTTATATCAGTGATAAACAATCGAATAATTATTTAGTACCGAAAATCTTATCGCCCGCATCACCAAGACCAGGAACAATGTAACCCTTGTCGTTTAGCTTCTCATCAATAGCTGCTGTGTATAGCTCTACATCTGGATGCGCTTTTTCTAGTGCCGCAATACCTTCAGGTGCTGCAACAAGTACCAGTACTTTAAATTGCGTACAGCCGTGTTCTTTTAATAGATCAAGCGTTGCAATCATTGAGCCGCCAGTCGCTAGCATTGGATCAACAACCAGTGCAATACGCTCATCAATATTTGAGGCTAATTTATTAAAGTAAGGTACTGGCTCTAACGTTTCTTCATCACGATAGATACCAACAACACTGATACGTGCACTTGGCATATGCTCTAATACGCCATCCATCATGCCTAAACCAGCACGAAGAATTGGCACTACAGTTACTTTTTTACCCTTTAGCTGATCGATTTCAACTGGACCGTCCCAGCCTTCAATCATCACTTTTTCTGTTTCGAAGTCTGAAGTCGCTTCATACGTTAGTAGGCTACCAACTTCGGTGGCCAATTCACGAAAACGCTTAGTGCTGATATCACCTTCACGCATAAGACCGATCTTATGTTTAACCAGTGGGTGTTTCACCTCAACGACTTTCATTTTGACTCCTGGGCAATAAATTAAAAAAATCGCGCTATTATATACCAAGCCAATCGATTGCCGATAGTATCAAATGTTTAATTGACAGAAATTTAATCGCCGTAACAATTTGACGCAAACGTTTGCTCTAATGCGATGACTACTGGTATTATACGTTTGTTTTTTACTTTAATACGTTTGAGGGATCATCTGTGAGCAACAAAAACTCTTCTCTTAGTTACAAAGATGCTGGTGTTGATATTGATGCTGGTAATGCATTAGTTGACCGTATTAAAGGCGTAGTTAAACGCACTCATCGTCCTGAAGTCATGGGCGGCATTGGGGGTTTTGGTGCTTTATGTTCACTACCAACTAAATACAAAGAGCCTGTTTTGGTTTCAGGAACAGATGGTGTTGGTACCAAACTTCGCCTTGCGATGGATTTAAAGCAACACGACACCATTGGTATTGATTTAGTCGCTATGTGTGTTAACGATCTGATTGTACAAGGTGCTGAGCCTTTATTTTTCCTAGATTATTACGCAACAGGTAAGCTTGATATTGATACTGCTGCAAGTGTTGTTGCGGGTATTGGTGAAGGTTGTATTCAAGCAGGTTGTGCACTAATTGGCGGTGAAACAGCTGAAATGCCAGGCATGTACCATGGTGAAGATTACGATGTTGCCGGTTTCTGTGTCGGTGTTGTTGAGAAAGCCGACATCATTGATGGCTCAAAAGTCACCGCGGGCGATGCACTTATCGCTGTCGGTTCAAGTGGTCCGCACTCAAACGGTTATTCATTGGTACGTAAAATCTTAGAAGTTTCCCAAGCCGATCTTAATCAAAATCTTGAGGGTAAAAAATTATCTGAGCACTTATTAACCCCAACTAAAATTTATGTTAAATCAGCGCTAAAAATGATTGAGAACTGTGATATTCACGCAATTTCTCATATTACTGGCGGTGGTTTCTGGGAAAATATCCCCCGCGTATTACCACAAGGTACTAAAGCGGTTGTTGATGGCAACAGTTGGCAATGGCCTGCTATTTTTAACTGGCTACAACAAGCGGGTAATGTTGATACATACGAAATGTACCGCACCTTCAACTGTGGTGTTGGTTTAGTCATTGCCTTACCACAAGCACAAGCTGCACTCGCTATTGAAATTTTACAAGCAGAAGGCGAAAACGCATGGCTGCTGGGTGAAATTGCAACAGCTGCCGTTGGTGAAGAGCAAGTAGAGATTAACTAAGTTCATGCATAATATCGTTGTCTTAATCTCAGGAAATGGCAGTAACTTACAAGCAATTATTGATGGTTGTACTAATGGCATCATCAAAAATAGCCGTATTACTGCTGTGATCTCAAATAAAGCCGATGCTTATGGCCTTAAACGAGCTCAACTTGCCAATATTGATACCCTGTATCTTGCAGCAACTGAATTCGCCAACCGCCAAGCTTACGATCAAGCATTGATTAAAAAAATTGATGCTTATCAGCCTGATGTAATTATTCTCGCTGGTTTTATGCGTATATTATCTGCAGATTTTGTCGGACATTATCAAGGAAAGATGCTCAACATTCATCCTTCTTTATTACCAAAATATTCGGGATTAAATACTCATCAACGTGCTATCGATGCTGACGATAAAGAACATGGAACCAGTGTCCATTTCGTTACTGAAGAGCTTGATGGCGGGCCGATTATTTTACAGGCTAAAGTGCCAATTTTTAGCGGCGACACCATCGATGACGTCATACAACGGGTTCAGCGACAAGAACATAATATTTACCCGTTAGTGATCCAATGGTTACTAAGCCAACGGTTATTAATGCAAGATGGACATGCTGTACTTGACGGTAATATTCTGCCACCACAAGGCTATGCAGCACAATAAACACTAATAATTTACACTCATAAAAAAGGCGATCTTATTGAGATCGCCTTTTTATTTTAGCCCATTAATACAACACCAAACCATTAGTGACAACTAACATCTGCTGCGATACTGTGGTAAACCGTTTCACCAAGATGGAACACGCGAAACTCACCACTCACCATCTTCTGCCAACTTTCATCGTTAGTTAAAGGCTGAGTCGCTATCACAGTCACTATATCGTTAGCGGTTGTCTCACGTTGAAAATCAATGGTCACATCTTCATCAATTAATGATGCTTTACCAAACGGAGCACGTCGAGTTATCCAGTGTAACTTGTTAGTACAATAAGTAAGAACATACTCACCATTACTCAGTAGCATGTTATACACACCCAATTGACGCAATGTGTCACAACACTCAGCAAAATAACCAAACACTGGCGTCATATCTGCAGGTAACACAGGAAAGCGTATTTCCAATTGATTCATTAACCAACAAAACGCAATTTCACTGTCAGTATCGCCAACAGCTTGATTACGCCCTGTCGTTAATTGCTCATACCCTGTCAATTGACCATTATGAGCAAACGTCCAATAGTTACCCCATACTTCACGTGTAAAAGGGTGTGTATTTTCTAAATTCACACCACCACGATTAGCCTGACGAATATGACTTATAACAGCACAACTTTTTATTGGATATTGTTGCACCAACTCAGCAATACGTGATTGACAGCTTGGATTAGGATCTTTAAAAGTTCGAAATCCTTTACCTTCATAAAAGGTAATTCCCCATCCATCACTGTGTGGTCCTGTATTACCACCTCGCTGCATTAAACCGGTAAAGCTAAAACAAATATCTGTTGGCACATTGGCACTCATGCCTAATAATTCACACATTTTTATTTCTGCTCTTTGTGCTGAGTCATACTCATTTAAACATTAATAATCGTTGATCTTACTTGATTAACAAGCAATGTCGGTCCGATTATTTTTCCATTTCTTTTTCAACTAACATAATTAAAATATGAATAATTTTAATATGAATTTCTTGAATACGGTCAGCATAGCCAAAATGTGGAACTCGAATTTCCACATCCGCTAATCCTGCCATTTTACCGCCATCTTTACCCGTTAAGGCAATGGTTTTCATTCCCTTTGCTTGCGCAGCTTCTATGGCTTTAAGAATATTGGCTGAGTTGCCCGAAGTTGAAAGCCCAAACAACACATCGCCTTTAGAGCCGACAGCTTCTAAATAGCGAGAAAATACATATTCGTAACCAAAATCATTACTGACACAGGATAAGTGGCTAGGATCTGAAATCGCAATGCCTGGGTAGCCTGGGCGATCATCACGGTAGCGACCCGTTAATTCTTCTGCAAAATGCATTGCATCACAATGAGAACCACCATTGCCGCATGACAATACTTTACCGCCTTGCTTGAATGAATCCGCTAATAATTTAGCTGCGGCTTCAATATCAGCCAAATTTTTATCGTCATTTAAAAAACGGTCAAGGACATCAGCGGCATCAGTTAATTCGCTGCGGATCAGATCTTTATACATAAACTGCTCTCTCAATGTTTTCCATTAAATACAAACCAAGCGTACAAGGTGTCCGCTTGATACTGCAATACATCGTTAATGGCAGTTTACATACAAATAACTTACAGTGTCGACTGTTGATGTAATGCTATGTCGGAATTAACCACTAAAATTTGCTGTAATTGCGAAATTGAATGCGCTATGTGAATATTTGTTAGTTCAAATACGCCGGCATGATCCAATTTACGCTCAACATGCGGCAATAACCCTAGTAAATAAACGGGTAAATCAGATAACCGATCCAATGCTAATTCAAAAGCATGGATCGCGGTAATATCAATGGTTGATACATCACTAAAATCAAGCACAATTGCGCGCGTTTCGATTGTTGCATGTTCAATCACAGAAAACGCTTTTTCACTTGCCGCAAAAAAAAGTGGTCCATTAATGTCATACACCACCACATCATCACCGAAATTAAGATGTGGATGTTTAGCATCAGTAATAGTAACCGTGGTTAAACTTGCAATACGTTGAATAAACAATACGCCAGCCAATAATAAACCAACAATTACCGCGACAACCATGTCAAATGCAACGGTCAAAATAAAGCACGTCATTAACACTGCCACATCACGACGTGGTGCGACTTTTAAGGTATGTACAAAGTGAGGTGCATCCGACATATTCCAAGCTACCATGATTAACAACCCCGCTAAAGCACTCATCGGCACATAAGACAGTGCTGGTGCTAAAACCATCATTGCAGCTAATACAAACAACGCATGAATAATGCCTGAAATCGGTGAGAAAGCCCCTGAACGAATATTGGTCGCTGTTCGAGCAATTGCAGCTGTTGCCGGAATACCGCCAAAGAAAGGCACCACAATATTTGCTAAACCTTGACCGACTAACTCTGCATTCGGATTGTGTTTAGTACTTGTCATACCATCAGCAACAACCGCACATAACAACGATTCAATACAACCTAAAATTGCAATCGTTAGTGCTGAAGGCATTAACTCAATCATTGTTGCCCAGTTAAAAGTACTTGATTGCCAAAGTGGTAAAAATTGTGGTGCTTCTTGTGGAATACCATGCCCAATAATATGACCAATGGTATAACTAAATTTTTCGCCTAATAAAGTCACATGCTCAAGGCTAAAATGATTTAACGCCAATGCTAAAACTGTACCCACAAACAAAGAAACTAAATGAGGTGGAATTCGGGTTTTCAGTTTAGCCCAAAGGATAAAGGTCATGATCGTAATGATACCGACCAGTGCGTCAGCATAATTAGTGGTTGATATGGCATGTGAATATGCCATCACTTTTTCAGGAAAATGAATCGGACTGCCTAACACATGTAAACCGAGTAGGTCTTTAAGTTGCAAAAAAGCAATCACAAACCCAATCCCAGCAGTAAAACCGGTAGTCACAGGGTAAGGCACATACGTCACCAACTGCCCCAGACGAAAAAGGCCCATCAGCAATAAAATAATCCCTGACATCATGGTCGCCAGCATTAATCCTGACAAACCATATTTCTGTGTTATTGGTAATAGGATTACAACGAACGCCGCAGTTGGTCCGGTAATATTAAACCGTGAACCACCCAATAACGCTGCCAAAAAACCCGCGACGATAACAGTATATAAACCATGCTGGGGTGGCACACCGATAGCGATAGATAATGCCATCCCTAACGGAACAGCAACAATACCAACAGTAATACCAGAAACTAAATCGGCACGAAACTTGGAAAGGGAATATCCCTGTTTCCACGATTGAGAGAGAGCTTGAAAAATCAACACAACAAAACCCCTGTGCTTAGCGCACATAAAAAAAACAGGAATTGATGTCAACCCGACAGAGGGTCCGGCGGGCAAGTGTCAGTCGGAAATCGGGAAAGGCAACAAACGGAAATACAACCCACTCATCACTTGTATGAAAAAAACACAATTACGACAACGTGAACAGTATCACAATAGTGCTACATGTTAACCCTTACTTAATAATTGGCAAGTAAAAACAAACTCGTAAATGATCCTGATCAATGTCAGTAAAACCACAGAGTTAGTGTTTTTAACCCCCTCTAAACCTCACCTCGCAAAACAAATTATTTTACTTTTACTTAAAAAATAACTTACAATTAACATTAAGTGGTTAGACCTCTTACCCTTGATTTTTTACGCTGTCATACGTTGAAAAACATGTAGCACATTATTACCCATTGAAAATATCAACCGTGAACTCAATGATATTTTCAATGGTAATCAAGTGTGCAGCAATATGATTACGGAGAGTCACTATGCCTACATTTTTATACCTAATCACCTTCATTTGTATGCTTGCTATCCTCGCCTATCACAGGCTATCTCGTTCGACTTTCACTGCGGCTATTGCTGCATTATTAGTCTTAGGTACGCTACTCAATGTGACAGGAATAATTAGCTGGTTAATTTTTTCGGTCATCGCTTTAGTACTAAACATCCCCACATTACGTAAAAAATTTATTACTCAGTATGCTCTCAATAATTTTAAAAAAGTCATGCCACAAATGTCACAAACTGAACAAGAGGCTATTGATGCAGGTACGGTATGGTGGGAAGCCGACCTTTTTAGTGGCAAACCTGATTGGAACAAGCTCCACGCAATTCAAGCTCCGACCCTAACCTCAGCAGAACAGGACTTTTTAGATGGTCCACTCAATGATGTTTGCCGCATGGTGAATGACTTTCATGTCACGCACGATCTTGCAGATTTGCCACCTGAAGTGTGGCAGCACCTTAAACAGCATAAGTTTTTTGCGATGATCATAAAAAAGCAATATGGCGGATTAGAGTTTTCAGCTTATGCACAATCATTAGTGCTGCAAAAATTAACGGGCGTCTCTAGCGTATTATCAACTACCGTGAGTGTGCCTAATTCACTTGGACCGGGAGAGTTACTGCAACATTATGGTACTGAGCAGCAAAAAAATTATTACTTACCTCGCCTAGCTACAGGTAAAGAGATTCCATGCTTTGCACTTACCAGCCCAGAAGCGGGATCTGATGCGGGATCTATTCCTGACTTTGGGATTGTCAAAAAAGGCTTATGGCAAGGCGAAGAAGTACTTGGAATGGAGTTAACATGGAATAAACGTTACATCACCCTAGCCCCCGTGGCGACAGTATTAGGGCTCGCCTTTAAATTATTCGACCCCAATCATTTACTGGGTAATCAACGCGAGTTAGGAATGACTTGTGCCTTAATTCCTACCAATGTTGCTGGAGTTGATATTGGTCGCCGTCACTTTCCGCTTAATATTCCGTTTCAAAATGGTCCAACTCGTGGCGATAAAATATTTGTTCCTATCGATTTCATCATTGGTGGTCAAGCCATGGCGGGACAAGGTTGGAAAATGCTGGTTGAATGTCTTTCTGTTGGGCGAGGAATTACCTTGCCCTCAAACGCAACGGGGGGATTAAAAACCGCAGCAATAGCAACGGGTGCTTATGCACGTATTCGTCGTCAATTTAAATTACCCATAGGCAAAATGGAGGGTATTGAAGAGCCCCTCGCACGTATTGTGGGTAATGCCTATGTGCTTGATGCCGCAACAACATTAACGGTTACTGGTATCGATTTAGGCGAAAAACCTGCGGTTATCTCAGCGATTGTAAAATACCATTGCACCCACCGTAGCCAACAAAGCATTGTAGATGCGATGGATATCGCTGGCGGTAAAGGTATTTGTATGGGACCCCGCAACTTCCTTGCGAGAGGTTACCAAGGAGCACCCATTGCGGTCACCGTTGAAGGAGCAAATATATTAACCCGTTCAATGATTATCTTTGGTCAAGGGGCTATTCGTTGTCATCCGTATGTACTTGATGAAATTAACGCTGCTTATAGCGACGATCCACAACGGGCGCTAGATCGCTTTGATAACGCGGTGTTTAGTCATGTTGGATTTGTGTTCAGCAATATAGCCCGCAGTTTTTGGTTAGGATTAACCGATGGTCGAAGCTCATCAGCACCACACAAAGATACAACCCAACGCTATTATCAACAACTGAATCGTTACAGTGCTAACTTGGCGTTATTAGCCGATATATCAATGGCAACGCTAGGAGGTTCACTTAAACGTAAAGAGCGTTTATCGGCCCGTTTAGGTGATGTATTAAGCCAATTATATTTAGCCTCTGCCACATTAAAACGTTATACCGATGAAGGTCAGCAACAAGATGATATTGCGTTAGTACATTGGGGCTTACAAGATGCGCTTTATCAAACCGAGGTTGCCATTGATAATTTTTTAGCGAACTTTCCCAATAGAGCGATTGCAACTGGACTGCGATTATTAATATTACCGACAGGATTACGTCGCCGCAAACCCAATGATGAACTTGATCACCAACTTGCCCGTTTAATTCAAACCCCATCAGCAACCAGAGATCGAATTGGTCGTGGTCAATTTTTAGAAGCCACTGAAAATAATACCGTGGGAATGATGGAACTGGCGCTGCTTGATATTCTCGCGGCTGAGCCTATTTATGATCGTGTATGCCAAGCCGCTGACACTGCGTTACCATTCATGCAATTAGGTAAAGTTGCAACAATAGGTTTAGAACTGGGTGTCATTACGACAGCAGAAGCAGAGTTACTCCACCGTGCAGAAGTTGGACGATTATATACCATTAACGTCGATGATTTTGATCCCCAACAGTTAGCCGCCAACCCACTACAAACAACAGCTAAGATTCATAGCGCGGCTTAGACACTTAACATCATTACCACAACGGGGGAGGCATCATATCCCCTGTTTTTATGGTAACTATTTAGGCAAAATTAAATCATGTTTAGGTATACGTTTACGTCGCCATAATAATATGAGAATGATCGCACTAATAACGATGACGATATTCGTAATCCCAACCCATAATAACCGCTGTTGTCGTTGCTCTATCTTATTGCGAGCAACTAACTTCTGTTCGAACTGCTGCTGAGCCAATGACGCAGTTAAATCCGGTGTTACCACAGCCACCTGCATATAATGTTGTTTTGACAACTGAAACACTAACTCACGCTGAGTAAGTGTATCAGTAACATAAACCCAACCCTGCCACCATGCCTTATCAAGGTTACTATCATTAATCCATGTTAACGTTAATTTTGATTGCGATGCTGTTGTACTTTGTTGAATAATTTGCGGCTTCGCTTGTGATTGATTAACCACTAAATAAGCCGCTAATGATCCCGCCAACATTTGATCAGCTCTAGTCTCAATATTAACGGTATGTGGTATTGCAGGTTGATGGCTTTGTACAAAAGTTGTTGTTATTGGCGCAGGATAAACTAAAACAGTTTGTTCAATAGCACGTTCAAACACACCATTAGTTGATGCAATCTTAACCCGATACTTACCCGGTTCAACATCCACATTCAGTGCTACGGTGAATACACCATCACCTGCAATTTCATCATACACCAGACCATCATCGGCAAATTGTCCCACCTCAATGGCAGCTGATTCATCAACCTCAACATCAGATAATGCTAAAGTAAGAGGGTAAAAAATCACCCTCAACTGTGCCCGATCTAAAAAATCACGTACCAGTAATGGTTGTTGATTTTGGGTCAGACGGGCAGTAAATTTTAACACTTCAGTTTGGTACAATTGTGCCGGTAATGGCTCAGAATGTAGCTGAATATTAGAAATGAGCCTAATACCATTATTAGCCGATACTTTGCCTAACGCTTGCCAAGGTCCAGCCATGGGATGATTAATAGAAATAATATCCATCCCATTATCGCTGTACCATGACATCGCCTTAGCGTGGCGATCTGCATAATATTTTCGCCCATCAGGTGCAACTAATACTACCGACTGACTCGGTTGCTCACGTGTCACAAGAAAGGTAATTTGTTCTATAGCGGGATCAACCCGAAAGCGATTATCAAGCCACGTTAATCTAGTTTCAGTTTGTCCCCAAGCACTTGATATTGAAATCCAGACACAAAGCGGGACATAGAAAATAAGTAACCATAATCGCCGCAACATAATGCCCCTAAAGACGCCAAATAACGTCAGCCTTTTTACCAATCAGATCAAGCCTATCTTGATGTGCTGTTAGTTCATCGGCAGTTGCATGAATAACCTTTAATACTTTTCGACCATCAGCTAAACGACGAATGCTAGATTCCGTTGTTGAGTCATCGTTACCACTACTTAAACGTAATGATGTTTGACCACCGGTCATCATCAAATAAACGTCAGCTAGGATCTCGGCATCGAGTAATGCGCCGTGCATAGTACGATGTGAGTTATCAATACCATAACGTGAACATAAAATATCGAGGTTATTTCGTTTACCAGGAAACAGCCTTTTTGCCATTTCTAAGGTATCGGTTACCTGACAGATATCTTCTATTTTTGCAATTGACGCACCCATTTTATGGAATTCATAATCCATAAAGCCGGTATCAAACGATGCGTTATGTGCGACTAGCTCCGCGCCATCAATAAAATCAATAAACTCTTGATGAATATCAGCATATACGGGTTTATCACGCAAAAATTCATCCGTAATACCGTGAACAGCAATCGCTTCAGGCTCTATAGCCCGATCAGGTTTGATATAAACATGAAACGTTTTACCGGTTAATTTACGGTCGATAATCTCAACCGCACCGATTTCAACAATACCGTGACCTTCGTAATGGGGTCCGGTCATGTTCATACCGGTTGTTTCTGTATCAAATACAATAATGCGTTGGTTAGTGGCTTTCATAGTAGTTAATGTGTCAGACTTAAGTTTTTATCTAAGGCAAAACTACCCACTATGATGAAGCAGGTAGAAATTTTCACCGATGGATCGTGTCTAGGTAATCCAGGTCCGGGCGGTTATGGCACGGTACTGAGATATAAACAACACGAAAAAGAGCTCAGTGGCGGCTATTCAATGACCACCAACAATCGCATGGAACTGCTTGCAGCCATAATGGGACTCGCAAGTTTAAAGCAACCATGCTCTGTTGATCTTACCACCGACAGTCAATATGTGCGTCAAGGAATTACGCAATGGATCCATAATTGGAAAAAACGGGGTTGGCAGACAACAGATAAGAAACCAGTAAAAAATGCTGACCTTTGGCAACAACTCGATCAAGAAACCCAACGTCATCAGGTGCAATGGCACTGGGTTAAAGGTCATGCTGGCCATCCTGAAAATGAACGGTGTGATGTGTTAGCACGCACTGGCGCTGAAAATCCGACTCAAGCAGATACGGGTTATCAACCAAACTGAGGCTAGATTTACGAACGCGGTGGAGTTTTAGTTAACGTTTTTTCAACCTGCGCCCGACAATTAATCCGTAATGGTGCTAATTGACGGCGTAATTGCCAGGTTGGTTTAATGAGCTTTAGTGGGCAAGTCCGTTTACGCGCGACAATAAAATATAAACTTCCAACCACAGATAACGGTTCAGAAAGAACATGCTCAAGCCAAGCGGCACAAGCAAGATGCCGCGTTACTGGCACTATCGCAAACGTTTCTTGATACACCACTTCATAATTTAATAAACGCAGCCAATCATTAATCCGAAACGGTAAATACATTTTTCCCGTCCACGGCGCTTGGCGACGATTCCACGGTAATAATCCTCGTAAACCTAATAGGCTCAATGGATTATTGCCACTTAGAACTAAGTAACCATCATCAACCATTACCCGATCAATTTCACGTAATAACCCATGGGGATCAGTGGCATAATCCAATTGATGCATCAATAAACAGGCATCAAATGATTTTGCAATAAAGGGCAATTCCAAAGTATCAGCGACAACTGTACGCTTAGGGCTGAATTTATCGACACTAACTTGATGCTGAATATTACAATGATTACTGGTCAGCTCTGCACTTAGACCACCAAGTTTTAACATGTGGTAGCCAAACAATTTAGGGCACCACTCATCGAGGCGTGCCTGTAATAATTCTGCTACCCATTCACCATTGATCACATTCGACCATGTATAAGGAACTTCAATGTGTGTTACTGTACGCGCTGGCTTCATAAGATACTGCTCAACACCTGATAAGGCTGGAGACAAAATTCATGCTAACTGTTAAAAGCATACCCGCATTTAAAGACAATTACATCTGGCTGATTCAAAACTCAGACAATCATTGTGTCGTTGTTGATCCTGGCGACGCCACGCCAGTTCTTGCGCTAATAGAAAAAGATAATTTAATTCTAGATGCAATCCTCATCACCCATCATCATCATGATCATGTTGGTGGTATCAGTGAGCTTAAACGTCGCTTTCCTGCAACCAACGTTGTCGGCCCTAACGATGAACCGATTCCTGGCATCACACGTTCAGTAGAAGATGGCGATCAAGTCGATATTTTTGGTGAACGCTTTATGGTACTTAAAGTACCTGGACATACTCTCGGTCATATTGCTTATGTCGGCGATGAAAAATTATTTTGTGGCGATACATTATTCTCCGCTGGCTGTGGGCGTATTTTTGAAGGTACGCCTGCTCAAATGTTTCATTCACTACAAAAAATCGCCTCACTTCCTGACGAAACTAAGATCTATTGTGCACACGAATATACTGCTGGTAATCTTGCTTTTGCGTTAGTGGCAGAACAAGATAATGCTCATTTACAACATTATCGTGATCAAGTTAATCGTCTACGTGCTAATGGTCAAAGTACTCTACCGACTACCCTCAGTAATGAGAAACTTATTAACCCATTTTTACGTTGTGATCAGCCAAGTATTAAACGTTCCGTTGCTGATAAAGCGTACGATAGCTCAGATATTGAGACATTTGCAGCACTTCGACGGTGGAAAGACGACTTTTAACGTTTATCCCCTTGTAACCAAGGTGGTTGGGCAAGTATTATCTCCAACCATTTTGGCTACAAACGACTGTCATGAAATTCAAAATTCTTTTAGCAAGCGTACTTGTTATCGCTGGTTGTCAAACAACAAAAGAGACAACGCAGGTCGATACTAACCAACAAAATACTGTCGTTGAGCAACCAATCAATACACCTGTTGTAACTGTGGCACCTGTTGTCCCTGTGGCACCCATTGTCAAAAAACCACAGCCCGTCGTCGTTAAGCTGACGCCACAACAACAACAGGATGTCTGGGATCGCATCGCGATGCAGATCACCACCAAAATTCCTAATAATAAACGCGTCCAATATTACCGTAACTGGTATTTAAATAACCCGCGCAATCTTGAAATTATTGCCCAACGTGCTCAACCTTTCTTGTACTACATCACGGAACAAGTTGAAAAACGAGGTATGCCACTTGAACTCGCCCTTTTACCTATCGTAGAAAGCTCATTTGATCCCCATGCTTATTCAAATATGGCAGCGGCAGGTCTATGGCAAATCATTCCCGATACTGGCCGTCGTTTTGGTTTAAAGCAAAATAGCTGGTATGACGGTCGCCGTGATGTGGTTAAGTCGACCACTGCTGCTCTGAATTTACTCGAGTACTTAAACAAAAAGTTTGATGGTAATTGGCAACAAGCACTTGCTGCTTATAATACTGGCGAAGGTCGTGTATTTAGTGCCATTCGTAAAAACCGTGACGCAGGTAAACCAACCGATTATTGGGATCTTGATTTACCCAAAGAAACCAGCAGCTATGTGCCTAAACTTTATGCGGTTGCCGATATTATTATGCACCCTAAAAAATATGGCTTTCACATCCCGCCAATCAGTAATAAGCCCGTTATCGAAGTAGTGAAACCTGGCGTACAAATGGATCTTGCAATTGCAGCAGAATTTGCAGGTATTAGCACCAGTGAACTTAAAGATCTTAATCCGGCATACCGTCGTGGTGTAACTGCACCTAATGGCTTGAATCACCTTTTATTACCAATCAATACAGTTAAACGCTTTAAGCGTGAATTAGCCCAAAACCGTAATGCGAGCATCATTACTCACCATCACCGCGTAAAAGCAGGTGAAAGCCTAGGATTAATCGCTAAGCGTTACCACAGCAGTATTAAAGCGATTCAAAAAGTTAATAACCTTAAAACAGTCAATATCCGTATTGGACAATCACTAACGATCCCGACCTCACCAATTTCATTAGTTAATCGCCAACACCGTGCTGCTATCAATGTAGAAGCGCAACATTATGTAGTACAGTCCGGTGATAGCTTATGGAGCATTGCACGCAAGCATAAAACCAATGTGAATAAGCTTGAGCAACTTAACAAACTAAATAAAAATGCCGTATTACAACAAGGGCAGAAATTAAAAGTATCGACAACAGCAGCATCTAAACAAGCCTTAACTCATCACAAAACAATCAGCTACAAAGTTCGTAGTGGTGATAGTTTAAGTGTTATCGCTCAACGTTATAATGTCACTGTCGCTGAGATTAAAAAATGGAATAAGCTTGCTAACAGTCAATATATTAAGCAAGGTCAACAGCTAAAATTAGTGATTGATAGCCGTAAGGTGAAAGCATGATGCCATCTAAAAATCCAATCATTGCGATTATTGATCTCTTTCGTTCACCAATAGAATGCTTTGCGGCTATCTATGAACGACCGAAATGGGCAATTTTACCCTACTTAATGATTATTTTTGGCTCATTCATTTTATGGGGCAGTTATTTTAACCATGTTGATATGCCATGGTTACAACAAACAATACAGGCTCAATTAGGCGATGTTGGTGAAAATGTACAACAGTCATGGCTGACACGAGAAGTACTACTTGCAGGTGAAGTATTTAGTGACATCACCGGCCGAACCGTAGTGATTTTTGTACTGGCTTTATGGTTAAAATTAGCCACCAAAGGCAGTAAACATCAGCACACTTATGGCAAGTGGCTTGCCGCTGCTTGCTTTATTATGCTGCCATCTTTTATTGGCGACATTGCCAGTTATATTAATGTTGTTTTTAATACTAATAATATTCTGCCTAATGCCGCTGATTTAAACAGTTTTAATGGTTTATTAAAATTACCATTAGATAATCGCTGGGCAGCATTAGCGACAACCATGCCGTTATTAGCGCCATGGTATATCGCTTTAACCTACGCCGCAGTGAGTGCTTGGACAGACCTAGATCGTGCGAAGGCAATCATTGTTGCTGTGCTTCCTTGGATATTGACACTGATTGTATGGCCATTACTCATTATTTCAGCTTAATGCATTACCGATTGCGTTAATTTAAACGTGGCTAATAATGGACTATGATCAGAAGCATCTGTTTTAGGTGCTTCTGATTTCACCAATTGCAAATCACGATAATAAAGATGATCTAACGGCTTACCCAACACTCGTACCCGTTGATCATTATGATATTGCACTTCTTTAAGCCCTAAAGAATGAGCAAAAGCATGCACCACTTTAATACGCGCTTTACGCCAAGTATTGAAGTCCCCCGCTAATATAATCGGTCCTTGATGCTGTTCTAAAACGGCTTTTAAACTGTCTAGTTGTTGCTTGTATTCAGTTAAACCAATCGCAAAATTGACACCATGTAAATTAACAACCGCTAATGTTTGTCCATCTGATAATGAAAACTGTGATAATAACGCAGATTTCGGTAATCGTAACCATGGCTCCATGGCAAGATAAGCACAGGTTTGACGCGATGATACCCGCGATAAATTCATCACCCCAGCAGGCGTATCAAGAAAACGAAACGCATTCGCCATTCTGACTTGCCAATGCTTAGCATCTAAATAAGTTTTTAGATCTGTATTTAAACTGGCTTCTTGCAATAAAACCAAATCGCTTTTTTGGGTAAATGATTCTAATGCTTGACGCCAATTTGGTCGTTGCTGTTTATAGATATTCCATACTGCAACCGTCAATACGCCATTATTATCAAGTGGTGGAGCAATTTCACTCTCAATACAACGATAGCTAAAGTGGGGGGCAAAAACTTCATTAGTCACTTCAGGTTGCATTGTTACATCAAATGAAGAATTAAACGCACCTAACCCCAATGCACCAGCCACGACACCTAAGCCAGCAACCACTTTTGTTTTTGTTCTACGTGCCATAATAACGCCCACACTGACAACTCAGCCCATTGTATTAATGGGCTAATATCATCATAAAATTAAAAATAACAAAACCAGTATAAGAATAAATACGGCTTAATAATGCTTACCATTATCATAATAAGCTGAAGGCGTCAGCGCTGTAAAAATAACCGCTACGTCTTGATTTACATCGGCAATAGCCGTTCTCACTGCCGAAGTAATTGTCTCAGCAACAAGATCTTGAATATCTTGACCACGATCAAACCAAAATACCTCAACAAAAGGGTAAGCATCAGATACTTCGCCATCAAAAATAAATGAGGCTGGAATATGCTCTAATGTGAAATCTTCACGAGGGCATTTCATCACTGGTTGTAAATCATCAACCAATGCTGTTGATAGATGCTTTACTGTATCAAATGCAATAGCACGAAAACGAAGATGTGGCATAAAAACTCCCGAAAATTGACTATTTACTCTACTACATTACCACTTAATATCATCCGATCTCGACTTTTTATTCTTCGCAATCATTGCATCTATCTTTAGCTATAACTCTCATTATTGATATAGCACATATTAGTAACTATATTTATAACTCTACTACTCATACGCTACACATATAACCTGTTTTTCTTAACTATTAAAATAATTTAGGTATTTCAATATGTTAACAACTACGGCTTTAAGATTACTTATCAAAAAATCAATAATGCTAGTCAATAAAGGATTATTAATTGGACTATTACTACCATTCTCAGTTATCGCTAATGTTGAAAATTATAAAGAAAGTTATGATTATATTGTCGTTGGTGCAGGGGCTGGCGGTGGTCCATTAGCCTCAAGTCTAGCCGAACGCGGATACACCGTCTTACTCATTGAAGCGGGTGAACTCAGAGCAGAAGACAAAGACTTTATGGATGTTCCCGCCTTACATGTTAAAGCGAGTGAACATCCAAGATTATCTTGGCAATATTTCATCAATCATTACAGTGATCCCAACCGAAATAAATCAGACAGCAAACATTGCCCACAAAAATCAGGTTGCCCTAACGGCTCAAACGGGATTTTTTACCCTAGAGGATCCACGATTGGGGGATCAACTGCAGTCAATGCCATGATATCCGTCATTCCACACAACAGTGATTGGGATAACATAGCCACAATTACGGGTGATGATTCTTGGTCAGCAAACAATATGCGCCACTACCTCACCAAAGTTGAACGTAACCTTTACGGTAAAAATGAGTACAGTGGTCATGGTCGTCAAGGTTGGTTACCGATCAGCCATAATGCGCTATTAACACCAAATCAAAACGGACAATTACATTCTCCTTTATCTCCTGCGGTTAAATTGAGCTATTTAGATATTTTTGCGGGTGCAGCCAAACAAGCAGATAAAGGAAAAGCCGATCATCCAAGTTTTTTATTTCCATTTAAAGATATAAATAGACTTCGTAACGGCAATGAACCGGAAGGTTTATATCAAATCCCTGTTGCCGTTGATGAGCGTGGACGGAGATCTGGGGTTGCGGGTCGTATTCTTTCCACCATTGAAGCTGGATACCCGTTAACGCTAAAAACAAAAACATTAGCAACAAAAGTCATCATGGTTAATACAAACAACACGCTTCAAAAAGCAGAAGGTGTAGAAGTTTTACACGGCGCTAATTTATATAGAGCTGATAGACACTCCACAGGAACAATTGCGCCAGATCCAACCTACTATCGAGCTAACAAAGAAGTTATTTTATCCGCTGGTGCATTTAATACCCCACAACTTCTCATGCTATCCGGTATTGGCGACCAACATGAATTACAAAAACACGGTATTACCGTAAAAGTAAATCTACCTGGAGTGGGAAAAAATCTACAAGATCGTTATGAAATCCCCTTAGTATTTGAAAAGAGACGTCGCTTTTGGATTTTTGATTTTGGACCTAAAAACTTCCCTGCATTAACTGACTGTAACTTTAATCCATACCATAAAGATAATTGTCATCGTGATTGGGAGCACAATCAAAAAGGCGTTTATACTCAACCAGGCGCCTTAATCAGTATGGTGACAAAATCTCAACGTTATGACCGCCGAGGTAATACCAAAGCGATAAATCATGCCATCAATCAATTAGATCCTGATTTATACATGTTTGCCATCGGTGGAACATTCAAAGGTTATTACCCCGGTTACAGCGAAGATACTTTTGATCCCGATAATCAATACACATGGTTATTATTAAAAGGTCATAGTAACAATCGAGGCGTCGTATCGCTACGAAGTGCTAATCCACTTGATACACCAATAATAAACTTTAAATATTTTGGTGATCCTCAAGCAGGAGTTATGCCGAGCAATGAGCATTACGATGATCTTGAAGCCATAATGAAAGGCGTTAAATTAATCAGAAAAACAGCACATTACTCAACAAAAATAACCTTTAATAAAGTATTCCATAAAGAAGTATGGCCGGGGAAACATATCAATACTGATAGAGAGATTCAGAACTTTATTATGAATGAATCATGGGGGCATCATGCTTCTTGTACGGCAAAAATTGGGACTATCAATGATCCTATGGCGGTCTTGGATAGCAATTTCAAGGTACATGGAACAGAGGCTCTTCGGGTTGTGGATGCGAGTGTTTTCCCCAAAATACCCGGATTCTTCCCTGCTATTGCGATTTATATGCTGAGCGAGAAAGCGGCTGACGTTATTGCTCAAGATGCTTTAAATTATTAATCAGCATCACCGTCATATTCCTAACTAACTAA
>CAMQXY010000050.1 GCA_947039005.1 uncultured Photobacterium sp.
TTGATTCCTGTTGGTCTACACCATGTGTTCTATCTTCCATTATGGCAGACAGAAATTGGTGGTACTGCTGAAATCGCAGGCCATGTGTTTAAGGGTACGCAAAACATCTTCTTTGGCTCTTTAGCTAATGGTGATTATTCACAGTTCTCTTCAACTAACTTCATGACAGGTAAATTCCCATTCATGATGTTTGGTTTACCTGCTGCAGCTTACGCGATGTACACTGTTGCTGATAAAGAAAACAAGACAGCGGTAGGTGGTTTATTATTCTCTGTTGCGCTAACAGCGTTCCTAACAGGTATTACTGAACCAATCGAATTTACGTTCCTATTCTTATCTGCGCCTCTTTACTACTTCATTCACGTTCCTCTAGCTGGCCTATCATTTATGATCATGGACTTGCTACAGGTTAAAGTGGGTATGACATTCAGTGGTGGTTTCATTGACTTCGCCTTGTTTGGTATGTTGCCAGGTTTAACAGGTACTGAGAACCATTGGTACTACATTCCACTACTAGGCTTGATTTATGGCCCTGTATACTTCTTCTTGTTCCGTTGGTTCATTCTGAAATTTGATGTGAAAACACCAGGCCGTAAGGGCAGTGCTGTTGCCGTCGTACGTAAGAAAGATTACCACGCATCAAAAACTGCTGGTGGCGCAAATGACACTCAAGCTGATGAGATGATTGAAGCACTAGGTGGTAAAGGTAATATCGTTGATGTTGATGCCTGTATTACCCGTTTACGTATCACTGTGAAAGATGGTGATTTAGTAAAAGATAATAAATACTGGACGGAACATTTAGGCGCGAAAGGCCTAGTGAAGATCGGTAGCACAGGTATTCAAGCTATCTACGGCGCACAAGCTGCTGGCTTTAAAGCGCAGATTAACGCCAAACTAGGTAAGTAAGCAGACTGATGGGCTTTAAATTGAAATACCGACGTATCGGTACCTTCATGATTGATATGGCAATTGTTCAGATGTTCGCGATGGTGGGTCGCGACATCTACCTTGGAATCATTGCGTATATTTCTGATGGTACAGGCGTAACGCTGTCGTTAAACGATACCATGGCATTACCCGCATTATTGTTATTGTTGATGGGTTTAATGGTGCTATTTATTGGTGTCTTTATGGGTTATCAATGGATCTGTTATCGCTTATTAGGAACGTCATTATCGCGTTACTTATTGAGTGTACAGGTAGTTTCGAATGATGATCAGCCGTTGACGAAGCAACGTTACTTAAAGCGTGAATTTAATAAAATTTATCTTTGTGTCGCAACGTTGGGGTTATATCCACTTTATAGTGGTGCTCAATATTTAGCTTTTTCAAATCCGCCTTGGCATGATCGTTCTAATAATACGACCGTTGTTGAGCATTGATTTAATTCTGTCTTAATAACAGACCGAACGTAGAAACCGCAGCCATTTCACCTTGATGAAGTGCTGCGGTTTTTTTTGATCTGATGATTCTTGCGTGACTAATTTTTTATTGTCAGCGGTATATAACGAACAGCAGTAATGAGAACTGATAGGACGACTCAGCAAACGATACAATCGCTCTGTAATTCGCTGTCAAAAGCCAGCACAAGGCTGGCTATGAAGGTAGGGGGATGCTTATAAAGAGATAAAGAACAGAATTAAAACAGGGACTAATAAACTTAAAATAAAGCCACTAACAATTGCAATTGGTACACAGCGAATACCGCCGCTGTTTTGAATAACCGGTAGTGTAAAGTCCATTGCGGTGGCTCCTGCATAACCTATTGCGGTATTTGGATAGCGATTAATCAACAATGGGATCATGATCAGTGCTAGCATTTCACGCAGTAATTCATTTAAAAAAGCCGCGCCACCATAGATACTACCTAAACCATCGCCAATCAATATGCCAGCCAATGAATACCAACCAAAACCAGATGCCATTGCTAAGCCATTATTAATTGGAATGCCGAGTAATAATGCTGCAATTACACCACCTAATAAAGATGTAGAGAGGATCACTGCCGCAATAATGACACCTTTCTTATTCAGTATAATTTGTTTAAGAGTCATGCCACTATTACGTAGTTGAATACCCACAAAAAATAACAGTAATAATAATATGTGTTCACTCGCTTGCTCTACCCACGACAGATCAACGTTTAACAGTAGTCCGATAATTAACCCTAGCGCAACGACGATGACTAATTTTAAAGATTCCTGCATCATTTTTGCTAAGGGTACTTTACGGTGTGCATGAGTAGTCGGCGTTGGCCATAAGCGATCTAACCAGGGTAAAGCAAGTAAGTTACATACCGAAATTGAGATAAAAAAGGTAAAGGTATATAGCAGAATTTGACCTAAATTCTGACTGAGATTATCGAGTCCGGCTAAACTTAATCCCATTAAGGCTAAGATCACCAATACTAAACGGCTTGTTTGGGCATTAATAAACTCAAGGATATTGGTTTTTTTTATAGGGATTAAATACCCCAATACCAATGGTAAAAAAATAAGTAGGATCCCCGATAACATATTTATCCTTTATCTACGTTAAACAGCATTGAAGAGTGGCATTATGAGCACCTAGATACGATGTTGCTGTAACAATATCGTATCTGAGTGCTTAAATATTAAGCGTTGAATTTGTGACGAATATAACATAAAGCAGCAGAAAGAATATATATATCAACAGGAAAGAACAGGATTAAAACATCTTAAAAGTGTATGTATATGTGTCAAAACGTATCGTCTAATGGGGAATTAGACGAACGTAAGCATTTAATCAAAAAAGAAGTAAACAGAATTAAATACCGCAGTTATGGCTGATCTGCTTTAATTGGTGATCAAATTCACGTTCTGACATATTGGTTAATTCATACATCACTTCAGCCCCTGCGAGATCCAGTTCGACCTCATGTTCATCCATTGCAGCATCATTGGTTTTGAACAATAGAAAGTGATGCGCCATGCGGGCAATGGTTAAATAACTGATCTCGTCATCATGGTGAGTGGTTATGTTATTAGTCGCAACAGCAATATAGTCGGCATCAAAGCCCCATTGACTGAGAACAATGTTACTAGCTAAGGCACAGTTATTTTGGAAAATATATTTCGCAATATTAAAATCAAGATAATTGCCTTGATCAATAAATTTGGAATATTCATTAATTAAACTAAATAACCCGATGTCTGCAAGTAGCCCCGCTAATAATGCTTTTTCTGGTTCAAGCTTAAATGGCTTATTACTATGGTGGTGCATTTTTTGACAAATAAGTGCCATCGTTGCAGCAAACTGACGCGAATGAAAAGCACTATTTTTAAGTAATTGGTTACATTCAATGTTTTCAATGGTGGTATTTTTTAATGAAAATATTATTTGAGCTGTAATAATATCTCTAATTCGAATTATACCTAATCGTGATATTGCCGTCATAATATCGTGACAGACAATATTACGGCGATTAAATATTGTAGAGTTTGCTGTTCGAATAATTCTGGCGGTTAAGACTGGATCATCAATTAATAAGGTTGCGATATTATGAACGGTTGTTTTAGGGTCTTTGCACAAGTTATTTAATGTTAATAGCGTATCAGGAACAGAGGGTAAGGTTAACCTGTTATGGCGTGCTGCTTTTTTTATTGAATGATAAAGATCTGATTGAATAGCACGAATATGATGGTGGTTATTAGATTCCAGCCAAAAAAAAGATAAATGTGACATTGAATAATTACAGTGGTAAGAGGTGTTAGGAGTGTACGCATTGTTGGTTAATGCACAAAGCGTAAACTGTGGTTTTTTTGACACAGTTAACGCTTGGATAGCTGAATCATAGAATTATTTTCAATTATTAATTAAGTAGTGGTCTTGAAGAAGCTGTAATAGAAAGCTAATTGTAATATCAGCAGTCGGATGATGAATTAAAGATTGTTTATGTTTTATGTCAATGGGTAATATTTCTAACCAGCGTTGACAAACCCATGTTGCATCTTTGTAGTTAGGGTTTTGATAACGTTGACTAATTTTTGGTATTGACTCAAAAAGTAATGCAAGTTTTTCGGCTAATATTTGGTTATCAGCGTCTATTAAAATAGTAGGCCAATGATGGTAAATCTCATAGGTTGCAGTTAGTAAATTGTCATAAGCAAGATTGAGGTCTGAAACGACGATTTTATTCGTACCTTCAACGACAATTTCTAATAATCCACCATCAAGAGCGTTAAAATCGACAATAGAAACGGCAGTTGCGATAGCTGGAATGTTGGTAACGGTTTCTGGTGAGCTGTTTTTGGCGATCATACCTAGTGCGAATGGATGATTATTAGCCATTGCCTCTGTCACCATTCGAATATCACAGACTCTTGAAATGACAAGATCTAACCGTCCACCAGGCAATAAATGTTCACCATGAGGCAATAATGCGATGGTATTCATACTTTCTCCTTGTCGTTTTTGACTTGCTTACAAGAAACCTTACTAAGGTTAGCACTATATATTTAGTAGAGGCTAAGTATAAAAAATGACTAAATGTTAATTTGTTTCATAAATTTTCGACTAAAAATATGCGAGCAATCTCATATTCGAATGCTAGCTGTATCATCTGTTGCGGCTATGAGCATAAAATAGCTCGTCAAATGATTGACACGGATAATGATGAATATTTGATGTGTTTTTAGTTGTTATGGATAATGTCTGGAGCATGAGTTATGACGTCAATAAAAGATGATTATTTGAATTATTTATCTAAATTTGGCCAACAAGAAAAAAGATCGATGTTTGGTGGAACGGGTATTTTTATTAATAGTGCTATGTTTGCTATCGTTACACCGAACTCAATGTATATTCGTGGAGGGGATGAACTTGATGAAAAATTAATTAACTCGGGTTGTGAAAGGTTTAAACATATAAAAAAAAGTAAAACCGCAACAGTTAATTATTATGAAATTAAAAACCTATTTATAGCGAATCAATCTCTATGTGATGAATTTGTAGAAGAATCAATTGCATTTTCTTGTCGTGATAAACATTTTAAATCTTCTGAATCAAATCGTCGTTTGCGTGATTTACCTAATATGCGTTTAACACTTGAGCGCATGGTAAAAAAAGCAGGTGTAATGGATATAGATACTTTTTTTAATGTTGGTGCTGTAAATGTATTTCGGCGTGTGTGTGAACATAATGGCCAAGAATTAGATCATAAATTGTTATGGATATTTGCGGGCGCTATTCATGGTGGTCATTGGCAATTATTAAGTGAAGACCATAAACAAAAATTATTAGATGAATATCATCAACGGTAGTATTCGCTTTATATAGCTAATTGATAATCTGGGTCTATTTGATGATGTTACTGAGAATCAATGAAATTTTTGCTATGCTGGTAACAATTATGTTGTCGTGGTTAATGTATGCAATTATCTAAATTGTCAGGTTCTGTTCTTTCTGGATTACATTGTTTTTTGATTGCAGCCGATCAGATGAGTTTTACGCGGGCTGCTGAGATTTTATGCCTCACTCAGAGCGCGGTAAGTCATAAGATTAAAAATCTTGAAGATATCTTAGACGTCCAATTATTTATTCGACAGCATCGAAAATTAGTCTTAACGGATGAAGGTCAGCGGTTAAAACAAGTATTAGCCTCTAATTTTGGGAATATTATCCATGAGATCCGTGATTTAAAAAGTACCGACTTGAGTGGTGATTTGACAATTTCAGCACCACCTACTTTTGCACAAACATGGTTAGTTCCTCGTTTAACATCTTTTATTGATAAGTACCCTAATTTACGGATTCATTTGCGTACTCGGAATGATTTAGTCGATTTTCAGACAGAAAGTTATGATTGTGCGATTTATTTTGGAAATGGCATCTACCCAAGTTTAGCGGTAGATAAACTGCTGGAAGAAAGTATGTTTCCGGTATGTAGCCATGATTATGCGTTAAAATATCAACTTTATAATAAGCCTGAAAATTTAATTCATTGCTTATTACTGCATGATGCAGCACCGTGGGCAAGAGCGGGGCGTAATGATGAATGGCAGTTTTGGGCGCAACATTTTAAGGTAGCATTACCTGATAATAGTTGTACCTTTGATCGGGCTGATTTAGCCATTAAAGCGGCAACAACGGGGATGGGGGTTGCGATGGCAAGGCAATCATTTGTTACTGAACAATTAGCCTCATCGAGTTTGGTTTCACCTTTTGATATGACGGTAAATTCCGCCCACAGTTATTACGTTGTGTGCCGTAAAGATATGCAAACCTCACCTAAAATTAAAGCGTTTAAAGATTGGCTTCTTAGTGAGATCAATGTGTCGTTGTAGCGTGGAATAATGATCAAAAAAGGCACATTATGCGCCTTTTTGTTGTATATCTAATGCTGCATCAAACGATGCTTTCATTTATTAGATTTAATTGATGAGTTCATTACCTGATAGCTCACCTTTTTCAAAGCTGGCTAAACTCTCTAATGTGGTTTGAGCAATACTGCCAAGTGCTTCTTCAGTTAAAAAGGCTTGGTGTCCAGTAAATAGCACGTTATGACATGATGATAAACGACGGAATACATCATCTTGAATAATGTCATTTGATTTATCTTGGAAGAATAAATCTTTTTCGTTTTCGTAAACATCAACGCCTAATGCACTGATAATACCGCTTTTAAGTGCTTCAACCGCATCACTTGAATTAAGTAAACCACCACGACTGGTATTGATAACCATCATCCCTCGGCGCATTTTTGCAAACGCTTTACGGTTAAGCATATGATAGTTTTCTTTGCTCATTGGGCAATGAAGCGTGATCACATTTGCTTGCGCATAAATTTCATCAAGGGTGCAGTAGCTAACGCCTAACTCTAGTGCTATTGGGTTTGGATAAGGGTCATAAGCAAGAATATTCATGCCAAGCCCTTTTAATATACGAATCGTTGCAATACCAATTCTACCCGTACCAATAACACCGACAGTACGACCATGGAAATTATAACCGGTTAAGCCTTCGAGTGAGAAGTTAGCATCACGGGTACGTTGGTAAGCACGATGAATGCGGCGGTTAAGACTTAGCATTAACCCTAAAGTATGCTCGGCAATGGATTCAGGAGAATAAGCAGGAACCGTAACAACCTGTAAATTTAACGCTTTTGCCGCTTCAAGATCGACTCTATCAAAACCAGCACAGCGCATAGCGACAATTTTTATCCCTTGTTCGGCTAATATTTTAAGTACGGGTTCACTAAGGTCGTCATTAACAAAAGCACAAATAGCATCAAAACCTTCAGCCATTTTTGCGGTGTGGTGATTGAGCTGAAAATCAAAATAAGTGAGCTGCTGATGGAATTTTTTATTAGTATGAGCAAATGATTTTTGGTCATATCCTTTGGTGCTAAAAACAGCTATTTTCATAATATCACTCCATAAACACAGTTTGTTACTCAGTCATTATTAAGTATTAAGACGTTAATATCTGACTAACTTACACGGTTATTATGTGATCAAGATAACAAGTTCGTTGTAAATAGCAAATAATTTGTATGACAAAATAAGCACACTAAAATAACGGTTATGGTAGGACTGCTGTGGTTCAGTGGTTCATGATATGATTTAAATAGTTCATTGCAACTTACTTTATTTTTGGGATTCAATATGTTGAAAAAAATTCTTGCCAGTGCTGGCGCTGTTGCGATCATTGCTTGTGGACCCTTAGCTACGGGACAAATCGGGCAGAGTATCTATATGGGAGCCGTTGAAAACTATCATAGTCCTTATTTGACGGTCACCAATAAAAGTTTTGAACGAGGTTATTTTTCCTCTAATGCTGTGTCTCGTATTGAGCTTAAAAATCAGTTAAAAGCTGAGTTTGCAGAGCAAGGGTTACCGACAGTATGGTTAGTAAAACACCATATTGAAAATGGCTTTTTAGGGGTTAAATCAACCAGTGAGTTTGTGATTGATAAGAAAATCGCACCGTTAGTTCATCAAATTTGGGGTGAAAATGTCGCGCCAATGCAAGTGGTGACTGATTCCGGTTTTACAGGGACAACGCATTTTGTGATGACCGTAAACCCAATGGATTATAAGCAGAAAGAGGGTGTGAGTGCGATCAGTGATAAGTTCGTTGTGCAAGGTGAATTTGATCCTGAAAACAGTAAGAGCCAATTTAGCTACAGCTTACCTGAATTAACGGTCACAACAGCCGATAAAGAAAGCATGATCGTAAAAGGGATTAATGGTGAAGGCCAAGGTCAAATGCAAGGTAACTTTTGGATTGGACATCAAACCTTTAGTTTAAATCATGCAAAATTTACTGCCGCTGATCAGCACCAATTTATCGCGATTGATGGTGTTAATGTTGCTATGAATAATGCATTGAGTCAGCCAATTGGTGAGAAAACACCGACGGAAGATACTCAGCAAGTTACCAATACAAACACTATTCAAGTTGCGAAATTAACGACTCTTGATGGTCAACATTATCAAGATATTGCCTTTAAGTTAGCGCTAAAAGATTTAAATTATAAAGCAATCAGTCAATTAGCAGCGATGGAGCAATCGCCACAAGCTGCGAAAGATCCCGCTCAAATTAAACAAGCAATGTTAGCATTAGACTTATTGATTGCTCATGGTGCCACTGTTGATTTATCACAGCTAAGTGTTAAGACGCCGCAGGGAACGGTTAATGCTCAAGTACTGCTGAATATTAAGTCAGGGTTAGAGCATGCATCAACCAATCTTACTGCGGTTACTGATCAATTAAGCGGTAACATTAATATTGTTATCCCTGAGGCTCTAGTCGCTAAAGAACCATTGTTAGCCGCCAAGTTACCTGTTTTGATTAATCAAAAAATCGTAACGAAGCAAAATGGTAATTACCAACTTCAGGTGAAGATTGTTGCTGATCAGTTAGAATTTTCTTCTGGTGCAAAACTACCATTAGCAATGATGGCATTATTCCTGCATTAATTTATATTGGTGAGCAAGCAACAATAAGACGCTTACTGTTTCAGTAAGCGTTTTTTTAGGTTTTGTAAAATCAATAATTATCATGGTGTTATCATTTTTTAATGATAAATATGTCTAAAATGGAACATTGATATTTAGTAAATTTAAATATTTAGACTTAACTTAATATTATAGGTACAGGTTTATTTTAATTAATATTTCAAAGGATTAAACCTGATCAGTGACAAGATACAGTAGGGTGGGGGAAGGTATGGAATCATTAAAAGTCAAAGACTACATGAATGCTCGTCCGGTGACATTTACCGAAAATATGTCGTTATCAGCAGCATTAGATAAACTGCTAACGGCGAAGCAGATTGGTGGACCTGTCATTAATGAGCATAAACAAGTGGTGGGTTTTATATCAGAACAAGATATGATTCATAAACTACTTAAAGTCGGTTATCACTGTCAAGATAGTCATACTGTGAGTGAGTGTATGCGAACTGATGTATTGACGGTCTCAGGTGATGACACAATTATCGTGTTAGCTGAAACCATGACTGGGCAAAAGCCAAAAATTTACCCTGTTGTTGATGACGGTCGTTTGGTCGGCGTTATTACTCGTCGTGATGTATTAACGGCGATCAGTAATCAAATTGGTGCTTGTTTTAAGCATCCATTATGATCAATGATTAACTAGATACAGTAATAACAAAGGGCGCATTTAGCGCCTTTATTTTTTTATTGGTGTGTATGTATTTTATGACATTATGATACATATTTGGAGACGTTGTGAACAAAGAAAATATAGCAGAAAATAGCCAAGCTAAATTTTTAACTGGTTCTATTATGCGCCACATTGTTGTGATGTCAGGAACGGGTGCTATTGGTTTAATGGCACTGTTTTTAGTGGATTTACTCGACATGCTTTTTATTAGTATGTTGGGACAAATAGAACTCGCTGCTGCGATTGGTTTTGCCGGAACGTTAGTCTTTTTTTCTACCTCCATTTCTATCGGCACATCGATTGCAGCTGGCGCGTTAGTGTCACGTGCTTTAGGCAAAAATGATCGTCAACAGGCACGGATGATGGCCTCTAACGTGATGATTTTTGCAGTATTAATTAGTATCAGTGTGGTTTGCCTGATGCTGTGGAAATTACCACTGTTACTGGATTTAATTGGTGCCAAAGGTGTGGTTGCTCAAGCGGCAACACAATACTTAGTGATCTTATTGCCAAGTGCACCACTTATCGCTGTTTCTATGTCAGCGGGTGCCGCATTACGTGGTGTCGGTGATGCTCGAAGTTCAATGGTTGCCACGTTAATCGGTGGTGGTGTCAATGCAGTGTTAGATCCGCTGCTTATTTTTGGGTTTTCAATGGGTATGCAAGGGGCGGCTATTGCCTCTGTTTTTGCGCGATTAGCCGTGATGAGTTTTTCTTTGTATGCAGTGGTCTATAAACATCAATTAATTGCTAAACCTGATCTTACCAGTTTTAAATTGGCGTTGCCGACAGTGGCTAAAATCGCCTTACCTGCAATATTAACTAATACTGCAACCCCTATTGGTAATGCGGTTGTTACTAGTAATATTGCGCATTTTGGTGAGAGCTTTGTGGCAGGTTATGCGGTCATCGGGCGAATTATGCCGGTTTGTTTTGCATTGGTTTTTTCATTATCAGGCGCGGTGGGTCCGATTATTGGACAAAATTTTGGTGCCGAGCGCTGGGATAGAATCAGTCAAATATTACGTGATGCAATGTTATTTACCGCGGCATATTGTATTGGTATATCACTTCTACTTTGGTTTGGACAAGGCTTATTGATAGCGATGTTCAGTCTTACAGGTGATGCCGCTGAAATTGTCGGCGTATTCTGTAGCTTTATTGCGGTTACGTTTATTTTTAATGGCGCATTATTTGTAGCTAATGCGGCATTTAATAACCTCAATCGACCAACATGGTCAACTGTTTTAAATATGGGTAAAGCGACGCTAGGTACGATCCCATTTGTACTTGTTGGTGGTCATATTGCCGGTGCGAGTGGGGTCTTAATTGGACAAGCTGTGGGATCGGTGGTGTTTGGTATTATTGGTTTTAGCTTAGTGATCCATCAGGTTAAGAAGATGGGGCTAGCGCATGAAAAACAGCAGTTAGATAGCCATGAAATATTAACGCCATCTGTACCTGTTGCACCATTTTGTTCATCACGCACCTATATGGGGACAGAAGATGTCTTGGAAGAGACCTTAGCGGTTGAGATCGAACATCATCATGATAGCTCTGTACTAAAAAGAGAAAAATAAAAAAGCGCTTATTGAGTGATATCTTATTTGTGTGATGTCACTCACTTTATCAATGTTAACGGACAGCTAAACGACAATATTATTGTCGGAATGTGATCGTTATTTTAGCTAACGAGCGATTATTTCATCGATTTATTGATCTAACTCGATGAAATAAGACCCATAGCCAGCGACAATAATAATACTAACAATTATTAGCTTGTAAATGTGTGGTAATGGCGGCTACCGCAATTAACCACTATGAGCAGTGTTAGTTTAGTCATTACACTTCACCTTTAATTTAAGGAAAATAAAGGTGATGGCGTATTTATTGTTTAAGGGAATAATGCTCTATGCGTCAAAATCTTCGCTACATCATACCTATTCTGATCCCATTATTTATTTTATTACTACCTGCATCCGCTTTTCCGATTGAGGGATTAACGGTAATTCAGCAACGTGTTATTGCTATTTTTCTATTAGCGGCATTATGTTGGGTAATGGAGCCTATTCCTATTTATGCAACGTCTGTTGTTATTATTGTGCTGGAATTATTATTATTATCAGATAAAAGTCTGTATTTATTTAGGCTTGATGAAGGGCAACCTCACTTCGGTAACCTAATGAATTATAGTGAAATAATGGCAACTTTTGCCAGCCCTATAATTATGCTGTTTTTAGGTGGTTTCTTTTTAGCAATGGCGGCAACTAAATACCGTTTGGATGTCAACTTAGCACGGGTGTTATTAAGACCCTTTGGGCACCAGCCTAAATACGTCATGTTTGGTTTAATGTTGATTACCGCTATTTTCTCAATGTTTATGTCAAATACTGCTACTACAGCGATGATGCTCTCTATTTTAGCGCCAGTGATTACTCTATTTGGTGCAAAAGATCCGGGCAAAATAGCCTTCGCATTATGTATTCCTGTTGCTGCAAACATTGGCGGGATCGGTACGCCGATTGGTACCCCACCTAATGCCATTGCATTGAAATATCTTACTGGCGAAAATCTGATTACGTTTGGTGAGTGGATGTTCTTTGGGGTGCCGTTTGTGGCAGTGTTATTGGTATTTGCATGGTGGCTAATTAATAAGATGTATCCAGCAACCCAACAATCGATTGAGTTAACCATTCAAGGTAAGTTTCTAAAAACCCCTAAAGCTATCACTGTTTATGTGACGTTTGCCGTTACCATTATTTTGTGGCTGATGGGATCTATGCACGGCATGAATGCTTATACCGTAGCATTAATTCCGGTCGCGATTTTCTCGTTAACAGGGATCATTAATAAAGAAGACCTCAAGAAAATATCATGGGATGTTCTGTGGTTAGTGTCAGGCGGTATTGCGCTTGGTTTAGCCTTAGATAAAACCGGTTTAGCAAAATTGGTTGTACATAGTATTCCATTTGATATTTTCTCGCCGTATGTCGTATTACTTGGTGCAGCGATACTGTGTTTATTAATGGCAAACTTTATGTCGCATACCGCGACGGCAAACTTATTAATGCCAATTATGGCAGCACTGGGTACATCAATGGTGTCATTGGCTCCATTAGGTGGCGAAGTAACCTTGATTTTAGTGGTGACTTTTGCTGCATCACTCGGGATGTCATTACCCATTAGTACACCACCAAATGCGTTAGCCCATGCAACGGGTCATGTTGAAAGTAATCAAATGGCACGAGTAGGCGTAATTATTGGCGTGGTGGGTGTGGCTCTGAGTTTTGTGATGATTTGGGGCTTACAAGTTATCGATCATATTTAAGGGTAAGTAGACTTAATTCAAGGATGATGCCATGAATCAACCAAAAGCGCTGCGACGGATCATTGATACTTATTTTCAAGATCCAATGGCGACCATGGCTGTTGCCGCGGGCACTGAAGTTTTGCGTCAAGAGGGCTATAACGATCGCCTATATTGGGTTAAGCAAGGCGAGCTATCGGGCTACTTAAAAAGTGAAGAAAATGGATTAAGTGCGCAAGTATTTGTCGTCAAAGAAGGGATGTTCTTTGGGGTACACAGTTTTTTTGCTCAAACCTTAGTTGCTTCAACGACGGTGGTGGCTGAAAAAGACAGTAAAATAGCGTGGATTGATCTAACGACGCAAGCGGTCGAACCTGAACATTATGGATCATTAGCTGAGCAATTTATGCCGGTGATGGTGCATGAGTTAGCAACTCGACAAATGTTAACGGGGATTGCTGCCCTAGAAAAAGAAAAAGCGCTCCAAAAATTGTATGCCACCGAACAAATGACCACCTTAGGTCAATTAGCCGCAGGTATTGCACATGAACTCAATAATGCCATTGGGGTAATTAGCAGTAAAACAGAAAATATTCAAACGGCTATCAGTCAATTTGTGGATGATAACCAGCCGCAAATGACACCGTTTTTACAACATGGTATTACTCATGGACAACGTATTAGTTCGGCACAAGTACGTGAGCGCGCTAAAGTATTACAACAACAATATCGCTTGAGTCGTGAACAAGCTCGAACCCTTGCTCGTGCATTACCAAAGGGGGAGGTTCCTGCTAATTGGCTTGACGATATTGATGCTGCGTTAGTGTGTTGGGATAGCGGTCGTGATTTGCGTGATATTCGTTTTGCTGCACGACATGCAGCCAGTATTGTGCGATCAGTCAAACAGTTAGGAGGCGGCGATCACGCGCGAATACCTGATGTTGATATTAATGATACGCTGCATAAGTCATTGGCATTATTGCAAAGTAATTTACGTTACGTTGATGTGGTATTACGCCCTGCAATTTTACCGCCAGTAACGGCAAGCGTTACTGAGTTAGTGCAGATATGGGTGAATCTGATTAAAAATGCTTGTGATGCAATGGAAAATACGGAAGCACCGCAAATTGAAATTGTTACTCGGAGTGTGAAAAATAAATTATTAGTCACTATTACTAATAATGGACCGATGATTGATGAAGCGACTCGACGCAAAATTTTCAATCCTAATTTCAGTACTAAAAAAGGCGGGTTATCGTTTGGTTTAGGTTTAGGGTTGGCAATAGTACAACGTATTGTGAATAGCTATGGTGGTACGATTGCAGTCAAAAGTGATCATCAGTGGACAACATTTAGAATTAAATTACCGATAACGTAAAGGATGGTTATTATGGAAAAAATCACAATTATTTGCGTTGATGATCAGCGTGAAGTGTTAAGTGCTGTATTGAAAGATTTGGCTGAATTTGAACCCTCTTTTTTATTGGAAGATTGTGAGTCAGCGGATGAAGCATTAGCTTTGATGGATGAGCTCGATGCCGAAGGTCAGTTTATTGGTGTTATTATTTCTGATCATGTCATGCCAGGTAAAAGCGGGGTGGAGTTACTGACTGCGGTTGCAAACGATAGTCGCTTTATCCACACTAAAAAGCTGCTATTAACGGGGCAAGCTACCCATCAAGATACGATTGCGGCGATCAACCAAGCCCGTATTGAAAGTTACTTTGAAAAGCCATGGGATGCAGAAATGCTTACTAACTGTGTGCGAACATTAGTGACAGAATACATTTTTGATATGGGATTAGATTATACCCTTTGGGGTGATATTGTTGATAATACAACTGTTTTACGGCGGTTACGGTAATTTAACTCTGAGGGTGTAAGAGGATGTTTACTGATTTTTGATGATTATTCTTATTTGTTAATGGTAATAGGTCACTATTTTTCTTGACCTTGGACTTAACTCAAAGGTTTATAATTATCAATAGTAAAACCTAATAGCACCCAAGGAGAACGATATGTGTGCTCAATGTAATAATAAAAAAGACCATATTCATACTGCAAAATCAACGGTTGCTAATAAAGCGACCGTTACTGTGGTTGCTGCAACGAGTGATTGCTGTTCAAGCGTAAGTGTTGATTGTTGTTCAAGTAACAAAGATTCTGAAGGATGTGGTGATAATGATACTGAAGGTCCCGCGGCTGGTGGTTGTTGCTCAACGACAACCCGTCATGCGATCCATCCAGTAACAAAAAAAAATAGCTTTACCATTACTGGTGCACATGTTGCAGCCAGTGATAAACCAGTATTAAAAAATACACATCAACATAGTTCAGATGCCAATAACACGCATCATCATGAACACGATCATAGTAGCCACGATCATAGCGATCATGACCATAGTAGCCACGATCATAGTGGTCAATGCTGCTCTGCACCAACCATGAGTAAAGAACAAGAATTAGCATTAGAAGCATCGTTAACCCATAGCGCTCATGGACAAACCTTTAGCTGGAAAGTGTTAGGCATGGATTGTCCTAGCTGTGCGGCTAAACTTGAAAAATCTATTATGTCATTACCCGCTGTCGATACGGCAAAAGTGATGTTTGCGACTGAAAAACTGATTGTTAATATTAATGATAATCAGCAGGTTGATTCTAAAACGCTAAAATCTGAAATCGAAAACAAATCTAAACAAACCGGCTTTACGTTAGTTTCTACAACAACGAAAGCTGCTGACCTACCGACCCAATCTTTCTTGATTCAGCATTTGTCTGTGATAGTTATCGCATTGATGATGGTGATTTCTTTTATATTAAATAAAACAGTTTCAGCAGAAGCTGGGCTATTCGCTTTCACGCTGACAACGATAGTCGGTTTATTCCCTATATTGAAAAAAGCGGTTGTTTTAACCAAATCAGGCACGCCTTTTTCTATTGAAACATTAATGTCTGTTGCCGCCATTGGTGCGTTATATCTTGGTGAAACAGCAGAAGCTGCGATGGTTATTTTTCTGTTCCTTATTGGTGAACAGTTAGAAGGTTATGCCGCTTCTCGTGCGCGTAGTGGCGTAAAAGCATTAATGGCTTTAGTACCAGAAGAAGCAATGGTTATTTTAGCCGATGGCAGTAAAACCAAACGATCTGCCGCTGAATTAAAACCCGGTGATGTGATTGAAGTGGTGCCAGGTGAACGTTTACCTGCTGATGGTCAAGTCTTAGATGTTATCGCCAGTTTTGATGAAAGTGCCTTAACAGGAGAGTCTGTTCCTGTTGAACGTACACCGGGTGAAAAAGTCATGGCGGGTAGCATGGCTGCCGATAAAGTGGTGCGTTTAACCATTATTTCAGCCCAAGGTGATAATGCCATCGATCGTATTTTACATATGATTGAAGATGCTGAATCACGTAAAGCACCATTAGAACGTTTCCTTGATAAATTCAGCCGTTGGTATACGCCAAGCATGATTTTATTAGCTGCGCTGGTGGTTATTATTCCACCACTGGTATTTGGTCAATCTTGGGATGAATGGATTTATAAAGGGCTGGCTTTACTGTTGATTGCTTGTCCTTGTGCATTGGTTATTTCAACACCGGCAGCGATCACATCAGGTTTAGCTGCGGCTGCACGTCGTGGTGCACTTATCAAAGGTGGTGCTGCGTTAGAACAATTGGGTCATATTGAAGTGGTCGCATTTGATAAAACAGGTACGCTAACGGAAGGTAAACCTGTGGTGACGGATATGATTTGTTGGGATAACGATGACGAGAAATTATTACGTCAAGCTGCTGCTATTGAAGCGGGATCATTACACCCATTAGCCAAAGCGGTGGTTAATCGTGCTCAAGAAAAGCAGTTATCGGTAGTTGAAGCGACCGAACGTGAAACCTTAGTCGGTCGCGGTATTCAAGGTATAACGGAAGGTGATAAGTTCTTATTATGTGCCGCTGATCGTTTACCTATCGATATTGTGCTGACAGCCGCGCAACAGCAACAAGCTACAGCGTTAGAAGATGAAGGTAAAACCTTAGTGGTTGCCGTTCGTAATGCACAACCTGTAGGGTTAGTCGCATGGCGGGATAATTTACGTGAAGATGCCTTAATTGCGATTGAAAAGCTTCATCAGTTGGGTATTAAATCAGTAATGCTGACGGGTGATAATGCACGAGCAGCTGCTGCGATTGCGAAAGAAATCAATATTGATTATCGCGCCAGTTTATTACCTGCTGATAAAGTTACTGAAATTCGTAAGCTGAATGATGTACGCAGTGTGGCGATGGTGGGTGATGGTATTAACGATGCGCCTGCAATGAAAACCGCAACCATCGGTATTGCAATGGGTGGTGGTACTGATGTGGCATTAGAAACTGCAGATGCTGCTATTACCCATAACCGTTTATCTGAGTTGCCTGTGATGATTGAATTATCACGAGCAACATTGAATAACATTCGTCAGAATATCGGTCTTGCTCTGGGTCTTAAAGGTATTTTCTTAGTGACAACCATCATGGGGGTTACGGGATTGTGGGTTGCAGTATTAGCTGATAGTGGTGCAACGGCATTAGTGACATTAAATGCCTTACGTTTATTACGTTTTAAGCCAAAAGAATAGCCACGTTAATACAATTAATATTGTTAGCATAGTATTGTTAGCATAATCACGATAAGCAGAATGGGTTAAACACCATTCTGCTTTTTTTTTCATTATATTTTTTTCTCATTATATTCGCCACGAAATGATTGCGCTAAACGTTATAAGGACGTTGCTAATTTTTGTGATGAATTCGATAGGGAAACGTTTTGTTGTGATCTATGTCTGGTTAATTTGTAACTAAAAATTTCATTGCTTTCAGTTAATGTGATTTAACTCACTAAAAAGAGTCTCCGCTTCCGTTATCTTTAGAAAAGATTTTGATAGACGTTGTTATTATGTTGCGAAACTATGTTTACTATCAAAAGCACAATAATTAACGATAATTATCCATCTCTGTTCCTACAATCAGAGCGATTAAATTTAAAGGGTATCATTATGTCTGACAATAAAGTGTTCCACCTTGGTGTTAATAAAGCTGATCTTAACGGCGCTGAATTAGCGATTATCCCTGGTGATCCTGCTCGTGTAGAAAAAATTGCCAACTTAATGGAAAACCCTGAGTTCCTATCAAGTGCGCGTGAATACACAGTATACCGTGCGCAATTAGATGGTAAGTCTGTTGTTATTTGTTCAACGGGTATCGGTGGTCCTTCAACGTCTATCGCAGTAGAAGAGTTAGCACAACTTGGTGTTAATACTTTCCTTCGCGTAGGTACAACGGGCGCTATTCAGCCTAATATCAACCCTGGTGATATGATTGTAACAACAGCTTCTGTTCGTCTTGATGGCGCAAGCCTTCACTTTGCTCCAATGGAATTCCCAGCGGTTGCTGATTTCACTGTAGCGACAGCAATGAAGCAAGCATGTGATGATGCTGGTGCAACAGTACATACTGGTGTAACGGCTTCTAGTGATACTTTCTACCCAGGTCAAGAGCGTTACGATACATTCTCTGGTCGTGTAGTACGTCGTTTCCAAGGCTCTATGAAAGAGTGGCAAGAAATGGGTGTACTTAACTTTGAAATGGAATCTGCAACACTATTAACCATGTGTGCAAGTTCTGGTTTACGTGCAGGTTGTGTTGCGGGTGTTATTATTAACCGTACTCAAAAAGAAACACCTGATCACGCAACATTAAAAGCAACTGAAGCTCGCTCAATTAAGATTGTAGTTGAAGCTGCTCGTCAGATGCTAACGAAGTAATCCGTTTAATTTATATATTTAAAGCCGAGAGTAATATTACTCTCGGCTTTTTTATTTTAAAGGGATAATAATATTCTTAAATAAAAAGCTATTTTAGGAATTTAACTATTGGTTCTATTTTGATGTAGAATAGTCTTTCGTTGAGCTTAGTGAAGTTATAAACATGATTGATTATAAAATTATATTTTCAAATGGACGTCAAGATACGATTTCATTGCCGATTTCGCCTGTATTACAGATGAAAATTGCTTACTTAGATGATGTGTTTGTTGTAAGAGATATTATTGCAACAGTAAGTGAAAATACCACGACAGTGACATTAGTGTTAGATGATGGACAGCATCACACACAAAAGGCACAAGCGGCAGGAATTGTTTTTAATCGGCTTGGATAAGCGACGCCAAATAACATTAAGCGACTCTCAAGATTTTAGTGAAATAAAAAAGGCCTTAAATAAGGCCTTTTTTGATCTGGGTGTGAGTTAATTAAGCAGGATTATGTGCTTGACCGCCAGCCCCTTTGAGCCACTCATAAAGATGAGTATATAACTCACCAAGCTGATCTGGACCAATAATGGCAAGTCCTAAATCTTGAGCGCGAACTAGATCATGGTGACGTAGAGGACGGAAGCTGACAAGCATTGCACGCGCTTGTAAGCCACCTAAAAGGTCACGTAATGATTCCAGTTTGTATAAGGTATCATCGCCATCATCTCGCATACCTTTGGTCTTACACTCAATGATATGGAGCTTATTATTAACAATGGTCGCGACATCAAGTTCATTGCGGACTTCACGCTCACCAATTTTACGGTAAACCTGTACACCTAATGAATGATCTTGAATGGTTGGTAATTCGTTTTGAATAGCACGAACTGTACTGTGTACTAGGCTTTCTAACCATTCACCATTCGCAAATCGACGCGCTTCTTCGTGTTTAAACGTTAAAATACCATCGCGGTATGTCGCTAAACCTGTTTCTTCTAAGTCTGTTAGTAAAGTCCCTAGTTCTTTATAACCTTGTTGTTTCTCACTGAGTTCAACATGCAATATTTGTTCTTTACGACACGTGGTTGCAAGGTAATTAAGTGTCGCTAAACCAGGACCTAATTCAAGTGCAGAGCTTGCCCAACGTTGGCCTAGTTCCCATAACTGGTCGTTAAGCGATTCTGGCATTGGGTTATCTGAAAGCTCACAGCGAGCACCAAAAATAGTAAGATAATCAGAAATTTGAATACGGTCTTGAACTTGTTGTTGCTCACGGTCATTGGGGAATAACCAGCACATTTCATCACTGAAAGGTTCAATGACGTAGATAGGCCAACCGAAAGTGCGGAATACTTCATAAGCCGATAATAAACGATGACGTAAACCACAACTTGCATTAAACCACACATCACGACTGTCTTGCTTTAATTGGTCTGCAAGTTGGTTTAAACGTTGTCGAATTTGAGTGACATTAATAATGTCGGGAATAATGAAAAATTCAACAATAATGTTACGTGATGTTAAAATAGATGCAAGTCTATCATATTGTTTTTGCTGTTTTTCAGTACCAATAAATACCATTTTATCGGCTGGTACTGCTTCGTCTAATAATGGAGTAATCAGACGGACTGGATCTTGATCAATAATGCCAACGTGAGTAATCATAATAATCCTTAATGCGCCCGACATACTGGGCGTAATGTTGTGATGCGCATTAAATAAAAGAAATGCAAAGGTAAGTGTGCGCAGCACATCTATAAGGTATGTATATGAGGTTTTTTAGTGTGAAATTCAAGTCAAATTTTAGAGATGAATTATTCTCATATAAGTTGAAATTGTTACCTATTCATTTATTTTATCTAATACTCTATTTTTAGTCGGTTTTTTCATCTAACTATCGAATTTTTTTAAAATGCCATTGTCATAAATGGCATTTTTTTTGTTGAAAACATAGTTATCAATAATAGATTACATGCTCGGTGGAGTTGGTAACTGTGATGCTAAAAGCCAAATAGCAAGTACAAAGAAGATTAATCCCATAAATTTATGCTGGTTATTACGGAATTTTTCATTCTTTAGTAATGATTGACCAAAAACCCCAATAGTTGTTACTAGAAATAGATTAAATAATAGCCCTAAAACATTAAGCAGTAACCCTAGAATGAGCATTTGTTCACCTGATGATGTTGCAACGTGGGTTGAAACAAATTGTGGTAGGAACAAAACAAAGAAAATTAATGCCTTAGGGTTGAGCAGGTTAGTAAATACTGCGCGGCGATATAATATTGATGCCATTTTATTTGAATGTTCTAATTCTTGAGGCGCATCATCAGGGTGAGTGCGCATACAATCCCAGCCCATTTTTAATAAATACGCGCCACCGACTAAGCGTAAAACATGTAATGCGATTGGGTTCATTGCTATAAGTGCTGATACCCCAAGTGCGGCTAAAATAGTGAGTAAAATACCGGATGTTGCATTACCGAGGCTGGCATAAATACCGACTTTACGACCGTAAGTTAAGCTTGAACTTGCAATAAGTAGCATGTCTGGTCCGGGAATAAGCAGTAAGGCGATCACAGCAGTTAGGTAGAGGGGTAATATATTTAAATCAATCATGGTAAAAACAACGTTGGAGTGCAAAAGACTATATTTTACACAATAAACAGTGACATTCTATGGGTTATAACTAATAGCTGGTGTTTTTTGCTTCATTGTGGTTATTACGTGTATTAATTGTCTGTTTTTTGTTTTTTAGATGTAAATTAATTTGGTTTTAATGATGTTGTTTCAGTGGGAGAAAGATCAGTAGTATGAGACATAATAAAAAAACTGATCACTAATGAGTGCCATCGGAACTCAAATGAAGTGATCAGTTAATGACTGTTTTTTAAACTGTTTTGGCTATTTTTTATTATGCTTTATTGCTGTGGAAATGAAATCGCTCCTGAAAGTAAGCTTTTAAATGTTCTTCCATGTTGTGCACTTTATTATCAATCGCTTCACATAAAACAGCATCGTTGTTCATTGCATTTACACGGTTAATCACCATTTCTTCAATGGCTGATTTTTGTGTCTCTGTTAGTTGTGGTTGTTGAGTCGTCATTATTGTTCTTATCCTTATTGTTACGATAAATCAGTAAATGATTTGAATATAGTCATAGTATCGATATTTATTTAAAGAAGGAATATTTGCAAAAATTGTTTACGGATAAAGAGCCACTAATGCCCACGGTAAGATGTGAGTGAACTCTCAAAATTGGACTTAATCGCCCTCATGGGTAGAATAGCCACACAAAATATAGGTACGTTTTTTAAAGGCACGGTTATAAATGGGTAATAACGCGATGAGAAGTAATTTTGAGTTGTTAGCTCCTGGTGGCGATATAGAGTCGATTAAAGCGGCTATCGTCGCGGGTGCAGATGCTATTTATTGTGGACTAGATAATTTTAATGCCCGTAATCGTGCAACTAATATTACCTTTGAAGATTTAAACGGTATTGTTCGTGTTGCGCATCAACGTGATTGTAAGATTTTTCTTACGCTCAATATCATGATCCTTGAAAGTGAAATTCCAGCCGTTATTCGATTATTGAATAAATTGGTTAACACTAAAATTGATGGTGTTATCTTACAAGATTTAGGGCTATTTCACTTAATTAAGCAACATTTTCCAACACTTGATGTCCATGCTTCAACGCAAGTTAATAGCCATAATGAAGGCCAAATTTTATTTATGGGGCAGCTTAATGCGAGCCGCGTAAATTTATCGCGTGAACTTAATATCAAAGAGATAAAGCAGTTAGCACAATTTGGACATCAACATAATGTGTTAATGGAAGTGTTTGTCCATGGCTCATATTGCATTGGTTTTTCTGGTTTGTGTTATATCAGTTCGGCTAAAAATGGTAATTCAGGTAATCGTGGACGTTGTAGCCAGCCTTGTCGTGATCAATATCAGACAACAGCGGCAGGTAAAGATTACCCGCTGAATATGAAAGACAATTCTGCATTTTCAAATCTAGAAGCTTTAGCGGATGCTGGGGTTTATTCATTGAAGGTAGAAGGACGCATCAAAAAATCACATTACGTTTATACCGTGGTTGATAATTGGAGCCGTCAGTTAGAAAATTATTGTACTCAGAAGCCATTATTGGCAGATACACGTGAGTTATATACTGTATTTAACCGTGATTTTTCAAACTCATATTTAATGGGTGATATCAATAAAGCGATGTTTATTGATAATCCACGAGATAACTCTGTTGATCACTTTGCACTGATTGCTGAGGCTAAATCTGAGACAGAAATTCAAGCGGTTAAACGAAAGTTATATGATGATAAAACCACTATTATCCAAACCGTTGAAGAACGAATTGCAGATTTAGACATTAGTTTATTAGCATTAGAGCTGACGATTATAGGTCAAGTTGAGCAACCGCTTATTATTCGTGTAACAACGCCATTACAGCAGTTTGAAGTCGCTTCTACGTCGATATTACGACAGTCTGATAATACGGTGCTTGATAGCGATTGTTTTGAAAAACGTTTCCGTAGCTTAAATAATGGTGAGTATTTATTAGCACCAATGGATTTGAGTCAGCTGGCAACAGGCGTTGTGGTGCCATTTAAAGAATTAACTTACATGCGCGATCAAATTGCATGTGTATTAAATGGTGATCAGCCGCTGGTGGAGCCGTTTGAGTTACCTAAAGTTGTCCGTAAGCCTCTCGCTGCGATGATGCCACGGTTATCAGTATTAATTGCTAACCCGGCAGATATTGAAGCTGTGAGTCAACCAGATACCGCAGTGTATTATCAATTGCCAGAAGCGATGACAATGGAAGGGCTAAAATTAGTTAGTCTGTTCCAAGAAAATCCGCATCTTATTCCTTGGTTCCCTGCGATTTTACTGGGTGATAACTATCAAGCGGCAGTGACGTTCCTTGATCAAGTTAAACCTTCTCGTCTTGTGACTAATAATAGTGGCGTGGGGTATGCAGCGCATCAGTTAGGCTTAGCGTGGATTGCGGGTCCGCAAATGAATATCAGTAATAGCTTGAGCCTTGAATGCTTACAGCAAGAGTTTGGTTGTGTAGGGGCGTTTATTTCCAATGAGATTAAACGTTCGCAAATTAAACCCATTGTTGCACCTGCTGGGTTTGAATTGTATTACAGTATTTATCATCCGATGATGTTGCTAATGAGCCGTCAGTGTTTATTCCATCAAACAATTGGCTGTAAGAAAAAGCGTTTTGATGATAAATGCTTACGTAAGTGTGATAAGTCAGCATCGATCATTAATCTGACTGAAGCGTCATTTGTGGTTGATAAACAGCGCGGTGATCATAATGCGCTATATAACCCAGAGAACTTTTTAAACTTGGATATAGTGGCTGAGATTAAAGATAAGTTTACTGGCTTTATGGTAGATTTACGCGATATTAAAACTGATACCCAAGTGACAGTATCAAAAGCAGAATTGACAGCGTTATTTAATCAGTATCTTGCGGGTGATGAACTTGCT
>CAMQXY010000051.1 GCA_947039005.1 uncultured Photobacterium sp.
ACTGGGATAAAGAAACGGCATTTTTACGCCCTAAAAACCATCCATTAAGTGTTAGCCCGAATAAACCCGCCTCACAATTTAATCAACCTATTGATGAATCGCGCAAAGATGAATGTGTGATGATAGATGTGGTACAAACTGACGGCAGTAGTAAAGAAATGGAGCAATGCCCATTATTGCCATTTGACCCGTATTTTGTGGATGAATTTGCCTTTACTGAAGGCAATGCATGGCAGTGGAAGTTCCAGCCAATGCACGATTTTGAGCGTCTAAAACAAGAAATTTATGCCGCTGATGTTGCGCAAAATAAACCGGATATGACACCAGAGAAATCATTCCGTGAAGATTTAGATGAATTATTTACCGCCCGTTCTTCAAATACCGGTGAGGAACTGCCTGATTTAACCGGTTACATTGGTCAATATATGCATGGTAATGAGCCATCCCACCATATTCCATATTTGTACAATTTGACCGATGAGCCATGGAAAGCACAAGAATATTTAGATCAAATCATGAATCAGTTCTATACCACCGAGCCAACAGGTTTGATTGGTAATGAAGATGTCGGTCAAATGTCTGCATGGTACATCATGAGTGCATTGGGCTTTTATCAAGTCACGCCAGCCGATCCTACTTATTCAATTGGACGTCCATTGTTTGATAAAGTCGCCATTGATGTGAAAGGCGGTGAATTTACTATTGTGGCTGATAATAATAGCCCAGTGAATAAATACGTGCAGTCAGTCACCATTAATGGTCAAGAGTTAGGTGCTAACTTAACCTTTAAACACAGCGATATTAAAGCCGGTGGTGAACTACGGTTTGTGATGACAGGTGATAAGAAGCAAGCGTTGCAGGCGACATTTTAATTAATTAGCCAATAGATTAATAGTTATCAAATAAGCGTGCTCTTAGTGATCTAAGCGCACGCTTTTTTATTATTACTCTGCTGAAAGATCTAACCCAAAATGCTCATCACAGGTGGTTTGACTCGGCTGGTTAGTATTATCGTAACCACAGTGATCCGTTTCGAGAATGTTGTATTCAACACGTGCAGCAGTGAGTAATTGGAAAAACTCTTCTTGAGTGACTTTACGCTCACGGTAATAACTGGCATAAGTTGGATTACCGTTGAAAAACCCTTGAGCAGTACGAACGCGGGTGTCGTTAGGCGGTAGAGTAGTAAGTTGATTTTGCATGATACTACCATCAGGCATACGCACTTGGTAAAGTACGGTATCATCGCCGATAAGGGTGGTATTAGTATCTAATGTCATACCAAATGATTCAAATGGACCTGAAATGTTACCACTGCAATCAGTGGCTTTTTGATCGGCACTGAATATTTTCTCATTGCCATTGATACCACACAGACCATTACCAAGTGCCTCGGTGGTTGCATCACATAATTCTGCTAATTTGGGCGGGTATAAAAACACATTTCGTTGTTTAATCGCGTTTCCAATCACTTCTAAATGAATAAAGCCTTTATAATTATCATAACGGTAAGGCCAGCGACTAGATACCTGTGGTGTGCCGTCAGCGCCAAGTAAGGTATATTCACCAACCCAATAGCCGTTCTCTCGTTGCCACGGTGTAAAATCAAGTAATTGGAAATTATCGACATCACAGTTATCGTCGGTGACGGCTAAAACCGAATCGGATTCTTCTGGGATTGGTGTACTGTTAGTATTATCGTCATTACAACCACTGAGGATGAATACACTACAGCATAATAATGTTGGTATAAAATAATGAGGTATAGGCATAAGTTGAGCCACTTTATGGTAACAATATATGAAAATTTAGTTAATTTAACGGGTTATCTATGGCTTATTGTTAAGAATTCTCAGTATATTATTGTTTAACCATCGGTTTTGTTACAACTTCTTATCTTTTATACAAATTGAAACATATTGCTGATATTTAAAAGAAACAAGAGCGAGTATATTTTATTTCAACGCCCTTTTTCTATTTCCATTTTCACGGTTGTTGATCATCTCAATCGTTTCAAGGACAGCAACAATGACAAGGTTTAAGTTAAGGATCACTCATGGTTTATCTCATCATCCTGATATTGTTAAAGTAACTTCAGATCCTCGCCAAGCTTTACGTTTTCTTGAGCGTGAAGTGTCACCGTATACGTGTGGTTTTACGAAAATTGTCAGCACGGGTAATAAACAATACGTGAAAAGTATTGCAGAGGATGATAGCCAAGCATTTCGTTATGATTATGTGCCTTATAATCAACTCGATATAATATGGCAAAAATTGTGGGGATTTTTACTTAACAAAATTAAGCAATGGTAGCTCTAAAAAATGGCACCCTGCAAGTGAGATCACGGCAGGGTGTTGTTAGTTGAGTAGTAATTATATTGTTATTTGGTCATGATCACTTCTGCTTGACGTTCTTGTGGTTTATCCATTCCTGTTTGCCACAACCAATAGGTAATATTACCTGGGCAATTTAAGCTCACCACTTTATGATTGCCATGACAATCAATCGCATGAATAGTAACGCCTTCGGTATAACCATCTTTGAGATAATCGAGATCTCGAATCGCTTCATAGACTGCTTCATCAAGTGTCATACCCATTTTCATATATAACACTACTGCATGTGCTGTTGAACAGCGGATACTCATTTCTCCCGTATGAGTACAAGCACACGCGCCATAACGGCTATCAGCATAAGATCCAGCACCAATAATAGGACTATCACCTAAACGACCGGGGTATTTCCATGCCCAGCCTGATGTTGAAGTAGCTGCGGTAATTTTATGATTAATATCACTGCTCAGAAATACCGTTGTATCTCGTACACGTTCCGGATCGGTGGCATTGTTAGACAGTGGCGCAAGCGGCACGTTAGGAAACGCTGCTTGTTGCTCTGGGGTCATCGCTTGTTCTAACTTTTCCCACCATACCTGCTTTGAATCTTCGATGAGGTTATTACCAGCGACCGCATTAATTTCATTGGCAAAAATAGCCGCGCCTTCACCGACTAAAATTTCATGGTTAAGATCGGTCATCACGCTGTAGGCGACTTCAATCGGGTGAATATAGCCTTTTAATGCTCCAACTGCGCCTGTGCGTAAGCTATCACCGTCCATTACTGAAGCATCTAATTCCATTTCACCTAATACGTTCGGCCAACCGCCATAACCGACGGTGCGTACGCGAGGATCTAACTCAACCAGTTTAATGCCTTCAACCAATGCGCGTAAGCCTTCTTCACCCGCTTGGAGGCGACGAGCTGAGGCTTCAATGCCAGGATAAGCTTCTGAGTTTGCTAATAAGATCATATTTGACGTCCTTGTTATTTATGCAACTGATCTTGCACGATCAGTTGTTGGCAGAGTTCAGTTAATAAGAGAGTGCCGTAGCCAGTGGTGGCTTTGCTGTAAATTTTACGGTGATTCATACCGAGTGACATGGCGGCTGAATCAATGTGGATCCATTTTTGATCAGGTTGGATAAAGTGCGATAAAAATGTTGCCGCGACACATGGGCTGCCATCAGGCTCTTCGCTACCATGGCGTAAATCGGCAAAATCACTTTCAAGTGCGGTGGTAAACATGCCACCTGTTGGCATTGGCCATAACGGTTCTGAACACGCTTGACCTGCAATTTGAGCATCAGCAATCAGGTTATCATTATTGCCCATTAATGAAGCATAAGCCTTACCGAGTGCAATCCCAGTGCCTCCGGTTAAGGTCGCAATATCGACTAAATAATCTGGTTGATAGTGTTGCTGGGCATAATGAAGTACGTCAGCCAATACCATTCGACCTTCGGCATCTGTGCTAATGATTTCGACACTGGTTTTATTGAGCATAGTCACCACATCACCGGGTTTTATCGCTTTTCCTGATGGCATATTTTCAACCAGACCACACAAACCAATCACTCTAATGGGTAATTGCAGTTGCGCAATGGCATTAAGTGCGCCAACAACGGCGGCAGCACCACCCATATCGACTTTCATGGTACTCATATAACGCGGTTGTTTAATGCTAATCCCGCCAGAATCAAACGTAACCCCTTTACCGACTAACGCAACCGTAAATTGAGGGTGTTGAGGATGATAATCAAGGCACAATAACCGCGCTTCACGATCACTGCCTTGAGCGATACTCATTAAGCCGCCAAAGCCTTGTTCAAGCATCATCGCCTCATCAAGGTACGATAATTCAATGTTATTAATCGCTAATGCTTCAACGGCCTCGACAAAGGATTGTGGATAAATAACATTACCCGGTTTATTCATTAACTCACGGGAAATTAATTGACTGTAAGCGAGTATTTTTCCGTTTTCAAAGGCGCAGTTATCCTCGTTTGTGGCATTTAATAAGCTAAAGTTTGCCACGATTGGTTGTAACAAGGGACTATCACTGTGGCGATAATTATAGTTTGATAACGCGAGTCCAAAAGACAGCCACTTGAACCACTGCTGGTGGCTATATTGAGCAGCAATGTTGTCATCAATGGATAACTGGAGCGTGGAAGCGTTGCTAAATGTGGTCGCGATTAAATAGCCAATATCTTGGATGTCGGCAACCGTAATCGCCTGCTTGCTGATCTCGGCATCGTAATCACAGACATCTTGATTAACGGTTAACTTATGGCTGCTGCTAAGGGTGAGATGCAGACGACGAGTTAATGGATCGGATTGCTGAGTACGCGCTAAGGTTATGGTGAATAAAGAGGTTGTCATTATTTGGTTCCGCCATCAGTAATAGGGTGTGGCATTTCGGTTTGAGTTTGAACAAGGTTGGCATCGCTATGTTGTTGCCAGCGGCGCATGCCTTTGTGAGAGCGTAATTGTGGGTTAGCGATTTCATCGACAGCGAAGTTTAATAACGACAAACCAATCGCGATAAAGATTAACGCGACACAAGGTGCGAGAATTTCCCACCATGCGCCAATCAGCATCGACGAAGAAGTTTGAACGTTATATAACATCACGCCCCAGCTGATTGCATTAGGATCGCCAAGACCAAGGAACGATAAACTGGCTTCGGTCATGATCGCGAGTAGCACACAACCAATAAAACTCGCGCCAACAATTGACATCAGGTTCGGCAAAATTTCAACGGCGATAATGCGCCACGGTGATTCACCTAATACTTCTGCGGCACGAATAAACTCTTTTTCGCGTAAAGATAATGTTTGAGATCGCACCACCCGCGCACCCCATGCCCATGAAGTAATGGCGATCACTATCGCAATCGTAAATGGCCCTGCCTGACCAATAAACGCCGCAATAATAAACAGCAGCGGTAATTGAGGGATCACTAACATGATATTCATGGCTGCGGTGAGTATTTCATCGACCTTGCCACCAAAATAGCCAGCGGAAACCCCAATTAAGGTCGCTAGAAAACACACTAAAATACCAGCGCCTAAACCCACAGCGAGGGAGGTACGAGCACCGTAAATTAATTGTGACCATACATCACGTCCCATACGGGTAGTACCTAGAATATGATCGGCTTTTTTCGACATTAACAAGGTACGTTTATTGGTGGCTAAGTTTTTCGCAATCCAACCATCAGGGTTAGTTTGTGCCGCTTTAACCACAAAAGCTGGATATTCGTGAGGGTTACCAGTACCTCTATCAGGCGCGTGATCTGTAATCAATGGCGCAAAAATAGCCGCTAACACAAACATCACTAAAATACATAATCCGGTTAACGATTTAGGGTTACGGACTAATAATTGAATAATCCCTTTCATGTTATCGATCTCCAGTACGCAGGCGTGGGTCTAACAGCACAATTAATAGATCGGCCATAAAGTTAAAGAACAACATAAATAAGGTCATCAGTAATAATTGGCCTTGTAATACTTGGTAGTCACGGGCGTGAATCGCGTTTAATAACACCGTTCCAAGACCGGGATAGTTAAAGATCATTTCAACAATTAACTGACCACTGATTGCCGTACCAAGCGCCATTGATAAAGCCGTGACACTTGGAAGCATCGCATTACGGGCAGCATAGTTAAAAATAACCCTATGCTCACTTAATCCTTTGGCTTTCGCCATGGTGATAAAGTCTTCGTTAAGGAGGTTGATCATGTTGTTACGCATGCTAATTAGAAAGCCACCAATTTGACTGACGGTGGCACATAACAACGGCAGGGCAGCGTGATACATGACATCTTTATAAAACGCCCAACTTGACCAATCAGGCGTGGTGCCTGAGGTGTACGCATTACCAATAGGAAACCACTCTAAGCCAATGGCAAAGGTAAACATTACGAGCATTGCAATAACCACTGAAGGGATAGATTGCACCACTAGCGTACTCGGTGAGATAAAGGTGTCGTAATAACTGCCTCGACGCCAAGCGGCAAAAATACCCATAACCGAACCAAGACAAAACGATAAAATAACCGCCGTACCCGTGAGAAATAATGACCAGCCAATGGCTCCGCCAAGAAGATCATTAACCGATAACGGATAAAACTTTATTGATGTTCCCCAGTGGCCGGTAAATATATTGGCAAGATACGAAAAATATTGCTCATATAATGGTCCATCCACAAAACCGAGCAGCTTCTTCATCGCTTCAATACGTTCAGGGCTAACATGGGAGGTCGCATTAGCAAACATCATCGTCACAGGATCACCTGGCATGGCGCGAGGTAATATAAAGTTTAATGTTGCTGCAAATAATAACGCGATAAAATAAAAAGATAATCGCCGAAAGAAAAAGCCCATCGTATTTATTCCTACTAAAGATTTTAATTGATATTTAAATAGTACTGAATTTAAAAATGATGCCGTTAAATAACCGCGGAATGAATAAAGTCAGCTATTTATCACCGCCTAATAAATACCGTCATCGTAAAGATGACGGCATGATTGTTATTATGCTTTTGGTTTTAAATCTAATACGTGTAATAAACGCTCAGGGACGCCCGCCCATGCTAAAGGACGACCTTTCGGATTGTCAGTGCTCCACCAACCGGTATAACGGCTTTCATTAAATTGGTAGACATCGACGCCTGACATGACTGGAATAGTGATTTGGTTTTCGGCAATAATCTTTTGGATCTTATGCGCGATGACTTTTTGTTGGTCTTGATTAGCTGTTTTATAGAAGTTATCCAGTAATTGATCGAGATCGGTATTTTTAAAGAAGTGCATTGCAAAACGAGGCATGCTCGCACCTTCTTGATAACGTGAATGATAGGCACTGTTCCAGTAACGGTAAGGGTCGGCACCGTTAAAGTAGTTAGTGTAGGCCATATCATAAGTACCATTGGTCATCGCTTGGTTATATACCGCAAAGTCAGAGGTTTTGGCTTTAACATCAATACCTGCCATTTGTAGCTGCTCAACCCCAAGCTGCACCGTATTATTAAAGTCAGTCCAACCTGTTGGTGATTGAATCGCAATCTCTATTTTTTTACCGGTTGGGGTTTCAACATAACCATCACCGTCAATGTCTTTAAAGCCCGCTTTGGCTAACAGTGCTTTGGCATTATCAATGTTGTAAGTGTTAAAACCTTTGTATTGATTATAAATATCTTGGTTAGCCCAGAACTCTAAGCCTTTACCTAAGCCTGATGCGTAATCATTAACAATACCGTTGCCATAAAAAGCAACATCAATGATTTTCTGGCGATCGATTGCCATTGATAACGCGCGACGGAAATCAAGGGTATTAATCGCTTCGTTATTACCAGGATGCGGTGTTTTAAAATTCATCATAAAAGATTGGGTACTTGCCGCAGGATACCAGTATTTATGATTTGGATTACGGGCTGAATATAGGGCATCAACATCAGGAATAAAAGCACTGGTCCAATCAAGCTCTGATTTGATTATTTTATTTAACAGCTGATCATTATTGGCAATTTGTGGTACCCGTAAACAGTCGACTTCAAGGTTGTCGTTATCCCAGTAATTAGGGTTACGGCATTGGACATACAATTGTGGCGTAAAGGTATCAATCTCGGTAAATGGACCTGAACCTACTGGGTTTTCATTAGTAAATAGTTCAGGTTTTTCAATATCTTTCCAAATGTGTTTAGGCACAATCGGAATAGTTGAAATTTCAAACGGTAAGTTAGAGTTCGCTTCGGTTAATTCGAAAATGACCTTGTTGTCTTGTTGGCGAACACTTTTGATCCAGCGATCCATACTTTTCGGATCAAGCTCTGGCTTGTCATGAATTAATTGGAATGAATACACTACATCATCAGCAGTAAACGGGGTGCCATCTGACCATTTAACGCCTTCGCGAATTTCAAATGTTACTTGGGTGAGATCGTCAGACATATAGTAGTTTTTAGCTAATCGCATCACGGGTTTGTTGCCGTGCATTTGGTTAAAAACAACTAAAGGCTCATAAATAAAGTCGGTCGTGGTACGTAAATTGGTTGCAAGGTAAGGGTTAAAGTTACGTATCATCGTGGGATAAAAATCAGCCACTATGGTTAATTGGTTTTTTTCTGCGGCAAAAGTGGTTGGGGTACATAATGCCGCCAATATTGCTACCGTTAACGTATGCGCTTTATTTATGATCATGAATATTCCTTGTTATAAATGTAGGGTATTAATTCCGTATTAAGCATGATGTAAAGCAGAGTGAATATATTAACTACTATTGTTTGTTTTTAGTTAAATAAACTTGAGCAGAGTCGCAAATGTTATTTTTATTGTAATTGTTTTATTATTACTGGGGTTAACTCACTTTATTGTTAAATATAAAATAATGCCACGATATTAATAAATAATAGCTGCACTAAAGTACGCATATAAATATATACGTACTTTAGTGGTGGTTATTTAATTTATTGGTTATGTTTTATAAATTAATAGGTACCTCGAAGATGATATACGGTTAACTGCTGTTTTATTGTTTCAAAATTACAGTCACCAATATACTGAATGCGATGTTTAGTGCCCGTAATAGCGCTTGGCAATAAAGTAAAGCTGCTGTCGCTAAAGCGGCCTTGGCATTCAAGTTGGGGTTCAACAAATAATGCAGGGTAGTCGCAGTCTAATTCAAGCCAGATAGTGCCGTTATCTTGATACCATTCGGTGGTAATGGCTGGGTTTTGCAATAGTGCGTGTTTAAACAAGCATGGATAATGGTCATTTTCGGTCACACTACCATCGGCGCAGGTTAAGCGAACATGATAAAACACTTGTTTCGCTGCTGTTGCTGTTAATACTTCATCACATTGCCATACAATGTCACTGCTGTCTGGGGTTAATTGGGTTTCTAGCGTCCATGTTGCCAGAACATTACCTTGCCAATCTACCTTGATCACCGTTCCGCTAATCGGCATTGTGTGGTGGTGATCATTGACCACATGTAAACATAATGGTTGTTGCGGCTGCTGAATAAATGTCGCCATTACTGGGGCGAAGAAGCGCTTAGCATGGTGATGCAGTTGTTTCCAGCGCCCGGTATATTCAATACTTGACCATGAACTTACTGGCCAGCAATCATTAAGTTGCCAGTAAAGAATGCCTCGACAATGTTGTTTATGCGCCCGCCAAAATTCAGAGGCGGTCTTAATCGCTAATGCTTGTTGTACTTGGCTCAAGTACAACATATTGGCAAAACCGATCGGGAAGCGGAAATAGCGCGTAAACATTTCAGTGATAATGCTATTACCACGACCATTCTTTTGGTGTTGTTCAAACGTTGGTGAGGTAACGTTCCAATCTTCACTGTCAGCAAAAGTTTTTACTGTTGGTAGAGAAGGCCATGATTGATAACCAAACTCAGAACAAAAACGCGGTTTAACACTGTGGTAAGCATCAAATGATTTACCAGAATGCCACACATCCCAAAAGTGCATATCGCCACGGTTATCATCGTGCCATGCATCACCAAAGTCGAGTTCGCCATTACACGGTGAACTGGCCCAAAAACGACGGCTTGGATCGTACTGTTCAACCACTTGTTGCAACATGCGATTTAAACGATCGTAATTAACCACGTATTTTTCACGATTGTGTTTAGATTCGTCATACCAGCCAATCGCGCCAATGACTTCATTATCACCACACCATAATGCCAGAGAGGGGTGATCGGCTAGGCGTTTAACTTGGTCAACAATTTCCAATTCAACATCGGCTAGAAATTCTGGGGTTGATGGATATAACGCACAAGCAAACATCAGATCTTGCCATACTAATAATCCGAGTTCGTCGCACAACTCATAAAAAATATCATGCTCATACATGCCACCGCCCCAAACACGGATCATATTCATGTTAGCCGCGACCGCATCTTCTAATAGTTGACGGTAACGCTCAGGCGTTTGACGGCTAGGCAGGGCATCGAGTGGGATCCAATTGGCACCTTTGGCGGTAATTGCATTGCCATTAACCACAAATGTCATCGCACTGCCAATGGCATCGACTTGGGTATCTAATGTTAATTGACGTAAACCGAGTTTTTTAGTGATGGTTTGGTTATTAAGGGTGACAGTTAATGGGTATAACGGCTGGTCGCCATAGCCTGCTGGCCACCATCGCTGTGGATCAGTCACAATAATAGTGGTGGTTACGGTCTGAATACCTTTGTTTACGTTATCAATGGCGATAGTGTGTACTTGCTCGTCAAAGTTAATTTCAACTGTTTGTGTGGTTTGTTCAACTAAAATGTCGCAATCAATCGTCAATGTAACTTCACAATTGCCATTCGGTAACCATGTTTGTTGGGTACGAACATGATGTAAGCGGGTGCTATAAACAGGTGTTAAGGTTAGTGAGTGATATACACCTGTTGATAATAAACAAAGCCCCCAATCCCAACCTGCGTGACATTGGGTTTTACGTAAGGTATTCATGTGCGGAATTTGATTATTACCCACCGCCCATGGCACAGGGAACGGTAATTTTTCTGCACGTCGCTGTGCTTCAATATCATTGCGTGCTAATGCAATGCTGATGTGATTGGTGCCTAATTGTAGGTAGGGCAGGACATCAACTTGATAGAGACGAAACATATTGCTGCATGTCAAAACTTGCGTGCCGTTAATGCAAATGATGGCCATGGTATCAACAAACGATAAATCTAAATCAATAGCCGTAGCAGTAAGCTGATCGGCTTCGATAGTGAACTCTCGCGTGAGTAACCATTCACTTTCGCCTACCCACTGAATCAAGGTTTCATTACTGCCATAGTAAGGTTGCGGCAATAACTCGGCGGTAATTAGGGCTGAGTGAACATCACCCGGTAAGGTGCACGTAGTATGTATATGAGAATGCTGAGGTGAAGTGAGCGTCCACTGACCATCTAATGAAATATGAGACACGTAACAATCCTTATTATTGTGTGAAAATGAAACGAGACGAAACACAATGAAATAGGAGTGTATTACGATATAAAGGGAATTAGCAGTGGATTAAACATGCAATAACTGGACTATTGTACCAATTTGATGGATATGTGACCGTGTTAAATGTATTTTTTGGTTAAAAAAACAACAGTGAAATTATAGTATTAAGGAGGGGGATGATTTTAAATGACATCGCCATAAACCGATGGCTAATGTCATTTAAAAGAGATCGGTATTTATTTGATATTGATGCTGAAACTATAATTCTGGGTTGAGTTACGTTTACTGATCGTAGGGTATTCACCAATGGCAATATGGTATTGACCGGTGAAAGGTAATGTATAAGTATCGCGTTGATTAGGATTGGTTGAAATAGCTGAAATATCGACAGCCTGCTTCATTTGAGGATGCTTGATTGTTACCCATAATTTAGTGCTGTCACTGGTAACTAAGGTGGTAATTTTTTGACCTTGCTGACCATAAAAACTAAAATCATTCGTCATATCATTATGAATAACGCCGCTGTATTTATAGCTTGTTTGTTGCGGAGAAAAGGCAATAGAGAGTGGAGATTGCATGGTTGATACTGGGTTTGCTATTGCCGAGCAACTAATATTTAAAGCACCAATAACCACTAATGCTTGCAGATATTTTTTCACTTGTTTTATATTCCATTAAAATAAAAACATATTAGGCTTATTTGTTTTAAGTGGAATATGTAAATATAGAATATAAATATTCAGTTATTTATATTCTATAAAATTGTCAATGAACGCGGTATTCGGTAGGGGTTTTGCCTGTTTTGCGTTTAAATACCCGACAAAAATAATTAGAGTCATGGTAACCACACCGATTAGCGACTTCTTCTAAGCGGAAATTGTAGCGTTTTAACATAAATTTAGCCCGTTCTAAGCGTACCCACGCAATATAATCGGCAAACCGCATATGCCCTTCTTGACGAAATAAGCGCGATAGATGATTCGGAGAAATATTAAACCGTTCAGCGACAGTATTACGGTTGATATTACGATGAAAATTTTCTTGAACGTAAATACAGATGCCTTTAAATAAATCTTGGCTACGGCGGGTGTTATCTGTTATCGGCATTTCAAGCATGTCTTTGCAGTAGCATAGCAACGCGATTAAGAGAAATTTATCAGCGGGTTGTTTTTTCTTTTCATGGGTTAAGCTCGATAACGCATTGAGAATATGATCGATAGCGTGACTGCTACGTTGTGGGACACTGTATTTTTGCACATCATAAAAGCCCTCTTCATTGGCGCGTTTACTGACTAAGCTAAACCCAAGCTGACTTTTACCAAATAATAAACTTAACACTGAGCATTCATGTTGCCAATCGGGTTTGTTCCATGCGTTGGCAGGAATAAACAATGCCTCACCGACACCGAGGGTGATATTGGCAGCGTCTGGTTGTTGATTATCGAAGGTATTGGTATAGCGACCTTTAAACACTAATTCTAGTCGTGGAAAGTTAACTTGATAGCTCGATTCTAGTGGTGGTAAAGAATCCCCCGCAAACCAGATATCGTTAAGGGATTCAAAATCAGAAATGGCACTATCAAGCAAATCGATAAAAATATTATGCATGTCTTGCGTCTACTTATTGTTATTTTTCATGGACGTGGACTAACCAATCAATAGCGGCTATTTGACGTACCCTATGTGTGAGTATGCGTATTATTATTTAGCTGGTGATTGTAAGCGATATAATGCTCTTGGAATTGTTATCTTGATGCCAGTTTATTTTGTTAACGTAGGGTTTATGCGTGTTTTTTAGCGATTATAGAAAAAGCCACCTTAAATAACGTGATCTAAGGTGGCTTTACTAAAGGGGGAGTAAAGACACTGCTGTAAAATAGTGTCTTTGAGTACGATTAAGCTTGTGCTAGATGCGCTTCAATTTTTTCCATGATTTGTGGCGCTTTCTTAACAGCATCTGCCACACCAACACGTACAATCTTCTTACCTGCGAAACGCTCTTCGTTTTTAATTGCGATGTCTTTGGTTAGGATAATAATATCAGCGTCAGCAACGTCACTCATGGTGATTTCGTTTTCAATACCGATAGAACCTTGGGTTTCAACTTTAACATCCCAGCCTTTTGCTTTTGCTGCGATTTCTAGCGCTTCTGCTGCCATGTATGTGTGTGCAACGCCTGATGGGCAAGATGTGATAGCTAATACTTTCATGTGATTCTCCAAAATTGTTATTTAATGTGCTTAGCACGTTGATAAATGAATGCGATGTTATTAATCAAAACTTAGGTCTAGGTCATCAGAAGCTGCGACTGGCGCTTTTTCTTCTTGACGGTCTGCGATAGGTTTCTTAAGGAAGTTAACCATTAGGGCTGTTGTTACCGAGCCTGCAATAATGGCGACTACGTAGAAGATACGACCATCAACAACCGGTAGGACAATCAGACCGCCCCAAGGTGCGTGGTTTAGGACACCGAATAAGAATGCGATGACGTTACCAACGATACCACCGACAACGATTGACGGGATTACACGTACTGGATCAGAGGCTGCGAATGGGATTGCACCTTCAGTGATACCGATACAGCCCATGATACCAGCGGCTTTACCTGCTTCACGCTCTTCATCAGAGTAACGCTTAGGTGATAAAAGCGTAGCAAGGAACATACCTAGTGGTGGTACACAGATAGCAACACCCACACCACCCATTAACCAAGGTTGAGTACCGACTTGTGTTTGAGCAAATAGGGTTGCTACTTTGTTGATAGGGCCACCCATATCGAATGCGGTCATACCACCAAGAATCGCACCCAAGAATGCTTTAGATGTACCCGCCATGCCTTGAAGCCATGCGTTCATGCCTTCCATTGCCATTGCAATCGGTGCACCGATAACCCAGATAACTAGACCTGAAACAATGAACGTGCCACCAATAGGAAGAATAAAATAGGTTGAGATGGCTTTGAGTTTGTTTGATAGCGGAATACGTTTAAGTTGTAGGACAACGTAACCGGCAATGAAACCGACAATGATGGCACCAATAAAGCCGGCGTTAACTTGGTTTGCAAGGTAAGCGCCAATCATGCCTGGTGCAAGTGCTGGACGGTCAGCGATAGAGTAAGCAATGTAGCCACCTAGCACTGGTACGAATAATGTGAAACCTGCGATACCCATGTCCCAAAGACCTTCAAGGAAAACCCCTTCAGGCACTGCGCCTTTACCACCTAACATTACTGATAATGCAAGTAATACACCACCGGCAACAACGAACGGTAGCATGTGACTGGTACCCGTTAATAGGTGCCGTTTTAATTGCGACAATTGGTTTTTCATAAGAATAACTCCATTTCGTTATGACAATGTTGGCCACGTATAAGGACAAGAACATAACAGGTTTAAGATGGCGGTAAGCCGTTTTGTTGGAGCCATTATGTGCGGCTAACGTAATTATCGGTATGGGATAAAGGGTGCATTTACTGGACATTTGTAACCAGCCAAATGAGTTGTGATTTAACTCTCAGGTTGGCTATAGGGATAAGGAGATCTAGCGCACAGAACATGCGCGAATGGCGTTTATTTTTGATTGCAGCAATAAGAAAAGCAGTTTATGAGCGCAGTTTTATGGTGATTTTGATCATTAATAGGTAGGGATAGGTGGATTAATCTAACCGTAAGCGATATTGATCCGGTGTTGCTCCTGCATATTTCTTAAATAAAGTAATAAACGGTGAGGCTTGGTGATAGCCCAAGGTGAGTGCGGTTTCGTTAACTGACATACCTTGGCGCAGTAGGTGTAATGAATAGATAAATTTTCGTCGTTGTCGCCATTCGGTAAAACTGATCCCCAATTTATTTTTATAATGACGGGCTAATGTGCGTTCGGTGGTATGTAGTTGTTGTGCCCATTGTGCTAATGACAGGTTATTAATGGGGTTATGTTCTAATTCAACTAAAATTGGCTGTAATAGTTTATCTTCGCTGGTGGGTAAAAATTGATCATGCTCTTCACACAGTAACACTTGATCAAACAACACCTTGATTAAGCGTTGATCTTGCTCGGTGGTAGCAACCATAATGTTGCGTTGACGGAGATCTTCAATGATGGCCGTCATGATTGCACTGACCTCTAATAAACACGGGTAAGCGGGGAGCTTATTAGATAGTGGTGGACAAATATTCATTGAACAGTAATTAAGGCTGCGTCTAATATAGCTTTTATGCTCGGTCATCGCGGGTATCCACAACGCATACCGTGGCGGTGCTAAAAAGCGTTTACTGTGGGTGCTGAGTTCAATAATACCGTTACTCACAAGGTGCAATTGTCCCCAGTAATGGCTATGGATTAAGGTGCTGGTATCGGGTTCAAACACTTCATGGACAAAAAAGATATCATCTGGTGGATTGTTATTATCAATAATAGGGTTGTAAATAGTCGTCATGCTTAGATCCAAATGATATTGATAATATATGAGTATATCAGTCATGATTTTTTAATCTAACCAACTGATTAATTTTATTAGTATAATTTTATAGAGCAGCAATAATCTGGCGTAGAAGGGATGAACCGATAGTGACAAAATGGTATTATCTGCGCCCGTTTTACCCCGTGACTCTTGGATAACTTAATGAATTTTGATCGTATTGTCTGTTTTGACCTCGAAATGTGCTGCTGGAATGATGGCCGTACATCGCGAACTGGTGAAATCATCGAAATTGGAGTGGCGGAACTGGATTTAAATACGGGGAATATTGTACGGCGTGCTCAGCATTATGTTCGACCAGAGCATGATGAAATTTCGCCTTTTTGTACAGAATTGACCGGTATTAAACCTGCTCTGATTGAAAAAAATGGTAAACCATTAGCTACAATTTTACGTTCGATTGAACAAAAGTTTGGCGGACGCCATAAGATTTATGCCGCTTGGGGCCATGATGATCGCATTTTAATGAAAGAGTGTGTCGCTAAAGAGCTAAAAGCGCCATTTCGTGAGTATTTAAATTTAGCGACGTTATTTAAATTACAACGCCACGTCACTAATAAGCGCTTAGGGCAACGTGCTGCAATGGAAATTGCTGGCGTAAGTTGGGAAGGACGTCAGCACTCAGGCTATGTTGATGCTTATAACCTTGCGCGATTAGCGGCAACAATGTTCTGTGAAAAAGAACAATTAATCAACGATAAATAGTGATTGGTTTATAATTCATCTCTTTTTATATTAAACCCTAAATTTCTTATACTGGCTCATGTGGTAAGAAATTTAGGGTTTTGTCATTTAAAACCATATTTGTTGCTTAAATACATAAATGTCCGACTAAGCATTTTCTATGTCCGATTACGAATATATGTTTCTCATAGGAAATGACAAAATAGCGTTGTTATCTATTTCAATGCCCTTTATTGAAATGACTGTTTTATCTAAGGCCGACCATGTTCTATTTATTACCTTTTTTTACTGTTGCAATCTGGGCAGGGAATGCCATTGTCAACAAAATGGCATTTAGCGTCATCGATCCCGGTGCTATTTCGTTTTATCGTTGGTTTTTTGCTTTAGTCGCGTTAACCCCTTTTTTAGCTAAGTCTGTGTGGCGTGAACGAGCAATTATCAAACCGTATTTAGCAAAGTTGGCTTTTTTAGCCTTACTGGGCATGGTACTTAACCAATCGTTAGGTTATTTTGCCGCTGCAACTACGAGCGCCACCAATATCGCATTGATTATTTCATTAGTGCCATTAGTGAGTATGTTTTTAAGTGTGCCATTATTAGGCCAACGATTATCACCGTTTGCACTCGTTGGGGCGGTTTTATCATTAAGTGGGTTAGTATTAATGCTAAGCCATGGTCATATCAGTAATTTGGTGAGTCAGGGCATTAAACAAGGTGATGGCTTAATGCTTATCGCTGCGGTGGTGTACGCGTTATATTGTGTACTGCTTAAACGCTGGAAAATGCCGATCACAAATTGGCACTCAGTGTATGTGCAATGTTTATTTGCGGTCGTAATGTTAACCCCATTATTGTTAACCAGTCATCGCATGGCTATTACTTCAGCCGCTGCACCGTTAATTATATATGCGGCATTATTAGCGTCTGTATTAGCGCCATGGTTATGGATGCAAAGTATTGAACGTTTAGGCGCAGACAGAACAGCGATGTTTATGAACTTATTGCCAATCATGGCGGCAGGTATTGCAAGCGTGATGTTAGGTGAGCAGTTACATACTTATCATTATGTCGGCGGTATTATGGTGTTATCTGGCGTGGCGATGGCTCAGAAACGCGCTAAAGCGAAGAAACAAGTTGAAGTTGTTACCGTATAGTGTGTTACTTACGGATAAATAAAAACGCCGTAGTCATTAAGACTGCGGCGTTTTTGTATGTTTTACGGTTTGTTATGTAATCTTGTTTAGATAAAGACCAGTAACGGTGAAATACATAACAAGATACCAGTAACAATAATAAGGTTGGTTGCGGTGCCTTTATACTGGTGTAATTGTGGCACTTGATAGACTAAATATGCCGGAATCAAACAGCCCACAATACCAAATATCGGTGAACAGATTGAAGTGAATGACAAGATAGGTAGATTTAAAGCCACCGCACTCCATGCAATCAGAATAATAAATACCGTGGTTAATTTATCAACTAGCTTAGTATTAATGTTATTAGTGTCAAATTTACGTTCTAAGACATTCATCGCCAAGCCACGACAAGCTTCTTTAAAGGCAAGGAAAACGCCAAAGAATGAGGTCACCACGGCAAAGATATTAATCACAATTCCGACAATTGTTGCTGAACTGCCTGGGAAATAATGGGCAATCATTGCAAGGGCTGAAATGTTTAATGCCATTGCATGCTTTGCTTCTGTTTGGCTAATCGCGAACGTAAACGATACGGCAAAGAAAAACACAATGATAAATAAAATCGTAAACGCAATTTTCATGGCGCGGGTTGCTTTATAGCGTGCCACTTCAATCGATTTTTCATGTGAGCGGTAAGAGATAACCATCGGGCTCAATGATTGAATAAATAGAATTGATGTTAGGGTAAATGGCAACGTAATAATCGCATTTTTAAGCATTAAGCCCCAGTTTTCAACCGGAGTAATATTAGCAATACTCCACTGTGGAATTAACAACACCCCCATAATAGCCACTAATACCAGTACAGTTACCGCCATAAAACCGGAGATTTTAAATAAGAACTTTTCACTTTTAGAGCCGATATAACTTAATAAGCTGATCAGTGCTAAGCCATAAAAAATATTATTATTGAGATGGGTTTTGGTGACTCCAAAAGAATACAGGTAAGAGGCACTATCATTGGTAACCGTTAAGGCATAGACCAATACCCAAATCACTAACATTAAGAAATATAGAATGCCTAAGGCAACGCCCCAGTTTTTACCTAAATAGCCAGAAATAACCCCTGGGTAGTCAGTACATTTTTTTGATTCAGCTAAGGTATTGATAAATAGTTTTTGGAATAGATACATTGCTGGGTAGCCAATTACCGCGGAAAGCAAAAATACCCATAATCCCATTACGCCAACTTGAACCGGCAAGAATACGATCCCCGCACCAACGGCCATTCCGATGCTCATTACAATCCAACCAATGTCGACATTGTCAAATTTGATCGCTTGTTGCCATTGTTCGCGGGTCATATTTGCGCGAACATGCAGTGGCGTATTCGCTGTTGAAGGAGATATATTGACTGTTTGGTTCATATTAATTTCAGCCTTGAATGATTAACCTAAACACAGTGTTTGGCTTATTATTTTTGGAGGCAGTATCGCCGATCTTATTCGCGTCTTTTTAGCAATATAAAGCAGTCAAACTATAACTAAAGAGAAGCTAAAAAACGTGTTTGTCACTCATGGTTTTTGCTTTAACTTTATGTTATTTAAATATTTTAGAACCACTTATCAAAAACAATTGGGATATATAAAACGCACTCAATGCCATAGTAATAAAGATAGAATAGGGCGATTTTTTATTAAGAAATATGGTTTGTCTAATAGTGTTTGCGATGTTTATACAGGGAATTATCACGCTATTATGGTGATTTTTAAATAACTAGAAGTAATATGATATGTCAAATAGGAATATAAATAAGAGGGGATAGCTATTTTTACTGTTTTTTTCTTATGAACGAAAAAATAAGACAATATAATCCTCTAGATAATAATAAAAAAGCAAACGAGTTATCTAGCTTTATATGTATATCTAGAGGTGTTACTCACTATATTGGTGAATGTATGGTTATTTATTAATCATGATATCAAGGATCTGCACATCAGTCTGGGTCATAGAGCCATTAGCCAGTGCGGATAGATTGCGAATAGTGCTGTCAACATCGTGTGCAACAATACCTTCATTACCGGTGACACCTAGACCATCTAGCGCCATCAATGCAGATTTTATCGCAGAGCCTGCTGACGATGAAACTTTCATGGCACAACTGGTTTTTGCACCATCACAGATCATGCCAGCAATATCACCAATCATACTATTTATTGCCGCACTAATTTGCTTAATATCACCACCTAGTAACCATGTCATGCCAGCGACAGCACCCATTGATGCGGTGGTCGCGCCACATAATGCGGATAATTTATTTTGGTAGCTTTTAATATAAATAGCCATCAGGTGTGACAGCATTAATGCACGAATAAGGTGTTCATCGTCGGCTTTAATAAATTCGGCAACCACAACAACAGGCATCGTCGCTGCGATACCTTGGTTACCTGATCCTGAATTACTCATTGCAGGTTTCATCGCACCACCCATTCGAGCATCGGAAGCGGCAGCAGTGCGCAGCAATACGTCAGTTAATAAGCCACCAGAAAGCAAACCGCGTTCAACGTTACGCTGAAATGTTGCGCCAACTTGTAAGCCATAATTGCCTTTTAAACCTTCAATTGAAAGTGCGTTATTGAGTTGGTAAGCCTGTTTAATAAACGCAATATCAGCTAATGGTGCTTGGGTAGCAAAGTCAAAAATATCTTGCGCACAGGCATCTATAAAAGGGTTACTGTTAATGGTGTGCTTTGATGTTTGTGAGGTGTTTTGTGGATCGGCGATATACGTTGTTATACCGTCTTCTTCAATCGCAAGAACATGGGTATGAGTATCTGCAATTGTGACACTTGCTGAACGATGTCCACTCAAGACGGTTACTTTGGAATAAAGAATATTACTGACATTGGCAACACTAACGGTCACTAATTTTTTGTTCAGCATGGCTTTTGCTATTTCGACATCTGCCGTGGTGAGGTTTTTGAGCACTTCGAGTTGTGCTTGGCAATCTCCCGCGATAGCCCCTGTTGCGGCAGCTATTTCTAGTCCAACCATACCCGTACCAGGGACAGTCACACCCATGCCATTTTTCATTAAGTTAGCAGAAACGAAAGCTTCAATACCGGTAATTTCTTGATGACTAATCTTGAGCTTGTTGACGGCAATTGCTGCTGCTAATGCTACGGATACTGGCTCCGTACAACCAAGTGCAGGTATAACATTACGTTTTACAACATCAATAAATGCAGGCCAAAGTGTGTCTTTCATTGCAATCACCTAACGCTCTATATAGAAGAGCCAAAAACTACTGATAAAGCAAATTTTAATATTTGCGAAGTAAACAACTAGCTAACATGATCTTTTAGTTTGTGTTGGTGAGTATACGTCTAGTCGTAAAGAAAAAAATTATATAATCATTACTCATAGAAAGGTTAAATAGTATATTTTTCCATAAAAACATAATTTTGCAGTGGTTATGTTACTTGTGTCACAGTTTTTGTGGGATTATTTTTCATTTAAACAATAGCGTTATGGGGCAATATTGTGGATAAAATATGAGTAGTAAGTGTGTTTGATGTTTCTAATAACCAAATTTGATGCTTTATAGTGATCAAAAATGAAAACTTGCTTTGCGAGATCTTTATTTTGTCTATATTTAGATGTTAGATTTAATATTGTCTAAATATGGACAAGATAATAAAATGCGGCTATTACATTATCAGTTAATAGCAGTTTTTTATTAAAATTCATAAAATCAAATAGTTAATCTTTATTATTGAGCTGTAAATATGAATAAATTCGACGGATGATTAATAATAGATAGTTAATTATTCTTTTTTGAAATAGTGATTTTTAATTCATTTTTTTTGTGTATCTAACGTTGCAATTTACATGGGATGACAATTGATTTTATGCTGGTAAATTCTAAAACAAGACGAGTTACCTTAGGGTTTTGTCATTATTTTATTATTTATTAGACGTTGGGGTTAACTATGAAAGTTGTTGTTGAGATTTTAGAATCAGGCACATACCGAGATCAAGCTTGGGAAGGTACGTTTTTATCTACTAAAGGTGAGTTGCGTGCAGTAACACCTTCTTATGCTGCACAATTGATTGGTCAAGCAAAGGCAGCACTTTATCTTGATGATAACGGGGAAATGAAGTTTGCATAATTACCTATACGGTATTGATAATTAGAAATGGCGTTTCTATTGGCTGTATAGAAACGCCATTTTTGTTTTAATGAATCATGTGTCAATAAAGAGTATTTACAATGTAAATTTAATATAAATCAATTGGTTATATTGATTTATTTGTGTTATTTTTATTCTTTAAACTTAATATAATTAAAATATGGATTTTTTGTTATTGCAGTCATTGTTCGTGATTTTTATTATAAATTGTATCGAGTGCAATACCGATAACATGATGACCATCGTTTAACATTAGATCAATTTCCAGATGGTACATACAAGCAATTTCGATATAGTCATGCTGATGACAACTAAGCATTGTCTTATCCTTCTATAATTTAAAAACCATACGAAAAAATAGAATAATTAATTTAGCGGAACAACTCGCATAGATTATGGATAAAGGTCAATAACATGCCTAAAAAATTCATTAAATTAACAAAAAAAACTGACATGGTGAGATCTAATTAATGAGTGATATTGATAGAATAGCAAAAGGGAGGTTTTAAAACGCCCCCATTATCATTTTTCGGGTTGATTATAGATTTTTAAAAATTAATTGGCCTATTTTCGCTATCGTTGTGTTGAGTTCAGTCATTGGTTTTCCTGTTTGCGCTAAATAAATACTGATCATGATTGGTTGCTTACCTTGTTGCCACACTGCCGCAGTGATCCCACGAGAACCATAGGTGCTGTCATAACCTGAACGATCGGCAATATGCCAACCTGCAGGTAAAGCTGCACGTAATAATGGATCAGAAACTTTGTTATCCATCATCCATTGTTTTAGTTGTGTACGTGCTGTTTCTGATAACGCATGACCATAGAGTAAGCTATATAAAGTAGAATTCATGGCGATAGGGGTGGTGGTATCACGCAGTTCAGCCGCACTAACATTATTCACATTTGGTTCAATACGATCAAGACGGGTTGTATCATCGTCTAACGTGCGTATAAATTGGGTTACGCTCTTAGGCCCACCAATATTATTAAGCACTAGATTAGCCGCAGTATTGTCACTGGTTAGCATCGTTGCATCACACAGCTGAGCCAATGTCATGCTAGTACCGACACGATCAGTTGTTACTGGCGCATAACTTAAAATATCACTTTTTTTGATCTCGATTGGTTGGTTTAAGTCAACCCGCTTAGTATCAGCTTGATGGAGTAAATCAGCACACGCCAAGGTTTTAAAGGTACTCATCATTGGAACACGTTGTTCACCGTTATAACTCCAGCTTTTATTGGTATTGGCGTTATAGACCGCAACAGCGATTGTGCCTCCAAGCTGTTGCTCAATGTTCGTGAGTTCAGGTTCAATTTGGCTAATTTGTGCTGATGCTAACTGACTAAAACAAAGTAATAGCGTACTAGTGAGAATGCGTAGCTTCATAATAATAGGGCTCTGATGCTAATAATTGGGGCTAAATTATACTTAACTATTTCATTTAACGAACTAGCTGACGCAATAAGAGTGTAACAATTAGTGGTAATTGTGCTTGTTATAAGCTTTGTGGTTAAAAAGTGTTTGGTTAGAACTTTTTTGTGTTTTTCTTCTTTACAGCTGCCGCTGAGAACTATACTATTTACCGCAATGGAGAGATGGCTGAGCGGTTGAAAGCACTGGTCTTGAAAACCAGCATACGTTTA
>CAMQXY010000052.1 GCA_947039005.1 uncultured Photobacterium sp.
AGCGGCTTAGGCTGCTTTCTTGGAAGCTCGGTACTTTAGTGCCGAGTAGTTCACAATGCAATGTTATCGAGTCCACTTTACTTAATAATTAGTCATTAGGTGTGCAGTATACTCTTGAAGTATTCCCTGTACTTAAAAAAATAAATATGGCTTTAGCTCGTCAAAATTTGCCACAATAATTTGCTGACTCTTCGGATCAAGATCCAGTACACTAATATCGATGTTATATGTATCCAAAACATAGCGGATCAACGCTGCATTTGTTGGTATTATTAATATTCCCTTTTCCATGCCATAGTCATGGGCAACAACAGCGGCTTGAGCATCTGCTAATCTCGGATCGGGTATTAACTTGATAGAGAGTGAAGTATTCCATCTGTCATCGTTGTCTTTTCCCATCACTTTCTTACCTTCAATAGAGGGAATACCCCGTATTCTGCTGAGTACAAAGTCTCTATAACCCGTCGCATGTTCACAATAGGCACGAACGTGCCAGCGCAATGAAGTACAAACTAGTGTGTGGGGTGAAATAATTCTCTCAACTTCAATGCCATCTTTTATAGATGTGTAGCTTATATCGACACGTTTGTTCTCTCTGATAGCTTGTACGAGTGGACCAAGTATTTCTGGTGAGATATTCCGTGCGAGAGGCCTTATCATGGTCGTGTTATCAAACCCCATATCGAGTTCTTTAAATGTGATGGCCATATCTTCACTTCTCGAAAGAATGTGTAGATATTCATCGGCATGACCACGCGTTAGCTGTGGAGTAAAGCTATCAGAGGGTTTGTAGCCTTTTAGGTGTTTATCATAAACAAGGTTTTCAGGGGCTATATCGGAAAGGTAAGTATTTATATCTTTCGACGCCTGCTGTCTACCAATTCCAAAACTTTGAATCAAATGGTTAGTCGTTAGTCTGCCTTCCCAAAGGGCAATAATTTCTATCATCCTGTATCGAAATAGTAGGTCCCAACGGATTGGCCATTTTTTCATCATCAAGTCCTGCCTAGTTACTTTACATGTTTATGTATTCAGTATTTACCTGTCGCTGTTGTATGCATAATATTACTTGGTTATTTTATAGTCAAACAGATGGTAACTATCTGATAGAAAATCTTATTGGAGTAAAGGCTGTGAGCGCATTACTTGAAACGTATTTGGAAATGGCTGGTCCTGAAACGTGTAAATCAAAGGATGGATTTTTAGCAATCATTGATGCGCAGACTGGCCTAGGAAAAACCTACCAAGCTACTGAACTTAAATTAGAACACTTAATAGCTGATTCGAAAATAACGTTAATTTACTCAACTAACTTGAGAGTTAATGTTAAGGAAGCATACGAAGCTTTGCTTGATCGCATTGATAGTAAATCCACGCTTAGCGAAGAGGAAAAAGATGAGTTCAAACGTAACGTTATTTGGATTCCTGCTCAAGATACTGCTATAGCTGAATTATCAGCAGAGGATTGGGTGACGATATTCGAGATACTGGATATACAGCAACAAAAAGAAGTTAAAACGATACTTGATAAAGTTAAATTGCTAAATCAGGTAAAGAGTAGCAGTAATACTTCGGTGTTTGATGAAGAAATACGCACTGAGCGCAGCAAGGTTTTCACACTAATAAAGGTTTATCTAAAAAGGAAAGAAATTCAAGATACGAACCTAAATGAAATTCTTGATCGAATATTCCCAGCAAGGAGAATAGATCAGGAGAAAACGCAGGTTCTATTTTTAACTACATCTAAGTTACTCTACCCATGGCACGGTATTGAAAAAAGTTACAGGATTAGCGATTTTCTTGATAACTCGTTGTTGATCCTTGATGAGTTTGATCGCCAGCAAAGTGAGTTTCTAACCCATCTCATTAATACCGTCTCTGATTACGATATCATTGCTTTAACACGCAAATTCTATTCTAGTTTTGACAGTTTCAGTATTCATGGTACCCCCGAATTTAATGGCGTTGATAAGTGCTTTGATCGCTTTCGCAAGGCACTGATGGAGCACAAAGACAAATGGTTTGTCAGCTATCGGCCGTTTATTACGGACGCAACTATTCAAAAAGGGAGTGAAAATCAAAATCAGATATTCACGTTGCTATCAGACAGAATGTCTATTCATGCAATTAATTTTAAGCATGAATTGTTAAGGTCACAGATAAACCATGCGCTAGGCTGTCATGAAATTGGCCCGGGTGGCAATGAAAGTGCAATACAGTTTGTCAATAACGGCGCCCAACTTGTTAGGACGTTCTGTAATGGAATGCTAAGTGCAATCTTTAAGTTAAAAAAGAACTTAGAGAGTTTAGATGACTTAAAAACCTACTCTACGGAGAATCTGGTAGGTAAAGTACTTAATAACTTAGGGTTAGTCGAGCTTACGCCAAACATCATGTCGTTGATCTCAACTAGGTTGAGTTTTAAAGTTCAAAATGAGCACAAAGCTTATAGCTTTCACGATAGTGGGTATCAAATAGCCAATATTGCTAGATACAGTGACACAGACAATACCGCTAGCGCCTACACGTTTGATTTGACGTTAACTTCAACTGGTTTACTTGCACTTTGGGTTCAGGCTGGAGCTCGGGTTATTGGCGTTAGCGCTACAGCTACAAGTCGAACTGCAATCCATAACTTTGATCTCGATTATCTCAGTGATGTGCTCTCTGAACGGTTAGTACTTCTTAATTCAAAACAAAAGGCAGCGATACAAGCAGAGTACTGTAATAAACGAAGATACAAAGAAAACCTGATCCAAATTAGTGTGAAAAGTATTTCTGAACGTGTGGTTTGGGGGGGAGTTGCTGAACTTTACCTCGAATTCAATGGATTAAATAGCATACATCCAGTATTGCTTGAAAATGAATTATGCCAATTATTAAACGTAGACCTGAGACAATTAAAGTTTGCCGTTAATCGAGCGAATAAGTTAATTGAATCCATTCGACAATTTTCGCTAAATTCAAATAACCGCTACCATTTTTGTATGCTAAACAAAAGTTATAAAAATCGTGAGTTTATAGATTTTATGGCAAAAGTTGGCCAAAAATACAGGGTTACAATTTTTGAGAATATCAATGCTGCTTCATTCAGAAATGATAAATTCGAAGAAGTATTAAATCTGTTGGAAAAGACCAATAACAAAGTTGCAGTGATAACAAATTATCAGGCGACCGGAGCGGGACTATCTCCGTCATATTCAGTAGGGGTAAATCATTCGTTGACTTATGTTGGTCCTGAGGGGGTAGAGCCATTCCAGTATAAAACGGATATTGACTCCATTTATTTAGAACAACCGATGAACTTGATTGGTAGCCGAATTGGTGAAGATTTAGCTATTAAGGAACGAGATATTGCCATTAAAAAGAATATCCATGATGCGTTAATGCTCCATGAAAAAGGTATTGTCATCGCCAACGAAGTTAAATCGAAACTCAAATCTTTTATTTCGTCAAAGATTAATAGCTTTGCTGTGGGTTCTATGATTAAAACCTACAAAGGGTGCGAAGATTATCGATATGCCGTTTATCGTTTTATTGAGCAAGCGCTTGGCCGAATGTGTCGTACCGAGTGGAAACAACGTGAAATTACCATCATGTATGATGCGGTTACTGATTTTATTGAAACGCTGGCCAAAGATAGTCGCAATCTTTCGTCTTCATCACACGAGTATCAAGCATTAATAACTGATATCAAGCAGCGTTATAAAGTACAGGTGGATGATAAGCATTCTATCTCTTATCATCCACGGGCTTCTCGGAATTATGCTCATATTCAAAGGCTAATAACCAGTGTATATGAACACCAAAATGAAAATGCAATAGGTCAGTATGATAGATTGCGTGATTGGATGCTCAAGAAGCCGACGATGTCGTTATTACCAACAGGAGAAGAAGTTCGCTATTACATCGATGTGCAAGCTCCTCTTGGTCAATATCAATATCAAATCAACTATTCCGATGAGAAAGGAATCACTGAAATTTTCATTAACCCTGCGGATTCATCAGGGTTAAGAGAGGTTTCTGAACATTCGGCTCGCCTGCCTTTACTTATGCAGAATCCTTTAGTTTCGGCGCATTTCAAAGCAAATGGTTTTGCAACTACATTTGGATACTCCCATTTTGTGTTAGCGCCAGCCATGTTTGATCTTTACATGGGAGCACTTGGTGAAGAAGCGGTCAATGCAATTTTGATGACGTTTGGCTACGAGATTCAAGCTATGCCCGATGGGTGTGTGGAGTGGTTTGATGGCTACATCGAATTTGGTAACCAGATCCTTTTGGTTGATGTCAAACACTGGAATTTAGAATTAGGCTGTCTGGTCCATGACAATACTTTGGATAAGTGTAAAACCAAGTTGGATAAGATTAGGATGAATCCACCTACTGAGTTTGCAAATAAGCGTGTAACAGCGATGTATATCAATACTATCTGGAGCGGAGCTGAAGGTATAAATTCACGAAAATATGTAAGTGAGGATCAGCAGTTTGTTGAGCACGTAAGTCCAAGCTTAGCAGATATTATTGAAATCCCAGGAATTATCGACAGTGTATCAGGTGCGAATAACGTCCCCCCGATGAACCAATTATTAGATCTATTAAACCAATTTGCGGAGTGAAATAGATGAGTCGAAGTTTAACCACCCTCATAGACATTACTTTTGATTTTGAAGCACTAAACAAAAACTATCTTGTTTACAAAGCATCGTTGGGTAAAAACCTAAATAAGGTCGATTACGCGAAGAAATTGAGTTTAGTCGAGCGTTCTTGTAAGCCAAAAGCGCTTATTAGTCATTCTAGTTACTATTGGGTGCTGCTCGAAAAGCATGACAAAATCAAATTTAAATCACCAGATATCGCTTTTGAGCGTGTAGCGTTTGAAGATTGTGACAAATTATTATTGGGACGTTTATTTGTACGTGCACTAGGTAAAGTGGCGCCAAGTCATTTTTTTTCAGGGCTTGGGGAGACATTTCTTTTTGTAGAGACAGATAAGTTCTTCGAGCACACTGTATACAAATGTTTGAAATTTGATGTCAAGGAGAGCGTGCGATTTAACTCCTTATTCATTTCTATGGATGGAACAACATTTTCACCGCTAGAAACGGTATATAAACCTGCTGGCTACATTGAGAAGCAAGCCAAATTTGAATTTGATATGGGGAGTGGGCTGTTACGACGTCACTCTCAGGGTAATCTTATTGTATATAGCCCTGGGAAGAAAAAGTTTACCACCAATGCCATTGATATTTCTGGTCAAGAGCCAATATCACTTCAAAAGACGAAAACTGGGGCTATCTATCAGTTTGTTGATCTGATGAATACGCATTTTTCTGATATCTTATCGTTGAAATTGAAGCCCATTGAGGCCAGTTGGCGCGAGCATTACAAAAAACGCGATATTGAAAAAGTGTACCAGCGTATTTATCAAGTTATTGATGGTGCTGGTGGTCTGCAAGTTGTTAATGCTTCCTTAAAAGAGGATGGTATTGAAAAGCTGAAACGCCAAAAATGGCCTGTCCAAGTTGAATTTATAAAGCAGATAGAAATCGATAGTCAAAAACCGTTACTTGTGGTTTTAGACAGTGCTGATGATTATGAAAAGGCGGGATTGTCTGATTCTAAAGCTGGATTTTATTCATCAGATAGAGTGACGCAAAGTATTTATAATTCGACTATTACCTCTGTTCGACCTAAACAAAAAGGAAATGAGTTAAGCCCGATTATTGATACTGTAGTAAAAGAAATAGCGATCAAGCAAGAGTGTTTGCAAGGCCTGTTTCTCATTCAAACGTTGAAGGGAAACTATTGGTTTGTTGAGAGAGAAGATCCAAAATATCCAGATCAGGGGCCTATTTTCCACATACTAAAATGTGATAATGGCAGCTTTCAGTACGAGCAACAAGATGAGTTTTACTTTGATGATCTAGATATTGAACTGCCTGAAAAGCAACGTTATTTTGAAACACTGAATTATGTGATTGATATGGCGAAGCAACCACCTAAACTTTGTACCATTATTCATGAAAAAATCGCCGCCATTCCTGATGCAGCTAAACTTTTTGAAGTCCTTGATTATCTAAAAGGAAGTAATCAACACGGTATAAGCCGCGAGTTTATTGAAAAGTATCTGTCAGACACGACCTATTTAAATACCCCAATTCATGACAAGCTTATGTCTATGCTAGAAAAACACCCAATGCAGCTAGAGTTTTATAAAGAAGATCTCAAAACAGCTAAGATTGGCTATCGCTCTATTGCAGAAAAAGCACTCATTGATGGATATTTTGAAGATACTGGAGTGATGCTGAATTATTCATTGAAAGGTGATCACAATGAATACCTCGAAGCCTTAACTGGACATTTTTATGATGCAGAGCACTCTGCCTATTTTGTTGGCAGTGAAAAGGGTGGTTTTAAATTTAGCCGAGGGCAATTCAACCATCTCAGATATCTTTATGGTCCAGAATATTTAAAACAGATATGTTTAGATTTAACAAAGAGTTATTTTGTTCGTAATAAGCTGGCGACAGTGCGGCCTTTTCCATTTAAGTATTTATCTGAATGTAGAGAAGGTCTGAAGTGGCAGAAGTGAGTTTAGGTTAGTAATTAATTAAAAGAAAAATTTAATTGCTCAGACAGAAATGTACTAATACTGTTGAAATATTAGTGTTAGTTCACGAACATTATGTAATGTGTTCGCATAAATATATGGGAATTAGTAGCATCATGACCACTCATAAGTGATGGATAATTTGATGAGACTAAATCAATATTTACAGAAAATTGAACAGGGAAAGGTAATAAATTTAGAGTGTTTTATTACTTGTTTGCCTTTTTTAGATCCTCAACAATGGCGCGATATTTATCAGGCTGAGCGAGTTCGTGGTGGTTATCTCTTAGATATTATTGATGCCGAGAAACATCAAGCACTTTATAAAACGATTGTACAAGATAGAGTTGAGGCAGCCTATCAAGGTTCATCGCATGATTTTACGACCAGTTTTTCACATATTTTATTGTTAAATCAATACTGTGTGTCTCAAATTCCTTTTGTTGTACTCTCAACTAATTCTGGATTTAAATGTACAGGAAAACTGCTAGGTAAACAGGCTGTTATTATTGAAAATCAGGAAAATTTCTATCGTTATCAGGATTTTTTAGCTGCTATTGGTGTACCTAACTATGCCTATGATTGCGATATATTATTGGGTGCAGGCAATCAAATTTGTCATGGGTTAAATAGGAGTTTTCTTGCAACTTATGATGTTATTTATTGCGCTCAAGATCTTGACCTTGGCGGTTTAACTATTTTTCAAACTTTAAGAAAAACACTTCCTCAATGTTCTTGGTTAGCACCTAATGATTGGGCTACTTATAGACAACAATTTAAGTTACCCCCTAAAAATGCGACTCAATTAGCTAAAGCAATTCAGCTTGCTCGTGATTTAGGTCTATCTCAAGAAGCAGACATTATGAATCAAACCCGTGCTTTTTTAGAACAAGAAGCGTTACTTCCGGTATTTTTTCAGGATTAAATTATGCAAAATGATGCTATTGATAATTTGTTGATCAGTATTTCTCGTTTCGTCGCGGTGGATTCTGCTGGTGTTGCTATTACTGAGATAGATCTTCGAGATGGTGGCATACTCATTGGCGGTGGTAATATTGGCAAAACATCATTGCTGAATGCCATTCGGTTATTTTTATTGCCAGAAGAAAACTTTAAAAATTCCAAAAAGAAATTTGGCTTTGCTGATAAAGAAGGGAAATTCTATTCTGATGATGAAAGTTTTGGACATTATTTCCCTAGTAATAGTAGCTTTTTAATTCTTGAGTGCGATAACTATTTAGGGGGGCCTTTACCTCACTGTCAGATCCTCTATCGCGGTAGTGCTGAAAAGCTTGATTATCGACGGATGTTTACTTCTTTACGTTATGGCCAAATTCGTCATTTATTTTGGAATGATAATAGTGGCGATGATGGTATTGGTGGGCGCGTCGATGGTTTAAGCCCGGCAAAAGTACAAGCATTTATTAAGCGTGAGGATAAATATTTTAAGACCTTGATGCGCGCAACAGCGATTAAAGAAGTGATATACGCTAATCAATTGCTTGATATTGATGCTATGCGTTTTTGTTTATTTCCACTAAAAGAAACTGATGATGCTAATGTTGGTGCATTTCGAGCGCTGGTTCGATTATTGTTTGATATGAAAACCGGATCTGACACGGTTAGATTGGCTGTTGCCAATATTATTGAGTCACAGAAAAAAGAACGCAAAGATACACTTAATTTCGATATTGATGCTTTTATTGAGCATAATAATAATTTATCTCGTAGAGAACGTTTACTTAAACATATTCATAGCTTAAAGCCTAATTTTGATAAATTGGTAGCCAGTTATGAATCGCTCATTTTAAATAAAAGTGCTGAAGATGATCTTATGCAGTATGCGATGATGCTACAAGATCGTATTAGTAAAGAACATGCTGATCTTGGTATTGAAGATACATTACGGCAATCGATAGAAGGTCGTGTTAAAACGCTTAACCATGATATTTTGCAAACCCAAAAACAACAACAAGAGCTTCATGGTTCGAGGAATCAATTAGAACGCCAGCAAAAGCAGCTTGATGATAAATTACAGAAAACTCAACTTGTTATTAACCAATATAATGAAAGTGAAACTATTGAGTCTATTATAGTTGGGCATCGAGAGCATCTAGCGGATAAACAGCAGGAATTAGAATTCAAGCAAGATGTACAGAAACGTCAAGATGAGTTATTAAACCTCAATAAAGAAATAGCGCAGCTTAAAGAGCGAGAGTTGTGTTATCAAACGTCGATAGATAATCAACAATATAAGCTTTTTAATCAATTAGCTGAACCGGTATGGTTAAAATTTTCCGCTATAAATATAGAAGTTGCAGAAGCTAATCCAAATCGAGAATTAACATCATCTGAGATTGAAAAGATCATTGCTTTTACTGATCTTATGGTTTCTCATCAAGATGGTTTTGATCTCTTTGGTGTAAAACTTAATGCTATTACGGTTGATCAACGTGAATCTGATCAAATACGGTTAAATAAAGTACGTGAACAATTACAAATTAAACAACGGCAAGCAAATAATATTATCGCGATAGATAAAGAAAGTCGTATTGAACAGATTCGCACAATTTCTACATTGACAACTGAAATTAAACGTACTGAAGCTGACATTGAGTTATTGATGGCATTTACGTCATGTCGTCAGCAGTTAAAAGAAGTGTGTAGCGAGCTAGAAATATTAGAGAATAAGCAACAAAAATTAATACAGCAACAGCAAAGTCAACAGCAAGTAGTCAATGAAGAAAAACAGAAACTCGCGTTACAACAAGAAAAAGTAACGCAATTAAATATGCATTTTTCTCAATTAAAAGAGTATCAATCTTCCGCTCAGTCATTGCTTGAAGCGTATAATTTACCGACTCGAAATTTTTCAGTAATGCCAAATCTAACTTTAGCGTTAACGGAAGATGTATTGCATAAGTATAGTGATAATTTACGTAAAAAATATGCAGCTAGAACAGAGGTTACTGAGAGAATCCATGATTTTGTTCGCGAACAAGTCTTAGAAAATGACGATAAGATTATGCATTCTTTTGTTTCTTATGATGTATTAGCTCATGCTTTTGGACAATTGCAATCTCGATATCAAGGTTTGGATGATGAATTTGATATTTTGCGTAAACACTTTATAGAGCATAAACATTCTATTCATAGCATCATTAATGAGCTAAAAAATAATCGAGAAATGGTACGACACTTTGAGCAAAGTATTAATCGTGCATTTTCTGGTGTATCTATTAATGATCTGATTCAAGTTGAAGCATCAATTAAAGTAGAGCCAAGATTTAATGATCTTGTTGCTGAAATAGAGCATTTGGATGCGCATTCAGATCAAAAAGCCTCTGAACAATTTATTGAGCGCTTAAAAGCGTTTAGTCAAAAATTCTTTCCTGATGGTAAAGCGGCGTTATTAACAATGGAGCAGATCGTGTCAGGCGTTGCTTATCGTGTGAAAAAGCAGGGGCAAAATGGATGGGAAAATAAGTCACAATCGACTTCTACCATTATGTTAATAAACCTTAAATTAGTTGAAATTTTATTAGGAAGGTTACGAAACAGTGCATGTACGACACATTTCCCATTAATTATCGACGAAGGGGCTTCTGTTGATAGCTCGCAATTTGATTGGTTGTTGCCTAATTTGAAACAGGCTGGATTTCGTGTATTAAGTGCATCGACCAACTCAGCATCAAGTGAAATTATCTTTAAATTTGGTCAACATTTCCGCTTAGATGCAATGCGTACTGCAACACCTTATCACCCGGCTCGAACGATTGCTTTTACTGGTATGCCAGATTGTTTTTACTCAAAAGGGAGCTTACTTGATAGAGAGCAGTTAGATATGTTTGGAGAGGCTGATGAGTGATCAAAGATTACTGACGATTCCAACATTTTCTATTATGTTAGAACACCATACCATCATGCGCGATGTGATCCGCGAGATGGATAAAGAGGGTGAACCTTATATTCGAGAGGCGAGATTTACGAGTCGTCTTCATCGTTATATGCAAAATAAAGGGCAAGATAAGCGTAAAAAGCTTAGTACTGCATTCTCAACAGAGAATTTATTAGCAGCTCATATTTTAGTAGATAAAGATGAGTTTGGTGGTGAAAGCCGATTGATTTTCGATCGTTCTGTTATTGGTGTCTTTCGACTTTTTGATCGAAGCTTGTTTCAAGATCTCACTGATGTAGCGCTTAAGGTCCAATTAAGCGGGGTAAGGCTTTTACTTTCTCAATTAGAATCAGAGGCTCTATTATTTAGTGATGCTGATCTAGATTATAAAGAACTGATGGATGAGCTATTTCGTCGTTTAAGTGAGTTACTTAATAGTATTCGTCTCAATTTAGTGAAAATGCAAGACATTAATCAAGAGCTTAGTGATGCAAGTGAGCATGCTGCAAAAACAGATAATCCTCAAGTTTTTGCCTTACTACAACAAGAATCAATCGGTAAGATATCTCGTTTGTTATCGCGACATATATTACCAACCCGACAGTTTTTAGATGAAAAAAGTCGGCTACAAGATGGACGAAATCTATTTGAATGCTTACAAATGTTTCGTCGGCTGTTTGAACGGCATCAAGATCATCAACGTGCGTTGGCAATGTTGAGGTATGAGATAACGTTTAATAGTTTTCATTCACAAATGAGTAAAGTTTCTCATTCTGTTGATCAATTTTTAGCGCGATCTAAAAAGCGCCTTAGACAGTTTAATGCTATTGAGGCTGCATTTGGTGAATTAACATGCGCTCTTGATGCTACCCAACAAAATCTTAAGCGTAGTTTGATTGATAGCGAATTTGCTCGAAATAATGGCTCATTTATGGGGCTAATGCAGCAAGCAAGACCAAAAGTTTTGCGTATTAGCCGCTCAGAGGCTTATTTAAATAACGTTATTAGTGATATTGAGGCTCGAGTAGCTGATCTGGACTTACTTAAACAACATCGTTACGCTCAGTTAGTAAGTTCAAAAGATGATTCAACAGAACGTCGACTCGCTCGTGCGGAGCAAATCTTTGATTTAGTTAAACAGATGAAAATGGCTGAATATCAAGACTTAACCTTGGCTTTACATCGTAGATTAATTGACAACATAACAGATTATCACTTTATTGATTTGCTCGAAGGTCTCAATTTTTTACTATGTAATCATGACATGTTAGATGGGCATAAGTTAAAGACAACCAATATTCGAAATCGTCTTGCACAAGATGAAATTATCTATTTATATAGAAAAATTAGAACCGAGAGAGTAATTTTATGACTGTTTCTTTTTCACAAATTAATATGCTAAAGAGCCAAAAGATTTACGCTACTTTTGTCAATGGCAAGGTTATCACTAAACAATTTTATGATATTTATCAGCAGTCATTTATTGAAAATACGCTTTATACTGAACTATTTAATAATTTAGAACATTTTACGCAATTGTATCAACATATTGGTTATTATTTGAATTTTAATGTTGAAGGTGAGTTTTTCTATATCAGTCGTAGTGAAGTAGAAGAGGATGCTGATACGAACGCGACTAAAATCCAAGCGATTCTGCTTATTATTGCTCGATATTGGGTAGATAAAGGTTTTGATCTTGATGATTTGGCAACGCCAGTTATTGGCCTGAATCGATCGGCGTTAGATGATATTGCAGAACAAGCAATTTATAACGATATAAGGCATGCATTAGGAATCGAAACGTGGGATAAAGCGATGACGTATTTAATGGATCGTAACTTTCTTTATCTTTGTGGTGATAAACATTACATTTTAAGTTCTGCGGGAATGTATTTCTTAAATCGACATGTTGAAAAATATTCAGAAGAATCATTATAAAAAACAATCAAAAAGCTAACATCTGCTGTTAGCTTTTTAGTTTTACACCATTTAAACCGCTTTAAAAATCGGCATCAACCTCAAACACCATTGGTTCGCCAGTGACTGGGTGGGTTAGGCCAAGGTATTGCGCATGTAGGTGCAAACGATTCGATTTTTGACCATATAAGTCATCACCGACAATCGGCATATTCATACCGTTTTGGTGGGCTGAGTGAATACGTAGTTGGTGAGTTCGGCCTGTTTTTGGATAATAATAGACCTTAGTTTTACCGTCTTTACGTTCGAGAACCTGCCATTTTGTGAGTGCGGGTTTACCGTATTCATAACAGACTAACTGGCGTGGGCGATCGTCTAAATCAACTCGCATAGGTAAGTTAATCTCACCGTGATCCTGCTCTGCAATACCATCTAGTAATGCCACATAACGCTTTTCTGCGGTGCGGTTAATAAACTGTTTTTGCAAGGCTTTGTGAGCGTCTTTGGTTAATGCAATTACGATCAATCCTGATGTCGACATATCTAAACGATGTACGATCAGAGGGCTATCACTGTCAGGAAACATCGTTTGCATACGGCTGTAAACGGAATCGGTGATGGTTTTGCCTGGCACTGAAAGAAACTCTGCCGGTTTATTGATAACCACCATTGCATCATCTTGATAAACAATTTCTAGTTCTTTGCCTTCGGCTGGGTTTTGTAATAACGGATTAGCATCAATGTCTAGCCCTGCTAGCATATGCTGTAAAATCGGTTCGCATTTGTTTTTGCACGCTTCATAAAAGTATTTATGTTTGCGAATGTGTGCTGGTGGAGAAGCCCCCCACCAAAATTTAGCCATCGCTAACGGTGTTAGATTCTGCTTAAAAGCATACTGTAGCAATTTGACTGCGGCACAATCTCCAGCACCTTGTGGTGGCGTTTGATCAATAAACAACGCATTGAGATCTTTTGTTTCACCAGCTTGATTTAAGAATTGATATTGCGCGTAACGGTGTTGTTGTAATAATGCTGTAACGGTTTTATATTCTGCTTTTAGTAGGGTAAGCGCATCGGTATCAGCTTGTAATTGCTCGCTAATATCGGTGAGTGTTTGTGTCCATTGCTGGCGAATTACTTTTTGTTGATGCTTATCAAACGCACTTTCACGGGCTAAACGATGGAATTCTTGGGTCATAAATTCGCTATCGTTACTTTTCTCAGCTGCTGTTCGTTGTAATTTACGTTGTTTGCGCTGCTCTATCATTTGTAACCGAAATGATTCAGAGGCTAACTCTGCTTGATCTTGGGCTGTCTGGTATTGATGTTGCAATTTAATGTAGCTTGGCTTGGATTCAATCGCGGTTATTTTAGTGCTAACTTCATCAATCAATGCTTGATGACCCTTGATCGCGGGATCGATATTTTGATCATCAAACACGGGGGGAACAAAATGCGCTAGGTGTGCAAGATTGGCAATCTTTCCTGAAAATGCAGATAAATAACCGATCTCACCCTGCTGGTTTTGAACTAATAACACCCCAAACATATGACCAATCGCATCATCATTGTCCAAACCAAAATTATGCTGCCACTGATTTTGGGTTGCGATATGTTGTTGTAATTCTTGAGCGGCTAACACACATAATGGATGTGGTGTGTAGCAAAATGGAAACGTAAAGCGTTCAGGTAGCGGTAGCGTATCAATAGCGGCAATGAAGCGAGTAAAATTATGGTCAGATATGTGCATGATGGTATCTATTACGAACAGGGGCGGCGATTCTAGCATTTCTAACGTAAAAATTCGAGTTAACGCCTGCCAACTATTTAATTGAGCGTTTAAGGAAAACAGGTTAGATATTTTTTATATTTTAAAGGGAACATGTTTTAGTTAATTATTATAAGTATCAAATTTTGAGTATTAATATTACTTTTTTATGATAGAGACATTATAAAATTTTAGGATTATAGTTTACTCAAGATATTTAAGATAATTACCGAGGCGTATCATGAGCTTAAAAATCAAATGTGAACATATGGAATTAACTGATTCAATTAAATCATTAGTTGCAGATTATATTGAAAAAATGATGGTTATTGATCCTGAATTTAAACATATTCATGTTGATATTCTTAAAGAAGATACAGGTTATGCTGTTGATTTAAAAATGGATACAGAAGAATTTAATAAAGTAATTGCTAAAGCTCATAATGTAAATCTTGATGAGTGTATTAAAGAAGCATTCTTCCATTTTGAAAAAGTAATTGAAAAGAAAGCAGCACATCAATAATAGAGTATTGTTTATTGTTGTAATGAGAAGGCTCTTATTTAGAGCCTTTTTTATTTGCTGTTATTTATAATACGAGATTGTTTTTATTGATGATAAATAAAAAAGGGTAGAGTAACAATTGTGACTATACCCATTAATAATAACAATAATATTAATTGCTAATCACTTGTCGGGTGGTGACTAAACAAATATTCGGCAATTGATCGGTTAAAAAAGCTTGTTTGCCTTTAATTCGTTTACTGTTGAGCACATAGGTTCTTTCATTCAATTTACCTTGAAAATCCCACTTACTGAATGCTTCGTGACGAGCATCAGAACATGATGTCTGTAATACGTAACTTTCAGTCACCGAAGTATCACAACTCCCCGCTGCATTTTTTATACCATGAAAGCTAATATGGCTATCACGATCTCGATAACTGGTTACTGCGAGTGCATTGAAAAGATGAATATCATCAGATTTATCGTTGTAAGACAATATACGGTGTGGATTAGTTTTCAATGTCACTTCAGCGAGTTGTATTAATTCGCTTGAGCAGGGGATGTTTTGACTCTTTAGTACACTGTCCATTGATGTTTTTGCATTCACTTGTGCTACGTACAAATTTGGCAATAGACAGACACCAGTAATAAAAAGCATGGCGCACTTCATGTTATTTCTCCCGATTAATGCTTTTTCAACGGCATCACTAACAGCTGCACATCAAAGTGCTCACCATTAGCTTGTTGCATGCTAACGGTAATAATTTGATCGGCTTTAAGGTCATTTTTAACCCCCATAAACATCAGGTGATAACCATTCTTTGCTAGTACGATACTGCCTTGTGCTGGGATCTCAAGTGCATCAACTTTACGCATTGCCATTTGACTATCACGCATAAACATACGATGAAATTCAGTATGCTGAGCAATAGCACTGGCCGCGCCGGTGAGGGTGATCGCTTTATCACTATTATTGATGATTTTCATATAGCCAGAACTGACTTTAGTTCCGGGAATAGTCGCTTTAGCTGTGGCATTTTCAATGGTTAAGCCATCGTTTATTTTCTGAATATTATTATAACCATGTTGGGTTAGAGGTTGATGATCGGCATGGTTGATATCTGTTGCAAAAGCCGCGGATTGAAAACAGCTAAGTAATAATGCTAACCACAAAGAATTTTTTTTCATTGTTTATATCTCCTATTGTTTAGCAATTGATTTGGCGTAAATACGCTCAATACCAGCTGTTAGCTCAATCGGGGTTGTGTTATGGCTCATCGCACCGACTAATGTGCCTGTTTCATCAATAATGTAGAAACGTGAAGAGTGATCAACGGTGTAGCTTAATTCCGATGATTCCATGTCAACAATGTCAAAATAGACCCCATATTGTTTGGTTAATGCATCAATTTGTTGTTCTGTACCTGTTACGCCGACAACGTGATCGTCAAAATATTTGGCGAACTGATTTAAAGACACTAAGTCATCACGCTCAGGATCGACACTAATGAATAGCCCGCGTACATGGCTATAGGTTTGTGGTGATAGGCGTGACAAAGCAGCAGAGAGCACTCCCATTGAAGAAGGGCAGACTTCAGCGCAGTTAAGAAAGCCAAAATAAAGCACAACGATATTGCCTTTATATTGCTCAAGGCTGACTGGGCCGTTAACACTGTTCAGTTTAAAAGGTCCGCCCAGATCTTTGAGTGGCTTTACATTTTCACCTACTGGTGTGGTGGTGTTGTAGACATAACAGCCCATTAATGTAGCAAGAAACAGTGCACCTACTAGAAGCACTATTTTAGTTGGGTTTTTGGTCATGAATGTGGCTCCATTACTACGGAGGGTAATGCATTAACCTGATAGCCATCGGTAATATTATCCGAAGAAAAATCAAGTGAAATTAAGGTACAAAACACCATAATATTGAAGATTGAACATAGCAGCATTTTCTTGCCCCATTGCGCATTGGGGACTTTTTGATAACCGACTTTCGCAATATAAAGCCAGTGTAAGCTGACTAATCCCATTCCTAACGCATACCAACTGCCAGCGTAACCGAGATAAGTTAAAGTGAGTGCAGCCATCGCAAAGGCAATGATGTATCCAATGATATGATAACGCGCACGCGCAATACCAATTTCTACGGGTAATACGGGAATAGATGCGGATTTATAATCATCAAAACGATAGATTGCGATCGCATAGGAGTGTGGAATTTGCCATAAACAAAAAGTGATGAACAATATCGCAGCGCCTGTATCAAACTGACCAGTAACCGCACAATAACCAATAACAGGTGGACATGCGCCAGATAAGCCACCGATTAAAGTGCCGTGAACAGATTTACGTTTGAAGTACAGGCTGTAAAAACCAACATAAACCACAAACCCAAGCACACCAAATTGAAAGGCGACTAAAGAAGTGTATTGATAAAGGGTAAAAAAGCCTACAAGGCATAATGCGCTCGCCCACATTAATGCATACGATACAGGTACGACTTTTTTGACGAGTTCACGCTCACAGGTACGTTTCATTAATTTGTCGATATCAATATCGATGACATTATTGAACACACAACCAGAGGCAACAATTAAGGTTGTACCAACACATACTGCGAGTAGTAGTAACCAATTAATATTGCCTTGAGAAGCAAGTAGGACACCACCTACGGCGGCAACTAAGTTGCCCCCGATGATGCCCGGTTTAGTAAGTTTCAGATAAGGTTTAATCATAGAACATCCTTGATCAATGACCCATTAGCATGTTGTGGTTTAAGTGATCCATGATCCACAACGAGCCAATAAGAATAATAGAAACAATGACGACCACGAATACGGCAGATGACGTATTCCACATTTGTTCTGATGAGGTGTTCATGTGTAGGAAGAACACCAGTTGTACTAGGATCTGTGCTACGGCAAAGACCATGATCACACCAATAATGAATTGGGTTGAACCGACACCTGCCATAACCATAGCGAAAGGAACAATGGTCAAAATAATGGAGAATACTAGCCCTCGAACATATTCTTTTACACTGCCGTGTGCTTGACCACCTTGACCATGTTCAGCTAAATGTTGGTCAGTTGAGTGTTGGTTAGTTGAATTGCCCATTACAATACTCCCATTAAGTAAACGACACTGAATACGCAGATCCAGATAATATCGAGGAAGTGCCAGAACAGACTTAAACAGGCTAAGCGTGTTTTGTTTTCTGCTGAGAAGCCGTCACGTTTAAAAAGGAAAAACAGCACAATCATCCATACTAAACCTGCCAATACGTGCAGTCCGTGAGTGGCAACGAGACCATAAAATGATGACCAGTATGCGCTGCTATGGAATGTCGCCCCTTCGCTACTGAAGTGATAGAACTCATACAGTTCCATGATTAAAAAAGAGAAACCAAGCATGAAGGTAATGCCTAACCACTTAAGCATACCTTTCATGTCTTCATGATTAGCTTTTAGCATCGCCATGCCAAAGGTAAAACTACTGAACAGCAGTAATGCGGTTTCTGCTAATACAAAACTTAAATTAAACAGCTCTTTCGGCTCAATTAAACCGGCAAAACTGTTGGAGTAAACCGCATAAACGGCAAATAACGTACCGAATAACAAACAGTCACTCAGAATATAAATCCAAAAGCCAAAAATGGTATCACCAGCATAGTCGTGATGGTCATGATCATCGAGATCATGACTGTCATGAGACTGAGCAGGGACAGTAAGGTTAAGTGTGTCTTTTATGTCTGTAGTCATAACTGCTCTCGTCCCTTATGCCATTGAGTCTGCTGGTTTTAGACCTGATGGATCGAAATCATCATCTTCACCATCTTCGCTTTCAAATGTTTTCTCACCACGTGTTTTCGCAAGATGTTTACGTTCAATGGCTTCAATTTCAGCGACTTCAACGTAGTAATCTTTACTGCGTTGGAAGCTATAAATGATCCAAGATGCAATCATGCCTACTGCACCAGCAATCACCATCCACCAAATATGCCAGATGAAAGCAAAGCCAAACATTAATGAGAACATACTGATAACCACACCTGCCCAGGTATTTTTGGGCATATGAATGCGCTTATAACGTTCAGGTTTTTGGTAAGCTAAACCATGCTCTTTCGCATAATGATGTTCATCACGATCATGAATCTCTGGTAACAAAGCAAAGTTATAGAATGGAGGAGGTGACGATGTTGCCCATTCCAATGTACGGCCATTCCATGGGTCACCAGTAAGATCAACATTCTTCTTACGATCACGAATACTGACGTAAATTTGGTAGAACTGAACTGCAACGCCTGATGCGATAATACATACACCAAATGCCGCCACCCATAAGTAAGGTGCCCATTCTGGATTATCTGCCACATTAAGACGACGTGTCATACCGTTAAAACCAAGAACATACACTGGCATAAAGGCGACGAAGAAACCGACAGTCCAAAGCGCACATGAGAGCTTACCTAGACGTTCATCAAGGGTGAATCCTGTTGCTTTAGGGAACCAATAAGTCAGGCCAGCAAAGTAACCAAATAGTGCACCACCAATAATCACGTTATGGAAGTGGGCAATAACGAAGAGGCTGTTATGCAGCACAAAGTTAGCCGCAGGTATAGCTAGCATTACGCCAGTCATACCACCAATAGTAAAGGTGATCAAAAACGCAATCGTCCACCACATACTGGCACTGAACTCGACTCGTCCTTTGTACATGGTAAATAACCAGTTAAAGATCTTAACCCCAGTTGGAATCGAGATAATCATGGTCGCAATACCGAAGAAGGCATTGACACTTGCACCAGCGCCCATGGTAAAGAAGTGATGCAGCCATACGATAAATGACAACACCATAATTACCATTGTTGCCCACACTAATGAGGTGTAACCAAATAAACGCTTACGTGAGAACGTAGCTGTGATTTCGGAAAAAATACCAAAAGCGGGTAATACCAGAATATAAACTTCAGGGTGACCCCATGCCCAAATGAGGTTGACGTACATCATTTGGTTACCACCCATATCAGTGGTAAAGAAATGGGTGCCGACGTAACGATCGAGAGTCAGCAGCGTCAGAGTGACTGTCAAAATAGGAAAGGCAAGTACAATCAGTGCATTGGCACACAATGATGTCCATGTAAATACCGGCATTTGCATCATTTTCATGCCAGGTGCGCGCATACGAATAATGGTAACAACAAAGTTAATGCCGGTTAGCAGTGTACCAATACCTGATATTTGCAGTGACCATAACCAATAATCGACCCCGACCCAAGGATTGGCATCCATACCTGAAAGTGGTGGATAGGCTAACCAACCGGTTGCGGCAAATTCCCCAACAAATAGAGACATGTTAATAAGGATAACGCCGACAACGAAAAGCCAAAAACTCAGGGAGTTTAAAAATGGGAAGGCAACATCACGAGCACCTATCTGCAACGGCACAATAATATTCATTAAACCCACCACGAATGGCATCGCAACGAAGAATATCATGATCACGCCATGGGCAGTAAAGACTTGGTCATAGTGTTCTGGTGGTAGATAGCTGGCATCAATAGTAGAAGCCGCTTGTTGAGAACGCATTAATATCGCATCAGAAAAACCACGTACGAGCATCACCATTGATACGATGATGTACATAATACCTATTTTTTTATGATCGACAGAGGTAAACCATTCACTCCATAAGTAATGCCATTTCTTTTGGTAAGTAATCAAACCAAACAGTGCTAATCCGCCCAGCACAACCGCCATCATAACGGGAAAAACCACTGGGTCGGTAAAAGGGATGACATCCCAATTTAATTTGCCGAAAAGTGGATCTGCTTCGGCGTATACATCTCCTTTATAGGCCATTTTGGACTCCTGCGTGTTTTTCAATAATGTCTTTAAATTTCAGTGGAGCGACAGAGGCAAAATAGGTCACCGGATGCGGTGCTGTAATTTGTTCTTTAGCATTAGCTGTGAGTTGGTCATAAGTGTTGTTATTTAGAACTTGCTCAGAGGTTTTGACTTTTTGTATCCATTGATCAAAATCGGTATCACTTACTGCATGCGCTTTAAATCGCATGTTGGCAAAGCCATAACCACTGTAATTAGCTGAAATACCTCGATAAGAGCCTTCTTCTTGTGCCATGAGGTTTAAACGGTTTTCCATACCTGCCATTGCGTAAACTTGGCTACCGAGTTGTGGAATAAAAAATGAATTCATGGCTGTATCGGAAGTGACTAAGAATTTAACCGGACGGTTAACGGGTAAGGCAATTTCATTGACTGTCGCTATTTGCTGTTCTGGATAAATAAACAGCCACTTCCAATTCATTGCAACAACTTGGATAGTTAACGGTTCTTTATCGGAAACAATTTCTTTTCTTGGATCAAGAGAGTAAGAGGTTTGATAGGTGATCCAACCTAATGCGAGAACGATCAGGCAAGGCACTGTCCATACAATGATTTCTATTTTGGTGGAATGTTCCCATTCTGGTGCGTATTCAGCTTTCTTGTTGCTATGACGGTATTTATACGGGAAATAAATAGTCATGAACAAAACAGGCACGATGATGATAGCCATCAAGAGTACTGATGTAATGATTAATGATGATTGGGCTTCACCAATGCTGCCTTTTGAGTCAAAGAGCACCATATTGCTACTGGCGAACAGAGCCACCAAGAGTAATGTTGAAAGTAGTGTAAGGAGAATTATTATCTTCTTCTTACTGCGGATTATTTTCATTTTTCCTCCTTGAACTAAATTACTCATAAAAAAAGTAATAGATGTTACAAAATAACAATACCTTTGTTATTTGTTTTGTTTACAAGTTACATTTAGCGTATCACTTATCGTAATGTAACGTAACCGCATGTTATGTAGTATTTTGTCGATCTTTGTTGGTGTTAGGTGATTATTTGTCGGTTTTTTATGCCGTTAAGTATGACAAATAGGCTGGTCTTTCATCACATTGTTAGTTTTATTGCTCTATTCTTGATCAATTCATACTGGTAATAAAATGCTTATTTTAATAAAATGTATTAAAAATGTTAAAAGTTGAACGTGGGTTATATATTTTGAAAATAAATTTTATGTTTAGATTTAAAGATCCTGTTTATCACTTCTGATGGTAAGGAAGAAACGCCATACAAAGCGTTATGCTGCTAAGTTGGCGTATCTTCAACGTAAGTTATCAAAGCTAAAGAAAGGCTCTAATAACCGAAACAAGATGCGTCATAGAGTGGCAAAGCTACACGCTAAAATATCAGATTGTAGATCGGACAATTTGCATCAGTTATCCCACAAACTCATTAACGAGAACCAAGTCGTTTGTGTCGAATCCCTCGCTGTGAAAAATATGATTAAAAATCCAAAACTATCAAAGCATATTGCTGATGCCTCATGGGGTGAATTTGTTCGCCTGTTGAAGTATAAAGCAGAATGGAACGGTAGAACGATTGCAGAAATAGAGCGTTTCTTCCCAAGTTCTAAACGCGGTAATTGTTGCGAATTTATTAATAAAGGCATGACTTTAGATGTGCGTGATTGGACGTGTCCAGAATGTAATTCTGAGCACGACCGTTATATAAACGCAGCAATAAACATAAAAACCGCAGGGCTTGCGGGGCTAGCTTAGGGAGCGACTAGAACGGAGGTTGAGTTTAACGACTTAATCTAGGGAAAGCGTGTCGAACTAAGAATTCCCTTCATTTATGGAGGGGAGTTGTCAAGTCTTATACAGTATCAGC
>CAMQXY010000053.1 GCA_947039005.1 uncultured Photobacterium sp.
AAATGGTTCAACAATTGATGCTAAAATTGACGTATTACCCAAAAATCAAATTGGTGATAGTGGTTCAATGTTTGGGCGTAATTATTTAAAAGACTTAGCTTATTATAATCAAGCGCAAGGTTATGCGTTTGCGGGCCAAGCTCCGATTGTTGAGCCAAAGCAAGAACCAAAGCAACTTGTTAAAATTGAACCTAAAGCTGTTCAGCCAATTGCTGTTGTACAACCAACTAAATTAGTCGCAGCAGAGCATGAGCTTAAAAATATCTATTCACAGTTAACGCCACAGCAGCGCAAAGCATTCTTAGGCTGGGCGGTAACGCAATAATAAACTAATTATTACAAAATATATGATGAGTAATTGGCGTAGGAATTATCGTGATTCCTACGCTTTAGTTTTATAAGTAGCCGTTATAGAATATTAATAGTGGTACTTACCTTTCTTGATCTCGCAGAACATCGCTGGAATAAAATCAATATTACCGCTTGGTAGCATGCATTCAACAAAGGGGCCTGCGGGATTACTTCCAGCACCATGACTACCATGACTTTCAGCCTGTAAAGTGAATGGCATCATCAGCATTGCTCCTGCGCACAATCCTATAAATTTCTTCATCTTTAGTTCCTTTTTCTTTGAGGTTTATCACGGAATTACATGATTATTGTGGTGTATGAACGCGATATGCGCAAATAACTGCAATTAATTTTTTGGGATAAATAATAAGCAAAATGAATATTTGATGTTTATATAGCTGCACTGTTTTAGGGAATATTCAATTGTTACAATAAATTGAATACAGTAGTGTGTGTTTTTTACAAAGTAGAATAAAAAATTATTCGCAGCGGAATAATGTGTATTGATCAAATGATTTTTATATTGAGCTGATATAGTTTTATTCACCGATAGAGAAGTAGATATAACCGATAATATTGAGGGTTTTTATCTTATTGTGAGTGAGATCAAGGATTGTAGATCTTTCTCACAGTGCTAAAATACTTGGTAATAGGATTTAACACAGTAGTTTTTACTGTGTCGTCCATCATTCATAAGGTAATCTCAATGACGGTTAAAACTCGCTTTGCACCAAGCCCAACTGGCTTTTTGCACGTTGGTGGTGCACGTACAGCACTGTATTCATGGCTATTTGCGAAGCACATGGGTGGCGAATTCGTATTACGTATCGAAGACACGGATATCGAACGCTCAACTCAAGAAGCGATTGATGCGATTATGGAAGGCATGGAATGGTTAGAGTTAAATTGGGATGAAGGTCCTTACTACCAGACTAAGCGTTTTGATCGTTACAATGAAGTGGTTGATCAACTATTAGCAGAAGACAAAGCTTACAAGTGTTACTGCCCGAAAGAACTGCTTGATGAAATTCGTGAACAGCAAATGGCAGACGGTGTTAAGCCGCGTTATGACGCTAACCACCCAAAAATTATCGCAGCTAATGCAGCGGCAACAGCAGATTCTCCATTCTGTATTCGTTTCCGTAACCCTAAAGAAGGCACAGTGATCTTTGATGATAAGATCCGTGGTCACATCGAAATTTCAAATAGTGAATTAGATGATCTGATCATTCGTCGTACTGACGGTAGCCCAACGTATAATTTCTGTGTGGTTATTGATGACTGGGACATGGGTATTACACAAGTTGTTCGTGGCGAAGATCACATCAACAATACTCCACGCCAAATTAATATCTATAAAGCATTAGGTGCACCAGTGCCTGAGTTTGCACACTGTGCAATGATCCTCGGTGATGATGGCGCGAAGCTTTCTAAGCGTCATGGCGCTGTTGGTGTAATGCAATACCGTGATGACGGTTTCCTACCTCATGCATTACTTAACTACCTAGTTCGTTTAGGTTGGTCTCATGGCGACCAAGAGATCTTCTCACTACAAGAGATGATTGATTGCTTTACGCTTGAGTCTGTAAGCAAGTCAGCATCAGCATTCAATACTGATAAATTGTTATGGCTAAACAACCATTATATTAAAACAGCAGAACCTGAATATGTTGCTAAGTACCTACAATGGCATTTAGATCAAAAACAAATTTCAATTGAAAATGGTCCTGCGATTACGGAAGTGATCACGTTAGTGGGTGAGCGTTGTCATACACTGATTGAATTAGCTGAGCAATCACGCTACTTCTACCAAGACTTCAGTGAGTTTGAAGCGGGTGCAGCGAAGAAGCATTTACGTCCTGTCGCTAAAGATGCATTAGCATTAGCACTTGCAAAAGTTGAAGCACTAGAAGAGTGGACAACTGAAAATCTACATGCTGTTATTGCACAAGTGTGTGAAGAGCTTGAGTTAGGCATGGGTAAAGTGGGTATGCCACTACGCGTAGCTGTTACAGGTCAAGGTCAATCCCCATCAGTTGATGCTGTAATGCAATTAATTGGTAAAGAGCGTGTAATTGCACGTATTAAGATGGCACTCGATTATATTGCTGATCGTGAAGCTAACGCATAAGCATTAGTTTATTACTAATAAAAACGGAAGTGTCATTGATGCATCCGTTTTTTTGTCGCTAGCGTAAAGTTGATCACATTTTTCGTTTTACAATGGTGACATTGTTTAAAAATATCAATATTATAATCAACACATTGGGGCTATAGCTCAGCTGGGAGAGCGCTTCGCTGGCAGCGAAGAGGTCATCGGTTCGATCCCGTTTAGCTCCACCAAATTTAAAAGCTCGTCAGTTAACTGGCGAGCTTTTTTGCGTTTTATGGCGATTAGAAGCGAGCGTTAATAATTGGGAAGATAGGAAGGTTTTTGCTTACAAATGTACCTGATTTGTCATAGTTAATTAAACCAATCTGCACACCTTTATTAATATGATCTGTCGCATTAACTAAACCAAACTGAAGCCCGTTAAGAGAACCTGCGTAGTTAAAGGTACCAAACTGAGCACCAGTGAAATTGCCACCAGTATAGTTAACTAAACCAAAATCAGCACCTTTAGCGGTGTTGTTATTCCAGTTAGCTAAGCCGAACTCTAAACCTGTCATGCTTGATGTGGTGTGGTTGACACCAAAGGCTAAACCAAAGTTAAGACCCGTAAAATTATCAATAGTCGATAAACCTAATAATGAAAAGTTGACACCTTTTACTTGGCTTGTTTGTCCGTAAAGTACGCTTAAACGTGCACCAGAAACATTGCCAGCAGGTAGGTTAACGGATGGTAGTGAAAGTTGTATTGGTGTCGCTGCCATTGCCAGTGGTGATAAAATAGCAGTTGTTAATGCAACAGTTGCAAAAATTAATTTCATTTAAAAATCTCAAAATTGTATGTTATCAATATTTAAAAATCTTATATCAAATATAATTATATATATAGATTAACTTTTTAGTAATAAATAGAAATAAGCTTTTGAAATTGAATTGATAATTATTTCTTGATGAATTAGGGTTGTATTTATAAGTGTTTATATACGTAGGTGTATTATTCTTTGCTAGATTTAAGCCTGCAGATATAAGTATTTTTTATTGTTTTAATATGACTTTCTATTACATTGGCTTGATAGAGTAAGAATAAATACCATTAATTCATTCTCCTGGTGAATGTAATTTACCGTATCTATTAGATTAATGTTTTTCGTGGTTAATTTTAGTACTTAAAGCTTTTTTTTTATTTTAATACCCTTTTTGATTTTAATTTATTGTTAGTGGTTGCTAGCTTTTAATTTGTTGTTTTTAATCGTTTTTATTTTTTTATTTTGGGTTTTTTGGTTAATTCAAAAGATTTAAATGGTGTTGGTTTATTATTTTCTTTATTGTAGCCATGTTTAAAAATAATTATATGAATGGAAATTAATTAACCATTAAATGTTTATTGGTTAATGAATTTTATTATTGAATGTAATTATTGATTGAGTGCCATATATATATCCATATTTCAATTATTTTTATATGGTCATAAATATATTTAACACGGAAAATAAAAGGTGAGAATAAGATAAAAGCAAATGAGGGGCTGTAACCTTAGGGCGGTAGCGTATTTAATCATTAGTATATATCTTAATTGTTTATCTGTGTGACAGGTCATCATTAAAGTAAATAATCCCTTGCATGTAGTTAGATGCATTTATTATTTACTCAAAAAATTTTCTAAAATTCCTTTTAGTTAACCATATTGGATTGAAATCATTCATGACTGCCATTAGTAATAAAAAAGTAAAACCATCTTCGACAGCGAATGAAGAAATCGACTTAGGTAAGATTTTTGGTGTTTTGCGAGATAGTAAAAAATCTATTCTTGCCATTACCGTTGTTTTTACTTTATTGGGTCTGATTTATTCTGTTTTTGCTACTCCTATTTATAGATCTGATGTATTGATTCAAGTTGATTCAAAAACTGATGGCTCTCCTGCATTTGGAGAGGCAATGGCAAAAGAATTTTCAACAGAGTCATCTGCTGTTACTGAGATGGAGCTAATTAAATCTCGTCGCGTAATTGGTAAAGCAGTTGATAAGTTAAACCTAACAACATCTGTTGTTCCAGATTATCTGCCTGTTATTGGTAAAGGATTAGCGCGTTTAATGCATCACGAGAGTAGCGCAACAGTTGCTCGTTTCATTATGCCTGCAGATGCTGAGAAAAATATTTACCAGTTAAAAATTACCAATGCAGATACTGGTGAGTTTATATTAACGGATGAAGATAATAGCAATATTAAACTGATAGGCTTTGTGGGACAACCCGTTACCGAGCAAGGTTATAGTGTATTAATCACGGCGTTAAAAGGCGTTAATAACGATACTTTCACCGTTAAAAAATTGCCACGTTTTGATGTTATTGCTTTTTATCAACAATCATTAATTACTGCTGAAAAAGGTAAAGATACAGGTATTGTTGAAGTCTCATTAAAGGGGCAAAATCGATTAAAGACTCAAAAAATTCTGAACAGTATTAGTGAAAACTATTACTCAATGAATGCTGATCGAGCAGCTGCTAGCGCAGATAAGAGTTTAGAGTTCTTAAATGCACGTTTACCTAAGATTAAATCTGAATTAACGGATGCTGAAAATAAGCTTAATAAATACCGTGAAGTGCATCAATCCGTTAATATGGAAATGCAAGCGAAGTCATCACTTGATGAGCTTGTTGCTTTAGATGGTCAGATTAATGAGTTAAGCTTCCAAGAAGCTGATATCTCACGTATTTACACTAAAGAACATCCTCTTTATAAAGCATTAATTGAAAAACGTAATGATCTACTAGCTCAAAAAATACGTTTAACACATAAAATTGATTTAATGCCAGAAACGCAACGTGAAATCATTCGTTTGACTCGCCATGTTGACGTTAATCAACAAACATACATGCAAATTCTTAACAAGATTCAAGAGCTTGAAATTGTTAAGGCAAGTAGTTCTGCTAGTGTGCAAATCATCGATACAGCTTCAAGCAGTACAAAACCTGTTGCTCCTAATCGTATTCTGTTGGTTATCGCACCCGCAATTCTTGGTTTAATCCTGGGTGTATTAATCGCTTTATTCCGCGTAATTTTAAACAATACTATTGTTGATCCTCAGCAGTTAAAGGCTATGGATCTTCCTGTTTTTGCTTTAGTACCAAAAACCCCGAAATCAAAGAAAACAGCAAATACTGTTTTGGCTGAAATTGAATCTGATGATATTTCGATTGAAGCACTACGGACGTTACGTAATCGGATCTTTTTAGCAATAGATCATGCGAATAACAATATTGTATTGCTAACGAATGCGAGTTCAGTTGCTAAATCAGGAAAAACCTTCGTTATTACTAATGTTGCAGCTTTAATGGCTGAAGCAGGTAAGCGAGTATTAATTATTGATGCTGATATGCGTAAAGGTAAAATGGCATCAGCGCTTAATGGTAAGCAAGCGAATGGGTTATCTGAACTGCTTAGTGGTAAGAATGACCTTAAAGCAGTAGTAAAAACATCATTAATTACTAATCTTGATTATATTTCTAGTGGTGAAAATGCACATTCACCTGCTGAATTATTAATGCATAATGAATTTAAAATACTCTTAGCATGGGCTGCTGAACATTATGATGTTGTGATTGTTAACGCACCTCCTGTATTGGCCGTTGTTGATGCCGCTATTGTTGGTGCTGTAGTTGGTACAACAGTAATGGTTGGCTGTTACGGTGAAGATACTTTAAAAGATATTGAGCAAGCAAAACAAAAATTTGAAGATAATGACGTTGAAGTAAATGGATTTGTTTTAAATAACGTGATTAAGAAAACAAGTAATCAAGCTATCTTTAAAAAATATTGATACGTTAGTTTTAGTTAAAAGAATAATTATGGCAATTAAATTGCCATAATTATAATTTCCATTTTATATAATGAAATAAGTAATGAGAAAATTAATTAATTTAATTTGCCGTAACAGTAAATTAGCACGAGATTTAAGGTTTAAGTTTAGCTTTATACGTAAAACAGGATATGTACCATCATTTACAAATCCTAAAACGTTTAATGAAAAAATAAACTACCGAAAAAATAACCATAAGAATGAATTGTTCAGTGTTTGTGCTGATAAGATTAAATCGAAAGAATATGTAGCAGAAAAGCTATCTGAAAAATATATCATTGAAAATTATTATGTTGGCGATAATATTACCAGTGAAAAAATAAAAGAGATATTAGCTGAAAAGGGTGATCTTTTATTAAAAGCTAACCATAATTCTGGACCTGTTTATTTAATTACTGTTGATGCAACAGATGATGAGATTAAGCGTAAAGTTGATGATGTAAATAATCAACTAAAAAAAGATTATGGTAAGCAACTCAATGAACCTTGGTATAGTGAAATTAAGCCAAGAGTATTAGTCGAGAAAAGGTTATTGCCGCAAGCGGGTGAAACAGACATTCGTGATTATAAATTCCATTGTTTCAAACAAAATGATGGTAGTTTTAAAGTTGTCTTACAAGTTGATTTTGAAAGGAATGATAATTATACCCGTTCTTTCTTTAATGAAGAATTAAATTGGTTACCTTTCCATTCGGATATTGCAGCTTGTATAAATACTTCTATAGAAAAGCCTAAAAATTATGATGATATGCTTGCAGCAGCTAAAATTTTAGCAGAACCTTTTACTTATGCTCGCGTTGATTTTTATAATGTTGATGGTGCTATTTATTTTGGTGAATTAACGTTTGCACACGGTAGTGGTCGAGGTGCTTTTTGTCATAAAGTCTACGATCTATGGTTAGGGCGTTTATGGCAAGGTGATCCGTCATACTAGGATTTATGTTTAATAAATATAAATAATATATTGCCAAATTGACATGTTAATTTGGCAATATATTGAGCCAGTTAACTTTATACTGTGATTAAATAAATATGCTGACAAATACTAAAGTAAGCCAAGTTGTGTTTTGGATATCTGTAGCAATTGTTTCCATTGGTTTTATGGAGAACATTGAGGCGTTAAGATATAACCTAATGGTCCCTTTATTAGGGATCGGATGGATTTTACACTTTTTGTATAGTAATAATAAAATTGATAGTCAAAGTACTAAGTCATTTATTTTGGTTTCATTATTAATTGCACTTATTGCGTTACCTTCAATGCTTAAAATATATCCACATATGCATAATTTAGTAAAATATACTTATTATAGTTTTGTTGTGGGTATGATAGTAAAGATTTTTTCTGCATACAGTACCTTTGTTTTCCTTAAAGGAGACATTAATAAATTAGAAAAAATGATCAAATATGTAATCATTTTTAATTTATCAATGTTTTTTCTACAATTTATTGTCGTATTCCCAACCGGATATTATATTGATCCATTAAGAATGATAACAGGTGAGCCATCACGTTATGGTGGCGGAATGGTTATTCCTCTTATTGGTCAAGTATACCGTTGTACCGGTTTTTTTGAAGAGCCATCAACGTATGCTGGATTTATTGTTGTTCTATTAGCATCTAAACTGTATTTAAATCCAAAAGTTGATAAGGTCGTGCTTCTTGCTGCCGCATCAATCATTCTGTCATTTTCGGTTGCCGCTATTGCCTATGGTCTTCTTATTATTGGCTATTTTTTATTAAGAAGTAAGCCTAGTTACTTAAAATATATATTATTTATATTATCTCCCGTATTGGTAGCAGCGGTTGTAAGTATTGCACTTGACCGTTTAACCTCACAAGGGGGTAATGCTCAAGATATTCGTGATAATTTAAATACGATGGTGTTTGCTCAGCAGTTACCTATTTTAATTTTTGGTAATGGAGCGCTGGGTATTATGCCTGCTGCTGCTTATGTAATGAATAGTACAGGAGCTATTTATCAATTAGGCATAGCATCATTAAATGACAATGGTATGTGGTTATTCTTTATCATTAAATTTGGTTTTGTTGGACTTGTAGTAATAACGTCTTATTTATTTTTTAAAACCAAGTCGACGCTAAACCGAATTATGTTATTAGTTATATTATTAACTAAACTAAGTTTTTTATACTTTGGCTTTGTATTTTATTTCTTCTTAATCTTTAACAATAAGCCAGTATTAGAAGATGATGAGAGTGATGTCGATTAAACGAAGGAACATATTTTTGTGAATATTCGTGAGTTCAAAGCTTTTTTTTGGAGCTTTGTAGATGGTGTTGGCTCTCAAGGTAGCCAGTTAATTATTACTATCATGTTAGCTCGGTTACTGACCCCGGCTGATTTTGGTGTGATTGGTTTAATTTCAGTTGTTGTATATTTATCGAATGTTATTGGTAATGGTGGTTTAAATAGTAGCTTAATAAGGAAAGCTAAAGCGTCAGAAGATGATTTCACATCGGTATTTGTCTTTAATGTGACTCTGGGTATTTTGTTATACGCTATTATCTTTTTTTCATCAGGTTTCTTAGCGAATTTTTTAAATTTACCACAAGCCGAAATCTATCTTAAAGTCTACGCATTAAGTATTATATTTACTGCTTTTGAACAAATTCAACGAGTAACATTAACGTTAGATCTTAATTTTAGAACTCAGGCTAAAATTACATTATTTTCAGTAATTTTTAGTGGTGTAATAGCATTAATATTAGCTCATTATGGTTTTGGTGTTTGGGCTCTGATTGTTCAAACCGTTGTATTATCATCAGTACGTTGTGTTATTTTTTGGTGTGTTATTCGTTGGAAACCAACGGGGCATTTCAAAATATCATTATTATTAGAGCATCTTAATTTTGGTTATAAGCTGCTGTTAGGTAACATCGTTGATGTTGCATATCGATACATGTTTAATTTAGGTATTGGTAAGTTTTATTCTGTAACTGATCTTGGTTTTTATAATCAGGCGACAAAATTGACAGAAGTACCATCAATGACGATAACTTCTGTTGTTCGTCGAGTGAATTACCCAATTATTAGTAAATTAAGAAATAATAATAAGTGCTATTTTGGTAACTTAATTAATATTGCTTCTTATATTACTAGTGTGTATTTACCTGTCTCATTATGGTTGTCATTTAATTCTCATAATATTATTTTAGAATTATTAGGAGAACGATGGGTTGGAGCTAGTGTATTTTTATCAATTTTAGCTCTCGCTTTCTTTGTTGTACCATTATCTAATCTGTTTGGTAATATATTATCAGTTGAAGGTCGTAGTGATTTATACTTGAAAATAAGATTGTCGGTTAAATTAATCCTTGGGGTTATATTTATCCTTATCCATTCTTATGGTATTCATGTTGTATTATTCTTCATTGTTTTTGCTACTGTATTCGAATGGTTTGTTAATATTATAATTTCAAGGAAATATTTTAACTTTCCTATTTTTAAATATTTAAAACGATTGTTATCAATTATGGTGCCAATAATAATTTCAAGTTGTTTAGTTAATTATTATATTGATATACAGTCAATAGTAATTGATTTGGCTGTGAAATTAATATTAAGTATGATTGTACCTGCTGGTATCTTATATTTATTATCAAAAGAAAAGGTTTAATTGATAATCATTTTAACCGTTTGTTATTAGTTTTTTACGTGGTTTTATTATGACACAGAAAAGTATAGATTTATTTATTGATGCAATAAGAAAGGGTGGTGCTGAACGTGTTTGTGTTAATTATGCAAACTATTTGGCTGATAATAATTATAAAGTACGCATTGTTCTTTTTAGAAAATATGAGGACTCTTATATTAATCTTTTAGATGATCGTATTGAGATAGTTTATTTACATTGTCACAATGCATCATCGATGTTAAAAAGAATAAAAGCAACGAAGTTTATATTTGCCAGTACAGTAATTACATTTAATCATCAAATATCAATTGCACTATGGTTCTATCGTCGTTTTATTGATAAAACCAAATTCAAATTGATTGCTCGTAATGTTAACTTTCTTAGTCGAGATTTACACCTTAGGAAAAACTCCATTAAGAAATTTGTGACTATTTTATTGACTAAATTAGTGTATAGGAATATCGATTATTACATTGCACAATGTAATGATATGAAAGATGACATGGTGAGTTATCTATCTATTCCTGAAAGTAAAATCACAGTGATTTATAATCCAGTATCAACAAGTATTTATAAGCAAGATGATATTAAAAAAGACATTGATCTATTATTTGTTGGTCGAATAAGAAAGCAAAAAGGTCTTGATTATTTAGCTACTGTTCTTGATAGTGTTTCTCAATACCGTAATATTAAAGTTTGTATTATAGGTACTGGTGATCTTGAAGTTGAACTTCAGCATAATTTAGATGAAATAAAAAAGCGTAATAATATTGAGATTGAGCGTATATACGCGACGGATGATGTAAATAGTTACTATAATCGTTCACGTATTACTATATTGACATCTTTATATGAAGGTTTTCCTAATGTTTTAGCTGAATCTTTAACTGTTGGGACTCCTGTTATTTCATTTAATTGTCCAAGTGGTCCCGCTGAAATAGTTGAAAATGGTGTTAATGGTTATTTGATACCATGTTTTGATTGTGATGATTTTTCAAATAAAGTGTTATCATTACTAGATAATAATGAATTATCTGACATTAGATATTTTAATAGTGATAAAAGTTTTAATCTTCTTGAACAGGTTATAAAAAACTGATTTTTTATTTAAATTAAGAAGTAATATAATATAGTCTTAAACTGAATGAGAATAAAATGAAGAAAGTTGTAATATTTGAGTTTTTCACAGGAAATATCGCAGGTGCACAAAAAGTAACATTAAATATCATTCCAATGCTAAAGAAAAAGTATGATGTTATTATTTATCAACGTAGCAATGATACCTTATACAGTAATTGCTTGAAAAAATTTGGTAATAATAAAAAATTACCATTTGAATCGTTGTTTACTAAAGTTTTTGGTACGGGTCGGTTTGAAAGTAACAAGAAAACAAAAATGGATAAAATATATTTTATCTTTAATGTTATATTGTTTAATATTTTTTCATTGTTTCAAATTATTAAAGAAAAACCAGAATACACATATACTTATGATCCTCGTGGTTTAGTTTTATCTTGTTTGTTACTCAAGCTAACTAAAACAAAAGTAATTTGGCATTTGCATAGTAAATTAAGTTGCTCTGATAAAGTGTCTAAAATAATGATGTCTTTTGTTGATGAGATTATTGTACCTTCTGAAAATATTAAAGATTCATTACCATTAGATAATAAAGTGAAGGTTATCTATAATGGTTTTGATCTTGAGCGTGAAATAATAAAGAACAATCAAAGTGATATTTTGAATTTATCTTTTGTTGGTAGTTTAGTTGCCCATAAAGGGCTTCATAATATATTGTTAGCATTAAATAACATTAAGCATCAAAATGTTAAACTTCATATTTATGGTTCATACTCACATTCAAATCCGTTATTAAATTATGAAGATTATATTGATAGTTTGATATCAGAAAATACTCTACAAGATAAAGTTATATTTCATGGTTGGTGCTCTGACGTTATACCTGAAATAATGAAAACAGATTTATTAATTTTCCCATCCGTGATAAGTCAAAAACTTTCATTTAAAGGGAATGTTATTAATGTTAATTCCAGTGAAGCGTTACCGACAATTGTAATAGAGGCATTAAGTGTTGAAACGCCTGTTGTTGCAGTTAATACTCCTGGTGTTTCAGAAATTGTAGTAGAAAATGAAGATGGCATTATTATTAATGAATCAGATCCTATATTAATTGCTAATGCGGTGAATGAAATCATTGATAATCATGCGTACTATTACCCTAATAGTAAACAAATTATTAATAAGTTTAGCTTGGAAAAAATGCAACAACAGATATATGACACATTTTAAGTAAGATATTACCTGGTGCAATAGTTAATATTAACTAATTATGGAATTAATAAAAACAAATGATGTGATATATAATATAAACATCAATAATTCTATGATATATGCATCTTGATTTTTAATTATATTTAATCAGTATATAGACGGACCTTAATAACGGATTAATTTTTTAATCATATAAAACTTTATTTTATTGCAATAACATTATTGTTTAATAAAGAAAGGATCATTTAAATGAAAAATAGCTTTTTACGCCGCCGAGTATTTGAACTTCGTTCAGGAGTAAAAGATTTAATTTGGGGAATGAAAAATCCAGAATCTTTTAAGTGTAATAATAACCTTAGTCCTCTTATGGGACGATTTTCATCTTACAAATTTGAATTACTTTCTGGTATAAAATCAGATGATTACGTTTCTGATTGTTTTTATTTTAATAGGATGGAAGCGAAGATAAATAAGTTTGAATTAAGTGATTATTTTAATCATAAAGGCTATTTACCTTCTATTTTACAATCTAACGCGATTCCATTACTTATCAATTCTATATCTGGTATCGTTTATGATGCTAATGATAAAATTATTGATGCAAATACTGTTGCTGAACGGTTACGTAACGATCCTGTTAATGATGAATTTGTTATTAAAAGAAGTGTTGGTACTGGTGGCGGTGAAAGTGTAGAAATAGGTAATGCGGATGAAATTATCCCGTTTTTCAATTTATATAGTAATAAAAAATATGATTTTGTCATTCAACCATTAGTTAAGCAGCATGATAAGTTAGCTGAGTTTAATCCGTCATCGTTAAATACTGTCCGTATTATGACATTGGCTTATAATGGGGATGTTCATCATATCTCAAGTATGGTGAAAATGGGTGGACCAGGAGGTCGAATTGATAATGTCAGTGCTGGCGGTTTATGTATTGGTATTAAAGAAGATGGTTCTTTAACGACTTTTGGTTTTGATTGTTATTTAAATAAAACGACACGTCATCCGCAAACTCAACTTGAGTTTCCTGGTAACTATGAAATACCGTATTTTGATGAAATGGTTGCAGTCGTAAAAGATAAGCACACACTTTTTAAAAGTCATGGCATTATTTCATGGGATGTGAGTGTTGATAATACGGGATATGTCACTATAGTTGAGTGTAATACTGCATGGAGTGGTCTTGAGTCACACCAGGCTTTTCATGGTCCGGTATTTAAAGACCATATGGAATATATAAAAAATATTAATTGATAGTGTCATCCTTTATTATGACAGAGCACATAAATTATCTTTTTTGATAAATATTTACGCATTATCTTGTTTATTTATTTTGAATTTAGTTATTAGCTCAAATTATTAGTTAATTTATCGAAAACTAAATGCTTATAATAGTTAACACTTAATGTTTAGTTGTTATATTTATAGTTAAGTAATGCAATTAAATAGCCCCTGTAATTAATAGTGATATTTTTCGTACCAACCATTAGTTATTTGTATGCATTGTCATTTTTATTGTTATTATGGATTAATTCAATACTTAGTTTGAGATATTAATTGCTGATGACCCGTGTATAATGCAGTACCTTTCATTATGCTAATAATAAAGTTGTTATATAAGGTTCATGTATGAAAGATAGCTTTGTACGTCGCTTTGCTTATGAGGTTTTGGCAAATGTTAAATTTATTAAATATGGAATAAAAAATCCCAAATCGCTAAAATGCAAAAATATGCTTAGTCCGCTAACAGGACGTTTTTGGAATTATCAATATCAAGTTGTTTGTGGTATTGAATCAGATAAATATTTATCTGAGCCTTATTTTTACAATAAATTAGAAGCAAAAGTTAACGATTTTGGGTTGAATGATTTTTTAGATCATAAAGGCTATATTTCTAATATATTAAATAGTCATACAGTATTAAGTATTGCAAATTGTATTGCTGGAACCATTTATGATAGTAACAATGATGTTATTGGATTTAATGATTTAGTTTCATTTATTGAAAAATCATCACCTAATTCTGAGTTTGTGATTAAACGAAGTATTGGTACTGGTGGGGGTAATAGTGTTGAAATCGGTGTTGGCAGTCATATTATTCCATTTTTAACTACATATTTTAATGCTAAATATGACTTTGTAATTCAACCCGTTATAACTCAACATGACGATTTGGCTATTTTTAACCCGTCCTCTGTTAATACAGTTAGAGTGATGACATTTTCCTATAACGGTAATGTTTATCCTATCTCAACGGTATTAAGAATGGGGAACGGTGGCCGTATAGATAATTCTGCTGCAGGCGGTATATCTATTGGTATCGATAATACTGGCAAGTTGCGTGATTTTGCTATTGATCATGACTTTAAAAAATATTATCAACATCCAGCAACAGCAATTAAATTTTCAGATGGCTATGCTATTCCTTATTTTAATGAGTTGTTAGATCTTGTTAAAGATAAGCATAAATTTTTAAAAAGCCACGGTTTGGTTTCATGGGATTTAACGGTCGATAATGACGGAAAAATGTCAATTATTGAATATAACATTGGCTGGGGAGAAATTAATTTTCACCAAGCAAACAATGGTCCTATATTTGAAAATCATATTGAATATATAAAAAGTATTAATAAGTGAGGGTGTAAAGTGGAAAGTCTAGAATTTAGATTGTTCTCAAAGATCATCTCTAAAATACCAATTAAAACACGATTACAGATTTTATTTTTTCGTAAATTTAAACGATTTATCAATTTTGATAATCCTCGGACATATAACGAAAAAATTCAGTGTAAAAAGATTGCAGATCGAAGTGAATTATTAACGATTGGTGCGGATAAAATAAAAGCAAAAGACTTTGTTAAAGATATTGTTCCTGAATTGTATTTACCAAAAATGCTATGGGTGGGCGATTCTCCAGAGTCACTTGATAATTTAGATTTATCCACATTACCTAACGATTATGTATATAAAGCTAATCATACTAGTCAGACGATTGAAATTATTCGTCATGGTCAACATCTTTCTAAATCAAAGATGAAAATGTTAGCTAAAGATTGGCTGAAAAAAGATCAGTCAGGTGCGCTGGGTGAGTGGGCATATGAAAATATTCCACCAAGGGTGTTTATCGAGGAATTTCTTGAATTTAATGGTCATGAGCCAGATGATTACAAGTTATATGTCTTTAATGGCAAAGTCGGTTTTATTCAGTTAGATTCTGGCCGTTTTACCAGTATGACTCGTAACCTTTATGATGCTGATTGGAAGGAGCTAGGGTTTGAATATCATCACCCTCGTTGTCATCCTGCACCGCCTAAGCCAGAATATATTGATGAAATGATTCGTATTGCTGAAAAGATTGGTCAACAATATGATTTTGTTCGAGTCGACCTCTATTTCTACGAAGGTAAAGTAACATTCAGTGAGCTAACAATGTATTCAGCATCTGGATTTTTAACGATGCCTGATGATTGGGATCTGAAAATTGGTGAGATGTGGACTCAAAATTATAAGGTGAAATAATGAAATATTTAGTGACGGGTGCTGCTGGTTTTATTGGCGCAAAAGTAAGTGAAGAATTATTAAAAAAAGGTCATGATGTTGTTGGTATTGATATTATCAATGATTATTATGACGTGGCATTAAAAGAAGCACGTTTAGCACCATTACTACAAGACAATAAATTTGTCTTTAAGAAAATTGATATTGCTCATTCGCAAGCGGTACTTGATTTGTTTGCGGAAGAAAAATTTGATCGTGTCGTTCATCTGGCGGCTCAAGCTGGGGTACGTTACTCAATTGAAAACCCAATGGCATATGCTGATAGTAACCTTGTTGGTCACCTTAATATTTTAGAAGGCTGCCGTCATAATAATGTTGCGCACCTTGTGTATGCATCATCAAGTTCAGTATATGGTCTAAATGCTAAAACACCATTTTCAACGTCAGATAGTGTTGATCATCCAGTATCTCTTTACGCAGCAACGAAGAAATCTAATGAGTTAATGGCGCATTCGTACTCGCATTTGTACAATATGCCAACAACAGGTTTGCGTTTCTTTACTGTTTATGGACCTTGTGGTCGCCCAGATATGGCACCTTATATTTTCACTAAGAAAATTTTGGATGGCGAAACGATTGATATTAACAATAATGGTGATATGTGGCGCGACTTTACCTACATTGATGACATTGTTGAAGGTGTGATTCGCATTGCTGATGTTGTGCCTGTTCGTAACGATGAGTGGACAGTTGAAGCCGGTACGCCAGCATCAAGCTCTGCACCATACAGTGTATATAACATTGGTCACGGTAGCCCAATTAACTTAATGGACTTTATTAAAGCCATTGAAGCAGAATTAGGCATTGAAGCAACTAAAAACTTCCGTGGCATGCAACCTGGTGATGTATACCAAACTTATGCAGATACTCAAGACCTATTTAAAGTAACTGGCTATACCCCTAAAGTTGGTGTTAAAGAAGGCGTTGCGAACCTCGTTCGTTGGTATAAAGAATTTTATAATAAGTGATCCCATGGCAAAGATAGCTATATCAGCCAATACGAGTTGGTATTTATTTAACTTTAGAAAGAACACTATATTAGCGTTAATCGAAGCGGGTCATACCGTGACGGCCATTTCTCCTCGAGATAATTATTCAGTAAAACTTGAACAATTAGGGGCGCGGTTTATTCACATTGATATAGATCAAGGTGGAACGAATCCAATTAACGATGTTAAAACATATTTTGCTTTTAATGCGATTTTTAAAGCTGAAAAGTTTGATGTTGTATTGAACTTTACGCCTAAGAATAATATTTATGGCACAGTGGCAGCATCAAAAAATGGTACTAAAGTCATTAATAATATCGCTGGTCTCGGGATTATCTTTATTGATGAAAATATAACCGCGAAAATTGCTCGGGGCTTATATAAATTTAGTCAACGCCACGCTAATAAGATTTTCTTTCAAAATGAAGATGATCGAGGCTTATTCATCGACAATAAGTTGGCGGATATTTCAAAGACAGATCGTTTACCAGGTTCTGGTGCCGACCTCACGCGCTTTGCAATATCACCAGCATCTGATGATGGTGTTGTGAGTTTTTTATTGGTAGCACGCATGCTGTATGACAAAGGTATTGGTCATTATGTTGAAGCTGCCCGTGAATTAAAACAACGTTATGGCGATAAAGTACAATTTAATTTACTTGGCTTTCTAGATGTAAAGAATCCCTCTGCTGTGTCGAAAGCAGAAATGCAAGTATGGGTTGATGAAGGTATTGTTAATTATCTTGGTTTTTCCGATACTGTTGAAGCGGAGATAGCTAAAGTCGATTGTATGGTGTTGCCTTCTTTTTATCGTGAAGGCGTACCTAAATCATTACTTGAAGCTGGTGCAATGGGTAAACCTATCGTTACTACCGATAATGTTGGTTGTCGTGAAACGGTCGACCATGGCGTTAATGGTTATCTTTGCCAAATACGCTCAACAGAAAGTTTAGTCGAAATGCTGACTAAAATGATTGAGCATACTCATCAAGAGCGTCTTGATATGGGTTTAGCTAGTCGGCAGAAGATCGAAAACGAATTCGATGAAAAAATCATAATTAATAAATACCTAACGGCTATTGAAAGTATTATCTAAGAGAGATTTCATGAAAATTACTATTGCAGGTACAGGCTATGTGGGTCTGTCTAATGCCATGTTATTGGCACAGCACAACGATGTTATTGCTGTCGACATTATCGAAGAAAAAATAAATCTTCTTAATAATAAAAAATCACCGATTGTTGACCGTGAAATTGAATATTTCTTAGAAAGCAAAGAGCTTAATTTTGTTGCGACGTTAGACAAAGAGTTTGCATATAAAGATGCTGAATATGTCATCATTGCAACTCCAACTGATTATGATACGGTTCATAACTATTTTAATACTTCTTCAGTAGAAGCAGTTATTAAAGACGTTATGGCAATTAACCCGTCTGCTGTAATGGTTATTAAATCAACAGTACCAGTAGGTTACACTAAAGAAATCAAAGAAAAGTTTGGTTGTGATAATATCCTTTTCTCACCAGAATTCTTACGTGAAGGTCGTGCTTTGTACGATAACTTGTACCCATCACGTATTATTGTTGGTGAGCAAAGTGAGCGTGCTAAAGTGTTTGCTGGATTATTACAGCAAGGTGCAATTAAAGAAAATATCGACGTTTTATTTACTGATTCAACAGAAGCTGAAGCGGTTAAATTATTCTCAAACACTTATTTAGCAATGCGCGTTGCTTACTTTAATGAACTTGATACTTATGCTGAAACGCATAATTTGAATGCTCGTCAAATCATTGAAGGTGTTGGCTTAGATCCACGCATTGGTAATCACTATAATAACCCATCATTTGGTTACGGTGGTTACTGTTTACCTAAAGATACTAAGCAGTTACGCGCTAACTACCAAAATGTACCTAACAGTATTATTGGTGCGATTGTTGATGCAAACACGACGCGTAAAGACTTTATTGCTGATTCAATTATGCATCGTCATCCAAAGCGTGTTGGTATCTATCGTTTGATCATGAAGTCTGGTTCGGATAATTTCCGCGCTTCAAGTATTCAAGGTATTATGAAGCGTATTAAAGCGAAAGGTATTGAAGTTGTTATTTACGAACCAGTACTAACAGAAGATGAATTCTTCCACTCAAAAGTCATTAAAGATTTAAATCAATTTAAGCAAGAGTGTGATGTTATTGTTTCTAATCGTATGGCTGAAGAATTGAGTGATGTCGCTGAAAAAGTTTACACTCGCGATATATTCCAAGAAGATTAATCACAAGAGTAACCATAAGAGCAATCAATGAGATTGAGTTTTAATATAATATTAATTGATCAATGATCGTAAGTAATTGAAACAATAGTGAAGTAATAAATTTTTATTATATTCACTATTGTTTCTTTTTATTTGCTGAATGTATAGGATTTAAAAAAGTGTTTGTTATGTTTACTGGATATTGTTTTATCTTTATATTGTCATTGATTTTTTTATTTGTGATGAGAGTTATAGCCAAAAGAGTGGGTTTGGTTGATAAACCGAATGCACGAAAACACCATAAAGGTGCAATTCCTTTAGTAGGTGGTATTTCTATTTTTGCTGCTATATTAGTTACCTTTTTATCATTTCTACCTCACACCCGTGATTTATATTTATATTTAAGCTGTGCTTTAGTGCTGATTGTTCTTGGGGCATTTGATGATCGTTTAGATATAAGTTTTAAAATACGCTTAATTGTCCAAGCGGCTATTTCTATTGCAATGATTGTCATTGGAGGACATAGTTTACATAACCTTGGTTTTTTAATGGGCAGTGAAACGATTCAGTTATCTGTTTTCAGTAGTTATGTGATCACTGTAATAGGTGTTATTGGTGCGATTAACGCATTTAATATGGTCGATGGTATTGATGGATTATTAGGTGGCTTAGCTGCAGTTACTATTGGTTCGATGGGCGTTGTGTTCTACTTATCCGGAAATACTTACCTGGGTACAATGTGTGGCTTGATTGTGACCGCAATTATTCCTTACATCATGCTTAACCTTGGTATTCCGTTTGGCACGAAAGCAAAAGTCTTTATGGGTGATGCGGGAAGTATGTTTATTGGCTTTACCGTTGTATGGCTATTGATTAAAGCAACCCAAGATCCAGCATCATATGCTTTCAAGCCTGTAACCGCATTATGGTTAATTGCGATTCCACTTATGGATATGGCAACAATTATGATCCGTCGTATTCGTAAAGGCCAATCGCCATTTAAGCCAGATCGTGAACATCTACACCATATTTTTCAACGCATTGGATTATCGTCTCGTCAAACATTATTGACTATTTGTTCAATGGCATTGGTGTGTTCTGTGATTGGTTTGTGGAGTGATTATGCGGGTATTGCTGAATCAACAATGTTTGTTGCTTTCTTGGTGATGTTTGTTTGTTACTTTGCCACTATTAGTCATATTTTCCGTATTGTTACTTTTGTACGTAATATCTTAGGGATTAAGACGAGTAAAGTTAGCACTGATTAATCATATTATATGATTCCAGAAACAATAAAGGCTTAGTAATCGATGATTACTAAGCCTTTTTTATATATGATTTTTACTATCGTTTGATTTTTATTAGTGCTAGTAACGAGCAATAATTTGATCTGCTATATCAGTCATCACGTTTGATTGAATATCTGGTTTTAAATAAAGAGGATTGTATGGAGCACCACCACGTTCAATATAAGCTGCTTTTAAGCCTGTAGATAAGGCGCCATGGGTATCCCAATCATGAGTGGCAACTAAACGAAGATTTTCTAATGGTTCTCCAAGAATTTTAGCTGCATATTTATATACATTTGGATCTGGTTTAAAACTTCCTGTTTTTTCGACAGATATAATGTCGTCAAAAAGATCAATTAATTCAGCATTTTTAATTTGAGTAGTGAGAAAACTCAAGGATGAATTAGCAAAAGCAACGGTTTTAAAACCGTTTGAACGTAATTTTTGCAATGAAGATTTCATATCTGCATGCGGAGGCAAGTTTGCAAAAGCACTTAATAGCTCATTACGTTTTGATTCTGTTAATTGACAATTATAATAATCAGCCACTGATTCAAGCATAGCACCTGCTAATACAGTAAAAGTGGTGTTTACATTTGTGACAATACAAACAGTCGATGTATGTAATAATCTTGAAAACCATAATGGTAAAGCGTCTGGACTACCAAAAGTCTCTTCAAATTTAGGCTTTAATGGTTCTAAATCTAGCGTTGTTTGAATTATATCAAAAAGAATAACTTCTTTGTTCATGTCAATCCCCATTACTATTTATAGTTAATATTATGTGTAATAAATAATTGTTAATTAGCTTTCTGAAATTACTTTACTATGAAGATATGAGATAAATAAGCGGTTAAATGACAATCAGATATTGCATATTAGATACTTATTTAATAGCAGACAAAGTGTTTGAATAAAGATATAAAAGAGCAAAAAAATATAATAAATATTTGTGGGGTGAATAATTTATCGTTTCTTGATATTTGATCTGAGCTATTAGGTTTTGAGTAAATAGTGGATATTGAAATATTGGTTATAGGAAATGACGATTTATTTAATGATGATTTTTTGATGTAAAAAAATCAGCACAGAGGCTGACTTTTTAGAATGTGGTGTCCCCTACAGGATTCGAACCTGTGTCTAAGACTTAGGAGGTCCTTGTTCTATCCAGCTGAACTAAGGGGACAAAGT
>CAMQXY010000054.1 GCA_947039005.1 uncultured Photobacterium sp.
TGTTAAATGACCGCCCATCGAGGCGGTTTTTTGGTATTTGTAGGTTAGTTTGTGATTTGTTATAGTTTAACTACAATGTAGTTACGGTGTAATTATGAGTTATCTACAATTTGAGTGGGACCCGAATAAAGCGGACAGTAATATTCGAAAGCATGGCATTACTTTTATAGAGGCTGAATCAGTTTTTAGTGATGAATGTGCTCGTGTGATACCTGACCCTGACAGCTCATATGGTGAGGAACGCTTCATCATTATGGGGTTGAGTGAAAAACATAACACTCTCGTTGTATGTCATTGCTATAGAGGTGATGACGAAAGGATTCGAATTATTTCAGCTCGGAAAGCAGAAAAACGAGAACGTAAACAATATGAGGAGTTTCGTTATGCGTGATCAATATGATTTTTCAAACTCAATGGCTAATCCATACGCGAAAAAAGTAAAGAAGCAGATCACTATTCGACTCGATGATGATGTGGTGACTTACTTTAAAGATTTATCTGAAAAGAATGGTATCCCATACCAAAACTTAATTAATCTTTACCTAAAAGATTGCGCATCAAAAAATAAAGAATTAACAATGGATTGGCAGTAAAATCTTACAGTAAAGGTCGCTCATATGTAGCGGCCTTTTTTATGCCTTGTTGATACGATTTAGCGCAGTTCACATAAATAGATTAACTGTTAAATACCGTCCATCGTGACGGTATTCACTCTGATTCAATAATCCCCTACTCCTACGCGACACTTTTTTACTTTCATTACTATTGTTGTGATCTACCGCCAACTTAGCAATTCCTTCAAGGTATAAGCTAACGTCAGTTTAAGCAAACAGGTAAGCGTGATCACTGATCAAGTTCAGTTTTTTACGTTTAATCACGTTTTATAATCTGTATAGATTTGTGATTTGGAGAGCAAAATGGAAGCCGTATTTTCAAGTAAAGATCTTAATAAAGAATATGCTACATACTGGTTTGATGTATCAATCAACGTGACAGGTGAAGCAGATGGAATGGTGCTAGGCGTAGTTGAAGCTCAGAATGATGATATTTATATTATCGACAGTGAATCTCATAACATTCAAGGCGCGTGGTTTGCCCCTTATGTTACCAACTTGCCAAATTATGTCTCTAACGCAGAACGCGCAATGTAATCACACGTTATGAAACGCATGCGTCAGTTTACCCTTTTCATATCGTGCCAATGATTCAACAAGGCCGTTAAACGGCCTTATCTCAGAATCTTTTAAATATAACTTACCAAGCTAAACCACATGCGCTCGCTTTAGCTTTAGCTAGGCTGTAGTACTTACGCTTAACAAGGTAATTACCGTCATTTTTAAGCCCTTCAACACGTAGCCATTGATTTTTGCCAAAACGTGCTTTAACCGGTACACCGACAGCAAAACGTTTACCTGATTGATACTTAGCAACGTAGAAAGAATCTCGTACTTTAAAAATATAGCCATTGCTACCACAAATTCGAGCACTCTCAACGCGACCTTTTTTAGTCTCGCCCCAAGAACCCCAACCATTTGCTTGCGCAGGAATCGAAGCAAATGCCATTGCACCTAACAATAATCCTAAAATAGCTTTTTTCATCACAAAACCCCAAAAAGTAAACTTATGAGTTTATTTTAATCATAATCAAAAGAAAGAAAAGATAAATAATGTAATAAATCTAAAAATTGACAAACGTCAGCGAAATACATCGTTAGCAGCATGTGTAAATATCAAAATATATTCAAAACGTATGGTTTTAGCGTTGTTCGGTTTTTGAATAAAATCTACTTGAGGCCTAAACGCAAAAAAGGCTTTGAACAAATTAGTTCAAAGCCTTCTTAGGAAATATAGCGTGGTTAAGGGGGGAACCTTAACGTTGACTTTACTTAGTCATGTTACCGCTTTTGTACATAGTAGCGAATACAGGTGTGTAAAGTGCAATAATTTTATTAACGATACCAGTCATTTCTTTTTCCTCAATAAACTAAGCTTTTAAAATAGTACAACCATAGCCTAACCATTGACTCTATAAGGCTTGCGGTCGTGTTTCGATGAGGGTCATTATAGGTATTTAACTACGCTTTTAAAGCGATAAAAACAACACCTTCGGATTAGTTTTATTAATGATTGATACCGCTAAATAATACGGTTATTTTTAGTATCGATACAAAATATTGGCATAAAAAAAGACCGCGATTTGCGGTCTTCTAAAAGAGAAATTACAAGGTCGCGATTAACCTAGTAACTCTTTGGCATTATTAACGATATTTTCTACCGTAAAACCAAACATTTTAAATAACTCATCAGCAGGTGCTGATTCACCAAACGTCGTCATACCAATAATGCGACCATTAAGACCAACATACTTGTACCAGTAATCAGCAATACCTGCTTCAATCGCAATACGCGCAGTCACATTCGCTGGCAATACACTTTCACGGTAGGCGATATCTTGCTTATCAAATAAATCCGTGGCTGGCATTGAAACCAAACGTACTTGACGACCCGCAGCGGTTAGCTCGGCGTAAGCGTGCGCCGCAATACCGACTTCAGAACCTGTTGCAATTAAAATAAGCTCAGGTGTAGCGGCACAATCTTTAAGAATGTAACCACCTTTAGTAATGTTAGCGACTTGCTCTGCATTACGATCCTGCTGATCCAGATTTTGACGTGAGAAAATCAACGCTGTTGGACCGTCTTTACGCTCAATCGCGTATTTCCATGCCACTGCTGATTCAACCTGATCACAAGGACGCCATGTGCTCATGTTCGGGGTTAAGCGCAGTGATGCAACTTGCTCGACAGGCTGGTGCGTTGGACCATCTTCACCGAGACCAATTGAATCGTGAGTATACACCTGAATATTTTGCACTTTCATTAGCGCTGCCATGCGCAGTGCATTACGGGCGTATTCCATAAACATTAGGAAAGTCGCACCATAAGGAACAAAACCACCATGCAATGCAATACCGTTAATGATCGCTGTCATACCAAATTCACGCACACCGTAGTGAATATAGTTACCTGATGCATCTGTCGGTGTTAGTGATTTAGAACCTGACCACATGGTTAAGTTCGACGGTGCTAAATCAGCCGAACCACCCATAAACTCAGGCAATAATTGACCATACGCTTCTAAGGCATTTTGTGATGCTTTACGTGAGGCGATATTAGCAGGATTAGCTTGTAAGTCGGCAATAATGCGTGATGTTTCAGCTTCCCAGTTTGTAGGTAAATCACCGTTCATACGACGGGTAAATTCAGCGGCTAATTCAGGAAAAGCAACATTGTATGCTGCAAACTTTTGATCCCATGCTGCTTCTTTAACGTTACCCGCCTCAGTTGCATTCCAATTTGCCGCAATGTCAGTTGGAATTTCAAATGGACCGTGGTTCCAACCTAAGAACTCACGTGCTGCGGCAATCTCTTCAGCACCTAATGGCGCACCGTGGCAATCATGTGAACCGGCTTTATTTGGCGCACCAAACCCAATGATGGTTTGGCAACAAATAAGGGTGGGCTTGGTTGTTTCTGCTTTTGCAGCTTCAATCGCGGCGTTAATTGCATCGGCATCGTGACCATCAACCGTTGAAATAACATGCCAGCCGTAAGCTTCAAAACGTTTAGCGGTATCATCGGTAAACCAACCATCGACTTCACCATCAATCGAAATACCATTATCATCCCAGAAAGCAATTAACTTACTTAAGCCTAATGTGCCAGCAAGTGAACACGCTTCATGAGAAATACCTTCCATCATGCAACCATCACCCATGAAGGCGTAGGTGTAGTGATCGACAATATCATGCCCTTGCTGGTTAAATTGCTCAGCCATCGCTTTTTCAGCCAATGCCATACCGACCGCATTGGTAATACCTTGGCCTAAAGGACCTGTCGTGGTTTCAATGCCTGGTGCATAACCATATTCAGGGTGACCCGGTGTTTTTGAATGTAATTGACGGAAGTTTTTAAGATCATCAATCGATAAATCATAACCCGTTAAATGAAGCAGAGAGTAAATCAGCATTGAGCCATGACCGTTAGATAACACAAAACGATCACGATCAGCCCAGTTTGGATTGTGTGGATTATGGTTCAAATGACCACGCCACAATACTTCAGCAATATCTGCCATTCCCATCGGCGCACCAGGATGACCTGAGTTCGCTTGTTGCACACCATCCATACTCAGTGCACGAATTGCATTGGCTAGTTCTTTACGAGACACCGTATTGCTAGAAGACATATCTGCTCCAAATAGTCATAAAATAATAAATTACGAACAAATAGTTACCATTTTTATTAATGATCACTTAATTCGTTTTAATATTGTCTCAAATAGACACCGACAAATGCAATCGTTTTCGTTTTTAAAAAAACCAATTTATTCAATGATATGCAACAAATATCAATTTAAGTTTTCCCATTCAAACCAGTAACAATAAAAAGCTTAATATTGAATGAGTTAAGATTTTGGCTAAATCCTTACAGATTACATTGTTGATTTTATAACTGGTCAGGGTATTATAGACGTCTAGACGGAGGTAGCTCCATACATATAAACGTATGGAATGCAGTGCAGTATCAGTATTACCGCTACCGTTCTACCAAATTTATGAATATAAGTGAGACCATCAATGGCTAAACATCTGTTTACTTCTGAATCGGTATCAGAAGGACATCCAGATAAAATTGCAGATCAAATTTCAGACGCAGTCTTGGATGCAATTTTAGAACAAGATCCTAAAGCACGTGTTGCTTGTGAAACTTACGTAAAAACTGGCATGGTAATGGTCGGTGGCGAAGTAACAACATCTGCTTGGGTTGATATCGAAGAAATCACCCGTGAAACAGTCCGTGAAATCGGTTATGTTCATTCAGATATGGGCTTTGATGCTAATTCTTGCGCAGTTTTAAATACCATTGGTAAACAATCACCAGACATCAACCAAGGCGTTGATAAAGCAGACCCTAAAGAGCAGGGCGCTGGTGACCAAGGTATTATGTTTGGTTATGCAACCAACGAAACTAAAGAGTTAATGCCTGCACCGATTACTTACGCTCACCGCCTGGTTCAACGTCAAGCGCACGTACGTAAGAATGGCAGCCTACCTTGGTTACGTCCTGATGCGAAATCTCAAGTAACGTTTGAATACGATCAAGGTAAAATTGTTGGTATTGATGCGGTTGTATTATCAACTCAACACAGTGATTCAATTTCAACAGCAGATCTTCGTGAAGCTGTAATGGAAGAAATCATCAAGCCAGTTTTACCTGCAGAATGGTTACGTAAAGATACTAAATTCTTCATCAACCCAACCGGTCGTTTTGTTATCGGTGGCCCAATGGGTGACTGTGGCTTAACTGGTCGTAAAATTATCGTTGATACCTACGGCGGCGCAGCTCGTCACGGTGGCGGTGCATTCTCTGGTAAAGATCCATCAAAAGTTGACCGTTCAGCAGCATACGCAGCACGTTATGTAGCGAAAAATATCGTTGCCGCGGGTATGGCTGACCGTTGTGAAATTCAACTTTCATATGCTATCGGTGTTGCAGATCCAACGTCAATCATGATTGAAACGTTTGGTACTGAGAAAGTACATCAAGATATTATTATTGAAGCAGTTCGTCAGCACTTCGACCTACGCCCATATGGCCTACAAGAAATGTTAAACCTACTTCAGCCTATCTACAAAAAGACGGCTGCATACGGTCACTTTGGTCGTGATGAATTCCCTTGGGAAAACACAGACAAAGTAGACGCACTACGCGACTTCGCTAAACTTAAATAATAATAAATTTAAGTTTATCAAACACTAAGGGACGATTATTCGTCCCTTTTTTATGTGTAAAATAAAATAATCGTCAATATTTATCTTGCAGTGTATAGTCTCGCGTGTTTATTACATGCCCACTTTCACTTTTTCGCAGGATATTTCACGCTATGACTCCGCTACAAAAGCAAGTGCTTACTCACGTAACGTTTTGTATTCAACATGCGAACCAACGCCTCAATAAACGTCTATCTATACCTACGGTTAATTTCAATCAGCGTGGCAAAATTGCCGGTACTGCCCATCTGCAAAAATGGGAATTACGTTTTAATCCGGTCTTGCTAGCTGAAAACCCTGACGCCTTTCTTAATGAAGTGGTTGCTCATGAAGTCGCCCATTTAGTGGTATTTAAACACTTTGGTCGTGTTCGTCCCCATGGTCGCGAATGGCAAATCATCATGACCGAAGTGTTTAATGTCACGCCAAAAACTACCCATAATTTTAATGTTAGTTCAGTGGCAGGAACGACTTATCTTTATCACTGCCCCTGTAGTGAATACCCACTAACCATTCGTCGCCATAATAAAGTTAAACGCGGTCAAGCCAGCTATCACTGTCGCAAATGCAAACAACCATTACAATTTAAGACTGATGCTCAGTAATCAGAATAGTGTTCAATTATAGTAATCGCGTGAATTAACAGTTACAGCATAGCGTCTGCGCCATCCCAAAAAGATAAATATCAGTAAGCTAAAACTACTATTTATTTTTATTGGGATATTCAATGAAATTTCAATCTCCATGGCTCATGTTGGTCATGTTCATATCAACAGCTGCTATTGCAACCCCCTCCTCATCTTCAACCTCTTTTGCTAAATCAAAAAAAATTGCGGTCGAAATCTATCAAGCACACCCCATCAGTTTTTATTGTGGTTGCCCAATTAAATGGGTCAATAAAAAAGGCGTACCAGAATTAGAACAATGTGGTTACAAGGTTAGAAAACAGCAGCGACGGGCGAGTCGCATTGAATGGGAACATGTAGTACCAGCATGGCAATTTGGGCATCAACTCCAATGTTGGCAAGATGGCGGTCGTAAAGCCTGTAAAAAAGAGCACAAATTTAGAATCATGGAAGCCGATCTCCATAATTTAACCCCCGCTATCGGTGAGGTAAATGGCGACCGTTCTAACTTTAAATTTATACCGTGGAATGACGATAGTGGTGTCAGCTATGGGCAATGTGAAATGCGTATAGATTTTAAAAATAAACGTGCTAACCCACCAGAAATAGCACGTGGAGCAATAGCGCGTACTTACTTATACATGAACCAACAGTATGAATTTTCACTGTCAAAACAACAACGCCAATTAATGGAAGCATGGAACAAACAATACCCTGTTACACAATGGGAGTGCCAACGTGATCAATTGATTGCAGCTAAACAAGGCAATCACAATACTTTCGTTGTTGAAGCATGTGAAACAGCCAATTTATAAACCAAATATTCTCTGATAATAATGGTCGTTACTAAACACGACCATTATTATTTATCTGGCTCTATTTACGCGATTTCAGACATTAACTTTTGCCCTCCCTCTGCCGCTAACCGTGGTAATATCTGATATTACCCAATCATTACGACAGATGACCGCATCATGAGAATTCCACGAATTTACCATCCACAACCTTTACCAAGCCAAGGTACGGTTATGCTTAGCGACGATGCGGCTAACCATGTTGGTCGCGTTATGCGGATGCAAGTTGGGCAACAAGTATTACTGTTTGATGGCAGTAACGCTGAATTCCCTGCCGTGATTAGCAACGCCAGCAAAAAAAGTGTTGAAGTTGAGATCCAAGCGCGCATTGAACACAGTATTGAATCACCATTAGATATTCACTTAGGTCAAGTGATCTCACGCGGTGACAAAATGGAGTTCACTATTCAAAAATCTGTTGAGCTGGGAGTAAACACCATTACTCCTCTGATTTCAGAACGTTGTGGCGTTAAACTGAATGCTGAACGATTTGAGAAAAAACTTGAGCAGTGGCAAAAGATTGCAATTGCAGCCTGTGAACAATGTGGACGTAATGTCGTACCCACCATTCGCCCAGTAATGAAACTAGAGCAATGGTGTGCTGAAGAATATGATGGCTTAAAGCTAAATTTGCACCCTCGTGCGCATTATTCCATTAACACCCTCCCTACCCCAGTAACCAAAGTACGATTATTAATAGGTCCTGAGGGCGGCTTGTCTGCTGAAGAAATCAGTATGACTGAGCAATATAAATTTGACGAAATTTTATTAGGCCCACGTGTATTACGCACTGAGACTACCGCAATGACAGCCATTACCGCACTGCAAGTTCGCTTTGGTGATCTTGGCTAAGTAATCAGGAGAAAACAATGATCAAACTAGGTATTGTGATGGACCCTATCCAGTCTATCAATATCAAAAAAGATTCAACCTTTGCCATGATGATGGAAGCACAACGTCGTGGTTGGGAATTACACTACATGGAAATGAGTGATCTTTCTTTAGAGCAAGGTGTCGCGATTGCACGTACTCGCACTGTCACTGTAAAAAAAGATCCAAACGACTGGTTTGAATTCCATAATGAGCAAGAGATCCCATTAGCAGATCTTGATGCAGTATTAATGCGTAAAGATCCTCCGTTTGATACTGAATACATTTATGCGACTTACATTCTTGAGCGTGCAGAAGATAACGGAGCTTTAGTGGTTAATAAACCGCAAAGCCTACGTGATTGTAATGAAAAATTATTTACTGCATGGTTCCCTGAGCTAACGCCAACCACGATTGTGACCCGTCGTGCCGACAAACTAAAAGCGTTCCACCAAGAACACGGTGATGTGATCCTAAAACCGCTTGATGGTATGGGCGGCTCATCTATTTTCCGCGTGATGAAAAATGATCCTAACGTATCAGTGATCATTGAAACGCTAACCGCTATGGGTGAAAACTACTGTATGGCACAAACTTTCGTGCCAGATATCAGTAATGGTGATAAGCGTATTTTAGTGGTTGATGGTGAGCCAATGCCATACTGCCTAGCGCGTATTCCTGCCAAAGGTGAAACCCGCGGCAACTTGGCGGCTGGCGGTCGTGGTGAAGCACGTCCAATTACCGAAACAGATCGTAGAATTGCTGAAACGGTTGCGCCTATTTTAAAAGAAAAAGGCTTAATCTTTGTTGGTCTTGATGTCATTGGTGACAAGCTCACTGAAATTAACGTTACTAGCCCAACTTGTATCTGTGAAATTGAAGCTGCGTTTGATATTTCAATCACAGGTAAATTAATGGATGCGATTGAACGCCGTATTAACGCTAACTAAAATCACCTAAGCGCTAAACATCAGCCATAATCAAACCAAGAACGCAGCGATTATATGCTATCGCTGCTTTTTATTATCAACACCATCATCGGTGCTGATGTGTATTTAATGGTGTTGTAAATGAATCTTACCAATCATTTCTTAGTGGCTATGCCCACAATGGAAGATCCAAATTTCAAGCATAGTGTTATTTATGTTTGCGAGCATAATGATGAAGGTGCAATGGGTATCATCATTAATCAGCCAATTGAGATCTCAATTACTGACATGCTTGATCAAATTGATATTGAACGTACACAACCTTTAATTGACCCTGTAAGTATTGAAGCCCCGGTTCTCAATGGTGGACCTGTTGCCGAAGATCGCGGCTTTGTATTACACACGATTCAAGCTGATTATAGCTCCAGTATTGTTATTACCCCTCAACTTGCTGTCACCACTTCTTTAGATATTTTATCCCAACTAGGAACAGACCAAGCACCACAACAATTTATTGTCGCTCTTGGTTATGCAGGTTGGGACATAGGTCAACTTGAGCAAGAATTAGCCAATAATAATTGGCTCACTATTGAAGCTGATAGCAACATTATTTTTTCCACTCCGATAGATCAGCGCTGGCAACAAGCCATGGCTATATTGGGTATTAGCCCCGCGAATCTGTCATCAGATATAGGTCATGCATGAGTCAATCTCGCAGCGTATTAAGCTTTGATTACGGCACCAAAAGTATTGGTGTTGCTATCGGTCAAGAACTCACAGGCACCGCCAGTCCACTGAGCGCATTAAAAGCCAAAGATGGCATTCCTAATTGGGATGATATTGAAAAAATCCTTAAAGAATGGCAACCCGATTTAATCGTTGTTGGTCTGCCATTAGATCTCGAAGGTAAAGAACTTGAAACCATTGCCCCGCGAGCAAAGAAATTTGCTAACCGTATTCATGGTCGATTTGGTTACGCGGTTGAATTACACGATGAGCGTTTGAGTACTGTTGAAGCCAAAGCCGAGTTATTTGAACGTGGTGGTTATCGTTCATTAAGCAAAGGTAACATCGATTCTCAATCTGCAGTGGTGATTTTAGAAAGTTGGTTTGAACGTCAATACGGCGCTTAATCAGCCTCGATTATTGCTGACTCCTGCACCATGAAAACACACAAAAAAAAAGACCAGTTCCATTTGGAGCTGGTCTTTTTTTGTCTTGTACAGCTTTAGCAAATAAGATCATCACAAAGCTGACAGCTATTTTTACTATGGCTATTGCGATGTTATCAAGCCCCGTTATCACTCACTTGATCAGCTTGTACAGCTTTTGGATCATTTAAACCCCAGAACTAAATCACTTGGCTTAATTAATTATATAAAAATTAATAAAGATAATAATCAAAGACTTAAAAAATTTTGTTAACTAACGATAATTATTAGTAATTTTACTATGATGATCCTTTAGTAAAAAGATCATCATAACCTTTATTCGTTTTCTAACGTCACTCCAGATAAACTATTTAACGGTTTTGACATCGGATCGCCAACCTTGATCATCAACCTTAAATCATTAGCGGAGTCTGCATGGTGAAGCGCGTCTTGCTCGCTAATCTTACCGTCACTAAATAACGCATACAGGGATTGATCAAAGGTTATCATTCCCGCTTCGGTCGATTTTGCCATCACATCTTTTATTTCATATAAATCACCACGCCGAATCAAATCAGCGACACGTGGCGTATTCAGTAATAATTCATACACCCCATGACGACCAACACCATTGGCATCAGCAACTAACTGCTGCGCTAAAATACATTTGAGGTTAAGTGATAAATCAAATAAAAACTGCTCACGCCGTTCTTTAGGTACTAGGTGCAAAATACGCTCTAATGCCTGATTAGCATTATTTGCGTGTAAAGTTGCCATGCATAAATGCCCTGTCTCAGCAAAATTTAGCGCATATTCCATGGTTTCACGGCTTCGAATTTCACCGATCAAAATCATGTCAGGTGCTTGGCGTAACGAATTTTTTAATGCCACTTCATAGCTAGCAGTATCCAGCCCAACTTCGCGCTGAGTGATAATGCATTTATTATGTTTATGGACAAATTCGATTGGATCTTCAACCGTTAAAATATGACCACTGCGATGTTGATTACGATAGCCTGTCATTGCCGCCATCGAGGTTGATTTACCTGAGCCCGTCGCACCGACAATTAACACTAAACCACGTTTTGATAACGCTAATCGCTCCATATCAATCGGTAACTGTAAATCATTCATTTGTGGGATTTTGGTTTCAATCCGACGGATCACCATTCCTGGTAATTCTCGTTGCCAAAAAGCGCTAACACGAAAGCGACACTCATTACGAACTAAGGCAAAGTTAGCTTCTTTGGTACTAATGAATTCTTGTCTAAGACCATTATCCATCGCCTGATCAAACAGGCTATCAACACCATCACGATTGAGTACATCGCCAACATTATGCTGATTACCATCAATTTTTAATAAGCATGCCGAATCAACCGTGATATATAAATCAGAGGCTTTTCTAGCAACCATTTGTGCAAGGATGTCATCTAACGTCATGCGGTTATTCCTTTATTTAAAAACCACGTTTACTGCTATCAAGAATACGACGCCCTTCTTCAGCTTCGACTATTCCTTGTGCCACCAGCATTTTGACGCTTTGCTCCATGGTCTGCATCCCAAGCGATGAACCGGTTTGGATCATTGAATACATCTGGGCAATTTTATCTTCACGGATCAAATTTCGAATAGCAGGGGTTGCCATCATCACTTCATGACAAGCTACTCGCCCACCAGTAGTACATTTCAATAAGTGCTGTGCTACGACTGCGCGTAATGATTCTGACAACATTGAGCGCACCATCGATTTATCACTGCCAGGGAATACATCGATAATACGGTCAATGGTTTTTGCCGCCGAACTGGTGTGTAACGTACCTAATACTAAGTGACCCGTTTCTGCTGCCGTTAACGCTAAACTAATGGTTTCTTGATCGCGTAATTCCCCGACGACGATGACATCAGGATCTTCACGCAACGATGAGCGTAACGCATTTTGAAAACTTAAAGTGTCACGGTGTACTTCACGTTGATTGATCAAACAGCTTTTACTGGTATGAACAAATTCAATCGGATCTTCAATGGTCAAAATATGGCGTTGATAGTTGCTATTGATGTAATCTACTAAAGCGGCGATGGTGGTTGATTTACCTGAACCTGTCGCACCGGTGACAAGCACTAAACCACGACTGAGCTGAGCAATATCATAAAAAACCTCAGGCACATTCAGTGATGCTAAAGTAGGAATATGAATCGGGATGGTTCGTAACACAGCTGAGCAGCCACGCGACTGATGAAAAGCGTTAACCCTGAAGCGACCGATATCTGGTAATTCAAAAGAAAAATCGACTTCTAATTTTTCTTCATACTCACGACGCTGAGCATCGTTCATAATGTCAAATATCAGACGATGGACTTCGCTATGATCTAAAGCTGGTAAACTGAGCTTTCTCACATCACCATCAACTCTTATCATTGGTGGAACGCCCGCAGAAAGGTGCAGATCTGATGCGTTATGCTTTACACTAAAATCGAGTAATTCGGTGATATCCATAAACAACTTTCCTCAAGAATCAATTATGAACAGTATTAAGCAAAATATTACACAGGTCATCAATGAGATAGCACTTGCAACTGAGAAATGCGGCAGAACCGCCGATTCGGTGCAATTGTTAGCCGTAAGTAAAACCAAGCCCGTTGCCGCGATCGAACAAGCAATCGATGCTGGCCTCATTGCCTTTGGTGAAAACTATGTTCAGGAAGGGGTCGATAAAGTTAATTATTTTGCGAGTCATCCGGCAGCAGACCAATTAGTATGGCACTTTATTGGTCCAATTCAGTCCAATAAAACTCGTCCAATTGCCGAGCATTTCGATTGGGTTCATTCAATTGATCGCCTTAAAACAGCGACCCGCTTAAATGAACAACGCCCAGCAACCATGGCACCGTTAAATGTATTGTTGCAAGTTAATACCAGCGGTGAAGCGAGTAAATCGGGCATTAATGAAGATGAAGTGATTGCGCTAGCGGCAGAGATTGCCACCATGCCGCAATTAGTTTTACGCGGATTAATGTCGATTCCACAACCCGAAACCGATTATGATAGCCAATTCGCTGCTTTTAAAAAGCTCGCTGATTTATTGGCGCAACTTAAACCCCATCATCCGCAACTTGATACCCTATCAATGGGCATGAGTGGTGACATGGAAGCCGCGATTGCAGCAGGCAGCACCATGGTACGTATTGGTACCGCACTGTTTGGTGCTCGAGACTATGGTAGCCAAGCCTAATAATAGTTTTTCAATAACGGTCAACGACTCAGCCTACATATTGCGTGTCGTGCCAATAGTAAAGGATACTACATGGAACAGCGTTCTATCGCCTTTATCGGTGCCGGTAACATGGCACGTTCAATCATAGCGGGATTAATTGCCAGTGGTTATGATGCCAGTAAAATCACCGCAACTGCGCCAAGTGAAACCCGTCTAGCACCATTGAGCCGTGATTTTGGAATTCATACCGACAGTGATAACCTACGCGCAGCTCAACAAGCTGATGTTATTGTACTGGCAGTAAAACCTCAATTGATGGCTGAAGTATGTTTACCATTGCAAGCGGTAGATTTCAGTAATAAATTAGTGATATCGATAGCTGCTGGTATCAATAGCGCTCGATTAGCAACTCTGCTTGATAGCCAACTGCATTTAGTCCGCGTAATGCCAAACACACCAGCATTAATCGGCAAAGGCATGAGTGGTTTATATGCAGAAGCAACATTAGCATCACAAGATCATCAATTTGCAAGCCAGTTATTACAAGCTGTTGGTGAGATTTGCTGGGTTAAACAAGAAGCAGATATCAATGGTATTATTGCCGCAGCAGGCAGTGCTCCCGCTTACTTCTTCTTGTTTATGGAAGCGATTCAACAACAAGCAATGGCACAAGGTTTTGATGAGCAAACAGCACGTTTGTTAGTTCAACAAACCGCATTAGGCGCGGCGGCAATGGTACAAGCAAATCCTGATACGGATCTTGCTACATTACGTCAGCAAGTGACTTCTAAAGGCGGCACGACAGCAGAAGCGATTAATACGTTCAATCAACATCATTTAACAGAAATAGTGGCTAAAGCAATGCAAGCTGCTGTTGCTCGTGCTCAAGAAATGGAACAATTGTTTTAAGGTTTAATTATGAATTCACTCGCTTTTCTTATCTCCACAGTTTTTGATCTTTATATCATGATTGTGTTGCTACGTGTTTGGCTACAATGGTCACGTGCAGATTTTTACAACCCGTTTTCACAATTTATTGTTAAAGCAACCCAACCGGTTGTGGCACCATTACGTCGTGTGATCCCATCCATTGGCTCATTCGATATGGCGACCATTTTATTCGGTTACCTATTATGTGTGGCTAAATTTATTTTGCTACAACTTGCCTTAACTGGCGGAGCTTTTGCCTTTAGCCCAAGTTTCTTACTCTTAGGTTTACTGGCTCTTGTTAAAGCTGCTGGCGGATTATTATTCTGGGTATTATTGATTCGTGCGATTTTAAGTTGGGTTAGCCAAGGTCGTAGCCCAATGGAATATGTGATGAATCAACTTACTGAACCCCTAATGGCACCGATTCGTCGTGTTCTGCCTGCAATGGGCGGTTTAGATTTAAGTATTCTAGTGATCTTCTTAGGATTGCAGTTTGCTAACTATTTGATGGGTGATTTAATTGGGCCGATTTGGTTCCAATTATGAGTGATAACGCTGTATTTCGCCAAGGGGATGATGTCGTTATTCGACTTTACATTCAACCCAAAGCCAGCCGCGATCAAATTGTTGGTCTGCATGGCGGTGAAGTAAAAATTGCCATTACAGCGCCACCCGTTGACGGTAAAGCGAATGCGCATTTAGCCAAATTCTTAGCCAAGCAATTTAAAGTAGCGAAAGGATTAGTGCACGTGGAAAAAGGCTTTCAAGGTCGCCACAAGCAAATTCGTATCGAAGATCCGAAACAGATCCCAGAAACGATAGCCAATCTAATGCAATAGTTTTGCTGTCAGTTGCTATCCTAAAAAAGCGAATATCATTCCGATGTTCGCTTTTTTTATACCCCAGAATCCACCACAAAATAGCCTCGCTGAGTGCGCGACTTTGTTATTATTCCCACAACGGCTATCATAGCGGTTATTAGCGAATTAACGTTTTCAAGAGGCATTCAATATGAGCAAACTGGTACTGGCAACAGGTAATCAAGGCAAAGTAAAAGAAATGGCTGATCTACTGGCTGATTTTGGTTTTGATGTTGTCGCTCAAAGCGATTTTAACGTTTCAGAAGTGGCAGAAACAGGTACCACTTTTATTGAAAATGCAATTATCAAAGCGCGTCATGCTGCCAAAGAAACCGGCTGTGCGGCGATTGCTGATGATTCAGGTCTTGAAGTTGATTTCCTTAACGGTGCACCGGGTATTTACTCAGCTCGCTTTGCCGGAGAAGGCGCAACAGATGCGGAAAACATTGATAAACTGCTAGCGGCAATGGACGGTGTACCTGAAGCACAACGCAGTGCACGTTTCCATTGTGTATTAGTGATGATGCGTCACGAAAATGATCCCACCCCGTTAGTGTGTCATGGCTCATGGGAAGGCAGTATTTTAACGGAACGTCATGGTGACAATGGTTTTGGCTACGATCCTATTTTCTGGGTTCCTGAAGATCAGTGTGCTTCAGCGCAATTAGATCCAAGCCGTAAAAAACAATTGTCACACCGTGGTAAAGCGCTTCAACAACTTTTCAGTGTACTAAAGGCGAACTAATGCTTGTTCCTCCACCACTCAGCTTATATGTTCACATTCCTTGGTGTGTCCAAAAGTGCCCCTATTGCGACTTTAATTCGCACGCACTAAAAACTGAATTGCCAGAACTTGATTACATTGATGCGTTAATTGACGATCTGGAAACGGATCTGATGGCGTACCAATTAGTTAATGGTCAACGACCACTGCATTCAATTTTTATTGGTGGTGGTACACCAAGTTTAATCTCTCCCGCTGAAATTGGTCGCTTACTAACAGCCATTGAAGCCCGTATTCCATTTAGTGATAATATTGAAATCACCATGGAAGCCAACCCTGGCACTGTTGAAGCTGGTCGTTTTGAAGGTTATCGCCAAGCTGGGGTCAACCGCATTTCAATTGGCATTCAAAGTTTTCAAGATGACAAATTACAACGTTTAGGGCGTATTCATGGCAGCCAAGAAGCGATTAAAGCGATTGAACTGGCAAAGTCGGCGGGATTAAACAGTTTTAATACTGATCTGATGCACGGCTTACCTGATCAATCAATTGCTGATGCGATCGGTGATCTCAAGCAAGCGATCGCACTTGATCCACCGCATTTATCTTGGTATCAGCTTACGATTGAACCGAATACCCTGTATTACTCAAAACCACCAACGTTGCCTGATGATGATGATTTATGGGATATTTTTGAGCAAGGTCATGCGCTGTTAACAGCAGCGGGTTATCAACAATATGAAATTTCTGGCTACAGTAAAGCCGGCAAACAATGCCAGCATAATTTAAATTATTGGCGCTTTGGTGATTACTTAGGCATTGGCTGTGGTGCGCATGGCAAGATAAGTTTTGATGACGGGCGTATTATTCGTACCGTAAAAGTCAAACATCCACGTGGATACTTACACGCAGATAAACCTTATTTAAGTGAACAAATATCCGTTGCTGATAGCGAACGTCCGTTTGAATTTTTCATGAATAGATTTCGTTTATTAGAAGCCTGTCCAAAGCAAGATTTTATTGATCGTACCGGTTTGCCGTTAACGACCATTGAAGCCAATATTGATTGGGCAATTGAACAAAATTATTTACACGATAATGACGATCATTGGCAGATCACTGAACACGGCAAGTTATTTTTAAATGATTTATTAGCCGCTTTTGTTGAAGATGATGACTAGTTAATCCCTATCATCTGTTATTAAAAATAACGTTAAAAACTGTCATAAAAACAGCCACAAAAAAGCGATTTCACCCCTGTGAATCGCTTTTTTGATTATCGGCATATTCCATCAAACATGCCAATCCTATCAAAAAATAACCGCATTATTCTAAACTAACGCTATGCCAATTTTTCAACGCTGGAATATGTTGTCGAATTTTATTTTCTTGATTAATACGCACTGCCGCAAAATCACATAACTGAGTATCGATGCGCTGACCATGAGATAGAACATACGGCAAATCAGTCGCTATCACTTGGTAATATTTCGCCAGCAGTTGGCTCTGTTCAGGTTCTAATTTTACTTTATGAATATCAAAATAAAGCTGACCATTATCTTTGATCGTAAACGTCTGTGTTTCGTGCTCTAAAATTAATTTTTCATCGGTAAAACTGACATTATTTTGCCACATTGGCTGACACTCAACCGCAGCGACGGCTGCTGAACTGATGCTTAGTCCAAGTACTAGCCCACAGCCATTTTTTATATAAGATATAATATTCATAAATAATACTCCCCTTCCCTGTCAACAGTGGGTAGCGACATATCATTGATGACATATACCCACTAAAAAATAGAACGTCCAATTCGAGCTGATAATTTTTCTAATGCTGCGGTACCAACGAGAGAGTTACCTGATTGATCCAATTCTGGCGACCATACTGCAATCGTCATTTCCCCCGGTACAATCGCAACAATTCCACCACCAACACCTGATTTACCCGGCATACCGACACGATAAGCAAACTCACCCGCACCATCATATAACCCACATGTCGCAAGCAATGCATTTATATGCTTACTTTGAGTTTGGCTAATAATTGGCGTTTTTGCACCTAAAGGCTGACCTTTATTTGCTAAATAAGAAAATGTACGCGCTAAATCGACACAACTCATCTTTAATGCGCAGTAACTAAAATAATTATTAAGCACTGGCATCACTTCGTTATTGAAGTTACCAAATGACCGCATTAAATAGGCAATCGAAGCATTACGATCACTATGTTGCATCTCAGAATTAGCCACAATTTTGTCGTATACAATCTGAGGATTACAAGATAATTCCCGCACTAATTCAAGCATGCGATATTGCGGCGCACACAAGCGGCTATACAGCATGTCAGAGATAACAATCGCACCGGGATTAATAAATGGATTACGTGGAATGCCATTTTCTAATTCGAGCTGGATCATAGAATTAAACGCCTGACCCGATGGCTCTTTACCTACTCGCGCCCATAATTCATCGGGTTCATAAAGTGCCATAGCCAATGTCAGCGCTAATACTTTGGAGATAGATTGAATAGAAAAACTTTCTTGGCTGTCGCCCGCTTGAATAATTTCACCATCGTTATAACACACAGCGATGCCTAACTTACTCGCGGGAACTTCAGCCAACGCAGGAATATAGTTAGCTACTTTTCCCTGACCAATCAATGGTCTAACTTCATCTAAAATGCCATTGAGTAAGGTCTCTGTCGGCTTCATTTACTTGCTCTCCAATAACAAAAAAGCCAACAAAAGTTGGCTTTCTAAATAAATAACGCAATAACTGCTGTCACTCTAATCGATAGTCACAGCAATCTCTGCCATTATTCAATACGCATGTACTTCATATCCCATACGCCATGACCTAGGCGATGACCACGTGCTTCAAACTTCGTTAAAGGACGATCTTCTGGGCGAGCAATGTAAGCACCATCAGTGGCGGTATTTTTGTAACCCGGCGCTGCATCCATCACTTCAACCATATGCTCTGCGTAGTTTTCCCAGTCAGTCGCCATATGGAAAACACCACCAATTTTAAGCTTCTTACGTAGCATTTCAGCAAATTCAGGCTGAACAATACGGCGCTTATGGTGGCGTGCTTTGTGCCATGGGTCAGGGAAGAACAACTGCACCATATCTAGGCTGCCATCTGGGATCATGTGTTCAAACACTTCCACACCGTCATGACACATTACGCGAAGATTAGTTAAATTAGCAGCATCTGCGCCCATCAAACAATGGCCAACACCTGGACTATGCACTTCAATACCAACATAGTTTTTCTCTGGTGCTGTTTGTGCCATTTCAACCAATGATGCACCCATGCCAAAGCCAATTTCTAATACAACTGGCGCTTCACGGTTAAAGACTTGTGTCCAGTCCAGCATTTCAGTGGCGAAATCAATACCCATAGCTGGCCAGTTTTTTTCCATCGCATGCTCTTGACCCTTGGTTAAACGGCCTTCACGACGAACAAAACTACGGATCTTACGAACCATTTTGCCTTCATCGGTAAATTCAGTCAGAGTTACGTCACCTGACTTTTTTGAAACTTCGCTCATGCTAACTATCCAAACAAAAAAAGAAACGGAACGGCATTATCCAAACTTATAGACTCAATTCAAGTCTATCCAGTGTGACAATAGCCAATTTATGATGCAATCTTAGTCGATAACGTCATTATAGACGCCATTACCTTGATGTCTTGCAGTATAAGGGATCGTTCCCACGGACTCCAATTTTCCGCAAGTTCATTCCACAATAAAGCGCGACATGACATTTTTTAAGTCTATTAGTAAAGTGAGCCAACCGTGAGTACAGCTTTTTCCGACGCTATTCTAGCGTGGTATGACAAATTCGGCCGTAAAACCCTACCATGGCAACACCAAAAGACCCCTTACAAAGTATGGTTATCTGAAATCATGTTGCAACAAACCCAAGTTGCTACGGTGATCCCTTATTTTGAACGCTTTATGGCTCGTTTCCCTACCGTGGCAGATTTAGCAGCAGCAGAGCAAGATGAAGTACTGCATTTATGGACGGGCTTAGGCTATTACGCCCGAGCGCGTAATCTTCATAAAGCGGCACAATTAATTGTAGCTGAACATAATGGTGAGTTTCCCACTACCATTGAAGAAGTTGAGGCCCTGCCGGGTATCGGACGTTCAACAGCAGGCGCGGTATTATCATTATCGTTAAAACAACACCATCCTATTTTAGACGGTAATGTTAAGCGTACCCTTGCCCGTTGCTATGCCATTGAAGGTTGGCCGGGGAAAAAACCGGTAGAAAATGCGTTATGGGAAATTGCGACTGAAAATACACCCGCGATAGGTGTTGAACGCTACAATCAAGCGATGATGGACATGGGGGCAATGATTTGTACCCGTAGCAAACCTAAATGCGATTTATGCCCCATTGAAGCCCAATGCATTGCCAAAGCCCAACAGCGCCAAACTGAATTTCCGGGTAAGAAACCCAAAAAAGTGATGCCAGAAAAACAAACTTGGTTCGCGATTTTACGTTATGGCGACAAAGTATGGCTTGAGCAGCGACCGCAAGTGGGTATTTGGGGTGGCTTATGGTGTTTCCCTCAACATGACAATGACGATCTTGATGATTTGCTGTTACAGCAGCTCGGACAACCGCAAACAATGATCGCTAACCAACAGCAGTTAATCGCATTTAGACACACATTTAGCCATTATCACCTTGATATTGTGCCTATTTTATTCACATTGAATAAGATGCCTGATGTGATCCATGAGCGCCAAGGGCAATGGTATGATCTGCATGATCCTGCCAAAATTGGCCTTGCCGCACCAGTACAAAAGATCCTTGATGGACTGCTATATCCACAGTAATTGAGCGGTTGTTATTCATAGATCGTGCCTAGCCGCTACTTGCCGACTCTGGTATAACTATTGTTATAAATACAGCAGTTATAAATACAGCCACTGACGCTGTTACTTAATTATCAATGCATGAAGGAATATTCCATGAGCCGTACTGTTTTTTGTGTCCATCTACAACAAGATGCTGAAGGTTTAGATTTTCAATTGTACCCAGGTGAACTTGGCCAACGCATTTTTGATAGTATTTCAAAACAAGCATGGGCACAGTGGCAAGCAAAGCAAACCATGCTGATTAATGAAAAAAAACTGAATATGATGAATGTAGAACATCGTCAGTTACTTGAGACAGAAATGGTCAATTTTTTGTTTGAAGGTAAAGATGTAGTGATTGATGGTTATACGCCACCAACAAAATAATATTAAGATCAAAGAGATATTCCGCCGTAACTCAAACGGCGGAAAACATTAAAAAAAGTAAAAAACCACACCACAACGAACAAAAAGCCAACACTCAATCATAATAATCATTTTTTATTAAAAAAAGAGTTGACGAAAAGGCTCAAAACCCTTTTAATAGCGCCCCGTTGCCTTGATAGCTCAGTCGGTAGAGCAGAGGATTGAAAATCCTCGTGTCGG
>CAMQXY010000055.1 GCA_947039005.1 uncultured Photobacterium sp.
TGCACGCGAACAGTAACCTCTTTATCCATAACTGAAAAACGCGCTCATCAGGCGCGTTTTTTTTATAGCTCTCAATATTATTACTTTTTCAATAAATTCGGTGCCACCAAACATTGCTGTTGTGGTCGTTGCAATAAAATATCATCAACCTTTAATTGCTGTTCGCTCAACTGACCACTGACCGCCATATATCCTTGGCCGGATAATTTTTCAGCGTTAGATTGAGCAATCACCTCAACCGCCTGTTGCTGCTGGCAGGGAATAAACCGCTGTTGTTGCCAATGCCCCTGCACCCAAGATTGCTGATGATAACTAAGCTGTTCTACTTTCGCCGCTAATACTTTTGCCTGTCGACGTAATTTATCTATATCAACATTAGTTAACGGCACAATATTCAGCCCTTGCTGATAACGCTGATACACCGCGAAGCCATCACTATCAAACCGTAATTGCAATTGAAATGGAACCAAGGAGCCATCAACACGTTGCTGACCTTGTTGATAGAGCTCAAACAGCTTTCCTGAACGCCAACGATAGTTAGCCTGATATTGCCCTTGATTAAGGGTAAAAACGCGCTCACTGAGTGTTATGGGCTGATTAGGTCGGAAGGTATACCAATAAAAATGAGGACCATCAGCTACTACTTGAGCAACAGTGACAGTGTTAGGGGGAATTACTGCATTTTCAGCCATGTCGCTTGCCGCACAGCCTGTGAGTAAAAATGCGACCACCAAAGAAAGCGTTATACGTACCATAAAAAAACGCCAGCAGCTAATGCGAACTGGCGCTATTTTCGACTACTTTAACGCGTCTTTAAGTGCCTTGCCAGCTACAAACGCAGGAACGTTAGCAGCAGCAATTTGAATTTCCGCACCCGTTTGTGGGTTACGGCCAGTGCGTGCTGCACGATGATTCACTTTAAATGTACCAAAGCCAATTAGTTGAACCTGGTCGCCATCTTTAAGTGCATCAGTAACGCCTTCAAGAGTAGCTTCCAATGCTAATTTTGCTTGTGCTTTAGACAAATCTGCTTTTTCTGCGATCAGGTCAATCAGTTGGGTCTTGTTCATTAGGTTTCCCTTCTAAGGTTTTGGGCTTAATACCGCCCAACTCTAATTCAAAAGAAGCCCATGTGGCAAAGGTTTGTCGGCTTTTATCTGTCTAAATGGAGACTCTTTAACCAGAAACTGAGCTAAAGTTCACAAAATGTTACTAATAACATTCAAAAAAGAGTTGTTTTTATTTCCACCCGCCCCGATTAATATAGCCGAAATTCGTTGATTAATTGACAGGTTGATATGGTACTGCTTACGATTTACATCTCTGTAGCTATAGGGGTGTCGTTTATTTGTTCCGTTTTAGAAGCGGTTTTATTGAGTATTTCGCCGGGATATATCGGTACTTTACGCCAACAAAACCACCCCGCAGCAGCTAAACTTGCCGCACTCAAAGATAATATAGATCGACCCTTAGCCTCAATTCTAACCCTAAACACTGTCGCGCATACCGTTGGTGCGGCAACAGCAGGCGCACAAGCAACTGTTGTATTTGGTAGTGAATGGCTGGGGGTGTTCTCCGGAGCATTAACCGTCGGCATTTTATTACTGTCAGAAATTATTCCAAAAACTATTGGTGCCACTTACTGGCGTCAATTAGCTCCAACCAGTGCTATTTTATTACGCTGGATGGTGATCCTATTAATGCCACTAGTATGGGTTTCTGAACAAATTACCCGTCGTCTTGCTCATGGTCATGTACAACCGAAACTGCGTGATGAATTATCAGCGATGGCAATGTTAGCCCACGAATCAGGCGAACTTGGGGCGGGCGAGTCTAAAATTCTCACTAACCTTCTGCAATTTAGAGATGTGTGTGTAACGAAGATCATGACCCCACGTCCGGTATTATTCCGTGTTAATGCCGAGCAAACCATCAACGAATTTTTAACAAAACATAAAAGTAGTCCATTTTCACGACCATTAGTTTACAGCGATCAAAGCGATAACATTGTTGGCTTTGTACACCGTTTAGAACTATTTGCAGAAAGCCAAGCAGGGAAAGGCGGTCAAGAACTCGGTGCGCTAATGCGTCCGCTGCCAGTGATCATGAACAATGTAAGCGTCCCTAAAGCCTTTGAACGCTTAATGCAAGAACGCTCACAGCTCATTCTTATTGTGGATGAATACGGTACCGTACAAGGCTTAGTGACACTGGAAGATATTTTTGAAAGTTTAGTTGGTGAAGAAATTGTCGATGAAGCTGACAAGAACACTGACATGCAGCAACTAGCTTACCAACGTTGGGATAAGTGGAAGAAAAAGCACAAAATGATCGAAAATAATGATGATGACATGTAATTAACACCATTATTTACCGTGACTGACTAAATACAAAAAAGGGACCTTACGGTCCCTTTTTTATTGGCTTTATTATTAATACTACTGATTAATACTAACTGCGATGTAGCGACTCATTATTATCAATACAATAACGTTCACCTGTCATACGACTTACAAACCAGCCCATGATTAATACCACCACTGTTGGTAAAATCCAGCCAGCATAATAATGATATAACGGTAGATGTGCCGTTAACGCATGATCAATTGCCGTTGGCATCACACCCAAAATATTCGCCGCATCAATACAACCAAATGCCGTTGCCGTTGCCACAACGGTTAATACTGCCGCTTGAGATAATTGATGGCGCAATGGAGCTATCAATAATAGTGCAATCGCTATCGGGTGTAGTGCGACCACAACCGGTAAGGTCACTTCTAATAACTGCGCTAAACCAACATTGGCAATCAAGCCCGATAGCACCATGATCACCCATACACTTTTCGAGTAAGTGACTTTACTAAAGCTGCGGCTATAAAATTCACTGCCGGCGGTAGTGACACCAATCGCGGTAGTCAAACACGCTAGCACCAACACTACCCCCAAAATCATAGTACCAAAAGCACCAAAATGCGCATTAGTAAAGGCAGTAAGAATTTCACCACCGTTTGCAAAGCCAGTGCCTAAATTAGCGCTGGTTACGCCAATATATGCCAATGATAAATACACTAATGCCATCGCTGTGGCATACATAAGAGCGGCAATAAAGGTATATTTCGCAATCGCTTTCGGGCACTTAACGCCCATCCCTTCAATCGCTCTGAAAATCACCCAGCCAAAACCAATCGAACCCAGTGCGTCCATGGTCATATAACCTTGAGTCATACCTTCAGCCATCGCTCCTGTCACATATGGACCCGATGGGACTTCAACCTGACCTGACGGGTATAACAAAGCAACTACCGCCATAATGGTTAAAATAGTCAACAATGCGGGTGTCAGCCACTTACCTAAACTATCAACTAATTTAGCCGGGTATAACGAAAATAAAATCGCAACTAAACAGAACACCGCAGAAAAAGGGATTAAGCCACTATCACCAATAAATGGCGCCAAACTAAATTGGTACGCAACCGTAATAGTACGCGGAATAATAAATGCAGGACCAATAACAATAAATAGCATCACCCAAAAACCAGTTGCCAACGGCTTTGGCAATGCTGCGGTCAAATTATCAGATCCCCGTACCCACGCAACGATCACTAATGCTATTGCCGGTAAACCAACCCCTGTTAATAAAAACCCCGTCATACCACTAAGAAAATTATCCCCAGCTTGATAACCTAAATAGGGGGGGAAAATTAAATTACCAGCACCTAAGTACATGGCGAATGTCATGAAGCCTAAAGCGGCAATATTGCGGGCACTTAACATAGTATTCCTTGGTAATTATTTTGCAGCTTGGAGAAAGCGAGATGGGATGTAGAATAGTTTATCCTGCTAGCTTGCTCACAAGCTGACAGAAAAATGGGTATGACCTGTCAGCCTTGAATAAGATTCAAAGAGAGCAGGAGGAGCAAAGTAGCAATTGATTTGCTATCAGCAACTCTTGGTGGAATGAAGCAAGATACAATAGTGTTTACGATAAAATTTTTCATACTTGCCTCCTTCAAACTAACAGACCACGAATATCGTAGCTTACGTGCTACGCAGTGGTTACGTTATAAACGCTGAAGGGATAGAATTACAATAGCCAAAATAAAATAAGTGGAATGGCGTAAACTTTATCCACCAAATAGTCATATAAACTGCTTTTTGATTTAAAAATCAGAATAAACAACCAAACCAAATTAAACAACTTATTAACATAAATTGCGTAATGTCTAATTATCACATTACATGCATCATTTATTGGTTACAGTTCAAACAATAATTTGGCAACATTTGCTCAGCAAAATAACAACAGACATAAAAAAAGAAGCCAATGGCTTCTTTTTTTAATTCAATTATCGGCGAACAATTAAAGTTCAATACCGATATTACTGATTGGCTGATCACGCAATTCAGCACGTAAATCTTTAATCAAATCAATATCACGACTTTCCGCTTCTTTTAGAGCGCGGAAAATTTCCCACTGAGTATCCCACTCAGCGCATACTGCTTCATTTTGTTTTTGATTTTCGTTAGTGATTTCAATGCCTGTCTGAGCAGACTCTAAATCAGCCACGGTTTCAGCTGATAAAGCACTTAACTTTACGACAGTTTCCATCATCAGATCACGATCCAACATTGCATGCAGAAGATCAGCTAGTGCAACACAAGCATCAATAGCAGGACGTACCGCATACAGATCGTAATCATTTTCACTTGGCACCATGTCTTCTAACTTTTCAAGCTGACCTTCAAAGTTAATTTTGGCACTTTTAATCGTGAGGATCTCCCATACGCTATCTAAGATCACTCGGTAACGTTGGCCATCTGTAAACTGTGTTTCTGCACAGAAAAAAGCGTAGTTCGGATACATACGCTCACATAACGACACCATAAAAGTAAGATGTTGCCAAGGTTCTAATTTTTCTAAACGTAACTGGATTGGGTTCTTAAGCATGGGATAATCTACAGTAGTGATTTAGATTGAAGTTTACTTGATAAACGAATGCTACAAAAGGAAAAGCATGATCAAAGTTAAGATCGTTTCTCGCCAACAGCAGCGTTATGTGCAATTACTGACTGACGCTAAACTGCCAAACTTGGAAATTACTGAGGATCTACAACAAGCAACAGTGCTGATTGCAGATCCACCATTGATCGCAACGAGCATCAATAATTATCCCAATTTACAGTGGCTACAATCCACCTATGCCGGTGTTGATGCCCTAATTAAACCCAATTTAAGACAAGATTATCAACTGACTAATATTCGCGGGATCTTTGGTCCTTTGATCGCTGAATATATTATTGGTCAGATCCTTAACCACCAGCGCCATTTTTATCGCTATGCTTTACAGCAACAGCAGCACCAATGGCAACCACACCCCTATCAATCTATCGCTGGCAAAACCATGGTAATTGTTGGCACTGGCACCATCGGTGAGCATTTAGCTAAGATTGGAACGGTGTTTGGATGCCATGTCATTGGCGTTAATCGTAGTGGGCACAGTGCCAGCGCTGATTTTAATCAGACCTATGCAATTACTGCACTCAATACCGCACTCGCCCAAGCAGATTATGTGATATCCATTTTACCCGCAACCCCAGCCACCGATGATCTTTTTGATCAAGATCGCTTTAGTCATTGCAAAAATGCGCTATTTTTTAATGTTGGTCGCGGTAATGCCGTTTGTGAGCAAGGGCTATTAACGGCACTTAAGCAACGGCATATTGGTCATGCTTTTATTGATGTGTTCAAAACAGAGCCACTTACAACAAATCATCCATTTTGGCACCATCCTAAGATCAGCATAACCCCTCATATCGCCGCTGAAAGCTTTCCAGAACAAGTGTTTAGTATCTTTAAAACTAACTATCATCGCTTTCAACAGTGCCAACAACTAAACTATCTTATTGATTTTAAAAGAGGTTATTAATACATTAGACCACTAAGTATTAATACAATCCGGTATTTACATTGTGATAACAATAACGATCCTAGCGGGATCTTGCTCGACATTACTGTTTTTCCCAAGCCCTCGTAAAATAATAATCAAAAAAAAACCATACCGAAACGGTATGGTTTTTTTATCAACGTAAAATTAGCAACGTGTACTTCAATACTGGTCGCTAAAGATCATGTTACTTATGATATGGTTTTGAAAGCTCATGCACAGCATCAACAAACACACCTGCATTTTCAGGCGGCACATCAAGATGAATACCATGGCCTAAATTAAATACGTGACCAGTACCTGTATCACCAAAACCTTCTAATATAGTGGCGACTTCTTGACGAATACGTTCAGGTTGAGCATACAATACCGATGGATCCATGTTGCCCTGAAGCGCAACTTTATCACCCACACGACGTTTAGCATCGCTAATATCAATCGTCCAATCTAGGCCAATCGCATCACAACCCGTCGCTGCAATTTGCTCTAACCACATGCCACCATTTTTAGTAAATAGCGTCACGGGTACACGACGACCATCATTCTCACGAATTAAGCCATCAACAATTTTATGCATGTAACGTAGTGAGAACTCGTTGTAGTCACGTGGGGTTAAGACGCCACCCCAAGTATCAAAGACCATTACCGCTTGCGCACCGGCTTTAATTTGGGCATTTAAATACTCAATTACGCTATCTGCAAGCTTATCAAGTAGCAAATGTAATGTTTGTGGCTCGGCATACATCATCTTTTTGATCTTAGTGAAAGCTTTAGAGCTACCACCTTCAACCATGTATGTCGCCAGTGTCCATGGACTACCAGAGAAACCAATTAATGGCACTTCACCTTGCAAATCATGACGAATTTGGCGAACAGCATTCATTACATATTGCAATTCACCTTCTGGATCAGGAATACCAATACGCTCAACGTCAGCTTTACAGGTAATTGGATGACTAAATTTAGGGCCTTCACCAGCTTCGAAATACAGTCCCAATCCCATAGCATCAGGAATGGTTAAAATATCAGAAAATAAAATCGCCGCATCAAGAGGAAAACGCTTCAAAGGCTGGAGCGTTACTTCACTGGCTAATTCAGCATTTTTACATAGCGACATGAAGTCACCAGCAACACCACGTGTCGCACGATACTCAGGTAGGTAACGGCCAGCCTGACGCATCATCCATACAGGTGTGCAATCTACGGGCTGCTTTAGCAATGCACGTAGGTAGCGGTCATTCTTTAATTCGCTCATTTAAGACTCCACGGGTTAATTCTGCGTCATATTGTAGCACTCATTAATATTAACAACCGAGTGCAATTTATTCGCTAATATTGAGAATATAATCGATTAATGCGCGTGATTATCATCATTCAACATTAAAGCGCTATCAATAAGTTGTCGAGCAATAGTGCCAACAGGTGCAACCTCAGGCAATTGTTCAGCTGTCGCCCACATCGCATCGGTCAGTTCTTCATAATCAGGCTTAATTTCACCACCAGCATAATCGGCGGTAAACCCTAGCATCAAATTAGAAGGAAATGCCCATGGCTGACTACCAAAATAACGAATATTTTTAACCGTAATACCCGTCTCTTCTAGCACCTCACGCGCGACACATTGCTCAGCCGTTTCACCCGGTTCAATAAATCCTGCAATCACGGTATACATACCCGTTTTATGCCGCGGATGCTGCGCCAATAATAATTGTTTTCCTTTACGCACAGCAACAATGACACACGGTGATACTCGTGGATAATGGATACTGTCACAGTCAGAACAATGCATCGCGAGTACTTGGGTATCTAATTGCATCCCATGACCACAATGACAACAGAAGCGCTGACTTTGCATCATATATGCTAATTGAATGGCTCTACCCGCTAATGCAAATAACGCACTATCGCAGCCCAATAACGTCCTTAAATTAAAGAAATTAGCATCATCAAAGCCACTTTCTTCAACCAGCCAATACACCGGCAACGATCCAAAATAACCAATAATACGTTTAGTTATCGTGCTACAAACAAGTTGTTCACTTAAACACAAAGGTAAGCCACCGTTTTCTAACAATAATTTACCATTTCTAATCACACACCAATAAGCCATATTCTCATTTTTTAACATTTTTATTACTTTCATCCTTGCAGCGACGTAAATTTACTGGCAATCTAATCTTGAACGGAATATTTATCCGAAACCATATCTCTTATCTCAAGAGCCGGATCGCACAGGCATCCAATCAAGATGCTAACAGATCATGAGGAAGTGCTCATGCTAAGTAAATTTGAACAAGTTAAAAAAGAATGGGGCGGCCATAACGATGTTATTGATCAATGGCTAATGATGCGCCAACAACTGCTGATCGATTACTGTAAGTTAATCGGTATCACTCCCAATGATGATAATCGTCATCTACCTACCGCGTCCAAACTATGTTTGTTTAGTGAAGATCTCGTTGATTATATTTCAGCGGGTCACTTCAAGATTTACGATAACGTAATGGCACGCTGGCATCAAACAGGCTTTTCGCCAACCGAAGAAATGTCTGCACTTTATGCAAAAATCACCCTAACTACCGAACCCTTATTAAATTTCAATGATCGCTATGGTGCCATCAATGATAATGACCCATTAAATACCCTTGATGATGATTTATCGCAGATGGGTGAACTCATGGAATCTCGCTTCGGGCTAGAAGATAAGTTGATTGAATTAATCAGTGATAGCCTTGCTTGCCCTCCAGGGGCTTAACGACTTGCCGTCATAACAGCTCACTCATTATTGTGGCAGTTAATTGCTGCCACCTATTCCTTATGTCCTAATAAAATCTATCACCTCGCACCTTGGGATCATTTTTCCTACTTTCTGACTCAACCCCAAATTAAATCTCAAATCGCAGCCAATAAAAAAGGCACCCCGAAGGATGCCTTTTAGAATCAGTCACGCCAAGAATTAATTCTCGTCGTTAAGACCTGCATTCAATAGTGCCGCTAAGTCTTGAGAGGCTTGCTCTGCATCAACTTGTGGTGCTACTGGCTCAAGCTCAACATTACGTTGATTCTGACGACGTAGGTGGTAAGAGAAACCTGTACCCGCTGGGATCAAACGACCCACGATTACGTTCTCTTTCAGACCACGTAGTTCATCACGCTTACCAGAAACAGCTGCTTCTGTTAGTACGCGCGTTGTTTCCTGGAACGATGCTGCTGAGATGAATGACTCAGTCGCAAGCGATGCTTTAGTAATACCTAGTAAGTCACGAGTGAAACTTACTTGTGTCTTACCTTCAGCTTCAAGCTGACGGTTAGCAATCGTTACGCGAGAGAATTCAACTTGCTCGCCTTCTAGGAAATCAGAATCACCAGAAACAGTGATAGTTACCTTACGTAGCATTTGACGAATGATAGTCTCAATGTGCTTATCATTAATCTTAACGCCTTGTAGACGGTAAACTTCCTGAACTTCGTTAACGATGTATTCTGCAACTGCGTGAACACCACGTAGACGTAGAATATCGTGCGGAGTTTCTGGACCATCGGCAATTACGTCACCCTTCTCAACTTTTTCACCTTCGAAAACGTTAAGTTGGCGATGCTTCAGGATCATCTCTTCGTACGGCTGACCATCAGTTGGAGTGATGATCAAACGACGCTTACCTTTGGTCTCTTTACCGAATGAAATTGCACCGGTAATTTCAGCCAAGATAGCTGGTTCTTTAGGCTTACGCGCTTCGAACAAGTCAGCTACGCGTGGTAGACCACCCGTGATATCTCGGTTACCACTAGATTTCTGTGGAATACGAGATAATGTATCACCGATACCAACCATTGCGCCGTCATCAAGCTGAACAATCGCCTTACCTGGTAGGAAGTATTGAGCTGGCATATCAGTACCAGGGATCATTACATCGTTACCATCAGTATCAACAAGTTTGATAGCTGGACGCATATCTTTACCTGCTGCTGGACGTGCTGCTGGATCAGTTACTTCGCTTGAAGATAGACCAGTAAGGTCATCTGTTTGACGAGAAACTGTTACGCCATCAATCATATCAACGAACTGGATACGACCAGCCACTTCAGTGATGATTGGCATGGTGTGAGCTTCCCAGTTTGCTACTGTTTCACCAGCAACAACCTCGGCGCCATCACCTTTAGTTAGCAACGTACCGTAAGACAGTTTGTAGTTCTCTTTCGTACGACCAAGCTTATCAATGATGCTTAGCTCAGATGCACGAGAAGTAATTACAAGCTTACCAGCGTTGTTAGTTACGAACTTCGCATTGTGCAGTTTCATAGAACCAGTAGTTTTCACTACGATCTTATTATCTGCAGCTGCTGCTGATGCCGCACCACCGATGTGGAACGTACGCATTGTTAGCTGTGTACCAGGTTCACCGATAGACTGCGCTGCAACAACACCTACTGCTTCACCTGAGTTGATCAGGTGACCACGAGCAAGGTCACGACCGTAACAGAACTTACAACAACCGAAATCGTTTTCACACGTTACTACAGAACGTACTTTAACTTGGTCAACAGAGTTTGCTTCTAGAATCTCACACCACTTCTCATCAAGAAGCGTATTACGTGGTGCTAGAACTTCTTCTGTACCAGGAAGTAGAACGTCTTCAGCAACAACACGACCTAGAACACGATCACCTAGTTGTTCCTTAACATCACCACCCTCGATTAGAGGCATCATGGTGATACCAGCGTAAGTACCACAGTCATCTGCTGTGATCACTACGTCTTGCGCAACGTCTACTAGACGACGCGTTAGGTAACCGGAGTTCGCTGTTTTAAGTGCGGTATCCGCTAGACCCTTACGAGCACCGTGAGTAGAGATAAAGTACTGGAGTACGTTTAGACCTTCACGGAAGTTCGCAGTGATCGGCGTTTCGATGATTGAGCCATCCGGCTTAGCCATCAGACCACGCATACCTGCCAACTGACGAATCTGTGCAGCAGAACCACGCGCACCAGAATCGGCCATCATGTATACACTGTTGAACGATTTTTGCTGTTCTTCTACGCCGTCACGGTTAATAACGCTTTCAAAAGACAGGTTATCCATCATCGCTTTAGCAACTTGTTCGTTAGCTGTAGCCCAGATATCGATAACTTTGTTGTAACGTTCACCAGCAGTCACAAGACCTGACTGGAACTGTTCTTGAATTTCAGCAACTTCTGCTTCAGCTTCAGCGATCTTAGTGTACTTAGCCGCAGGTACAACCATATCGTCGATACCAACAGATACACCAGAAAGTGCTGCGTAAGCAAAACCTGTGTACATAATTTGGTCAGCAAAGACAACAGTCTCTTTCATGCCCAACTTACGGTAACAAGTGTTAAGAAGCTTAGAAATCTGCTTCTTACCTAGTGCTTCAGTGTTTACAAGGCTAAATGACAGACCTTTAGGAACGATAGGCCATAGCATTGCACGACCAACAGTAGTATCAACAAGTTGAGTATTCTCAACAAAGTTACCCTGTTCGTCTTTCACAAATTCGGTAATACGTACTTTAACGCGAGCATGTAGCTCTGCGTTTTTAGTAACATATGCTTTCTCAGCTTCCGCTGGTCCAGCAAGGTACATGCCTTCACCCTTCGCGTTGATTTTCTCACGCGTCATATAGTAAAGACCCAATACAACGTCCTGAGAAGGTACGATGATCGGATCACCAGATGCTGGTGAAAGGATGTTGTTGGTAGACATCATCAAAGCACGTGCTTCTAGCTGCGCTTCTAGAGTCAATGGCAAGTGAACCGCCATCTGGTCACCATCGAAGTCGGCGTTGTATGCCGCACACACAAGTGGGTGAAGCTGAATCGCTTTACCTTCGATAAGGATTGGTTCAAACGCCTGAATACCAAGACGGTGCAATGTAGGTGCACGGTTTAGCATTACTGGGTGCTCACGAATAACTTCGTCTAGGATATCCCAAACAATCGCTTCTTCGCGCTCAACCATCTTCTTAGCAGCTTTGATAGTAGTCGCAAGACCACGTGCTTCTAGCTTGCCGTAGATGAATGGCTTAAATAGCTCAAGTGCCATCTTCTTAGGAAGACCACACTGATGCAAACGTAAGTATGGACCTACGGTGATAACAGAACGACCAGAGTAGTCAACACGCTTACCAAGCAAGTTCTGACGGAAACGACCCTGCTTACCTTTGATCATGTCAGCCAAAGATTTCAGAGGACGCTTGTTAGAGCCTGTGATAGCGCGGCCACGACGACCGTTATCTAGCAATGCATCAACAGATTCCTGCAACATACGCTTTTCGTTACGTACGATGATATCAGGAGCAGCCAGGTCAAGTAGACGCTTCAGACGGTTGTTACGGTTAATAACACGACGGTAAAGATCGTTAAGATCTGAAGTCGCGAAACGGCCGCCGTCTAGTGGTACCAACGGACGAAGATCCGGCGGTAAAACTGGCAGTACAGACAGGATCATCCACTCAGGGTTGTTTCCAGACTGTAGGAATGCTTCAACCAATTTAAGACGCTTGGTTAATTTCTTACGCTTGGTTTCAGAGTTAGTTTCTTCTAGCTCTTCACGCATGTTTTCGATTTCAGCATTTAGGTCCATGTTGCCTAAAAGTGCTTTAACCGCTTCTGCGCCCATCTTCGCGTCGAACTCGTCGCCCCACTCTTCAAGTGCATCCAAGTACTGCTCTTCAGAAAGCAGTTGGCTACGCTCAAGGTTGGTCATACCAGGTTCGATGACTACATATGATTCAAAGTAAAGTACACGTTCGATATCACGTAGAGGCATGTCCATTAACAGACCGATACGAGATGGTAGTGACTTTAAGAACCAGATGTGGGCAACAGGTGAAGCAAGCTCAATGTGACCCATACGCTCACGGCGTACTTTAGTCTGAGTAACTTCAACACCACATTTTTCACAGATCACACCACGGTGCTTCAGGCGCTTGTACTTGCCACAAAGACACTCGTAGTCTTTTACCGGGCCAAAGATACGTGCACAGAAAAGACCGTCACGCTCAGGCTTGAAGGTACGATAGTTGATTGTTTCTGGCTTTTTAACTTCACCAAAAGACCATGAACGGATCATGTCAGGTGAAGCTAGACCGATTTTGATAGCATCAAATTCTTCGGTCTTATGTTGTGCTTTCAGAAACTTAAGTAAGTCTTTCACATTCGGCTCCTGTGAGGAGTTGACCCATAAAGGCGCCAGGACTACTGGCGCCTTCATATTTATACCGGAGTAACTAATAAGTATAGGTGACTAACCCAAGCTTATTTGTCTTCCAGCTCGATGTTGATACCCAACGAGCGGATTTCTTTCAACAATACGTTGAATGATTCCGGCATACCAGGTTCCATACGATGATCACCGTCAACGATGTTTTTATACATCTTCGTACGGCCGTTAACGTCATCTGACTTAACGGTTAGCATTTCTTGAAGGGTGTACGCTGCGCCATATGCTTCAAGCGCCCATACTTCCATCTCACCGAAACGCTGACCACCGAACTGAGCTTTACCACCCAGCGGCTGCTGAGTAACAAGGCTGTAAGAACCGGTAGAACGGGCGTGCATCTTGTCATCAACCAAGTGGTTCAGTTTAAGCATGTACATGTAACCAACAGTTACAGGACGCTCAAACGGGTCACCAGTACGGCCATCAAACAACTTCAGCTGGCCAGACGTTGGAAGATCACCAAGTTGTAACAACTCTTTGATAGATGATTCTGGACAACCATCAAATACAGGCGTTGCAATTGGTAGACCTTTACGAAGGTTCTGTACAAGTGTACGTACTTCGTCGTCTGATAGTTCAGCAATGTCAACCTTCTGGCGAGTATCACCTAGATTGTAAACACGTTGTAGGAAGTTACGGAACTTATGTAACTCCTGCTGTTCTTTCAGCATATCGTTAAGCTTGTCACCGATACCTTTCGCCGCAAGACCTAAGTGAGTCTCGAGGATCTGACCGATGTTCATACGTGACGGTACACCCAATGGGTTTAGCACGATATCAACAGTCTGACCTTTTTCATCGTATGGCATGTCTTCAACAGGGTTGATCTTAGAGATTACACCCTTGTTACCGTGACGACCTGCCATCTTATCACCAGGTTGGATACGACGACGAACAGCTAGGTATACTTTAACAATCTTAAGTACGCCAGGCGCTAAGTCATCACCCTGAGTGATTTTACGACGCTTAGTTTCAAACTTCTTATCGAACTCAGCTTTCAGTTCATCATACTGTTCTGCAAGCTGTTCCAATTGGTTTTGTAACGTTTCATCGTCAAGCGTTTGTGCAAACAACGTATCGCGGTTCATCGAAACAATCTTGTCTTCGCTGTAACCTGTCGATAATAGAAGCGTACGTACACGAGCAAGAAGACCACCCTCAAGGATCTGGAATTCTTCTGTGATATCTTTCTTCGCTTCTTTCAGCTGCATCTCTTCAATTTCAAGAGCACGCTTGTCTTTCTCAACGCCATCACGAGTAAATACTTGTACGTCAATGATCGTACCAGTAACACTACCAGGAACACGTAGAGATGAATCTTTAACGTCAGAAGCTTTTTCACCAAAGATAGCTCGTAGAAGCTTCTCTTCAGGTGTCAGTTGTGTTTCACCTTTAGGGGTTACTTTACCAACTAGGATGTCGCCACCCTTCACTTCTGCACCGATGTAAACGATACCTGATTCGTCCAACTTAGAAAGCGCTGCTTCACCCACGTTAGGGATATCGGCAGTGATTTCTTCAGAACCCAACTTCGTATCACGCGCCACACAAGAAAGCTCTTGAATGTGGATAGTGGTGAAACGATCTTCCTGAACTACACGCTCAGAAACTAAGATGGAGTCTTCGAAGTTGTAACCGTTCCAAGGCATGAACGCGATACGCATGTTTTGACCAAGCGCTAGCTCACCAAGGTCTGTTGAAGGACCATCAGCAAGAACATCACCACGTGCTACTGGCTCGCCAGGTAGTACAGTTGGACGCTGGTTAATACATGTGTTCTGGTTAGAACGGGTGTACTTAGTTAAGTTGTAGATATCGATACCGGCTTCGCCAGAAATCAATTCGTCTTCGTTAACTTTAATAACGATACGAGATGCATCTACAGACTGAACTTGACCGCCACGTTTAGCAACAGCCGTAACACCTGAGTCAACCGCTACCGGACGCTCAATACCAGTACCAACTAAAGGCTTATCAGAGCGAATAGTAGGAACGGCTTGACGTTGCATGTTCGCACCCATAAGGGCACGGTTAGCATCATCGTGTTCTAGGAACGGAATAAGCGATGCCGCCACCGATACGATCTGGTTTGTTGCAACGTCCATGTATTGAACATGGTCGCGTGGGTGCAAACCTGAATCGCCGTTTTGACGTGCAGTGATCAATTCATCAGTAAAAGAACCATCTTCGTTAAGCGCAGCATTTGCCTGTGCAATAACGTATAGACCTTCTTCAATTGCTGATAGGTATTCAATTTGATCAGTTACTTGTCCGGCTACAACTTTACGGTAAGGTGTTTCCAAGAAACCGTAAGAGTTACAACGCGCATATACAGCTAGCGAGTTGATTAGACCGATGTTTGGACCTTCTGGAGTTTCGATAGGACATAGACGACCGTAGTGCGTCGCATGTACGTCTCGAACTTCAAAGCCAGCACGTTCACGAGTCAGACCACCTGGACCAAGCGCCGAGATACGACGTTTGTGAGTAACTTCTGACAACGGGTTGTTCTGGTCCATAAACTGTGACAACTGAGAAGAGCCAAAGAACTCTTTCACTGCCGCAGAAATAGGCTTCGCATTGATTAGGTCTTGAGGCATGATTGCATCAAGATCGCCTAAACTTAGACGTTCTTTAACAGCACGCTCAACACGAACTAGACCAACACGGAATTGGTTTTCAGCCATTTCGCCAACAGAACGAATACGACGGTTACCAAGGTGATCGATATCATCAACCACGCCTTTACCGTTACGAATATCGATTAGCTTACGCATAACATCAATGATGTCAGCATGGTCTAAAATACCAGAACCGGTAATTTCATCACGAAGTAAAGAGCTGTTGAACTTCATACGACCAACAGCAGAAAGATCATAACGATCTTCTGAGAAGAACAAGCTTTCAAATAATTGATCAGCTGCTTCACGTGTTGGTGGCTCGCCAGGGCGCATCATACGGTAGATTTCTACCAATGCACTTAGGCGGTCAGTACTGTTATCCACACGTAGTGTGTCTGACATGTACGGGCCATGATCTAAATCATTCGTAAATAGAACTTGAATAGATTTATGACCAGCCTGAGATAGAAGAGCTAATGCTTCCAAGCTTAATTCTTGGTTAGCCGTAACAATCAGTTCACCAGTATCTTCATTGATGTAATCGCGAGCTGCGATTTTACCAACGATATATTCAACAGGTACTTCGATGCTATCAATGCCATCTTTCGCCAATTGACGAATATGACGAGCAGTGATACGACGACCTTGCTCTACGTAAACTGTGCCGTTTGCTTCGATATCAAAGCTTGCAGTTTCGCCACGTAAACGCTCAGGTACCAACTCCATAACTAAAGACTTACCACGAACTTCGAAATTAATCTTCTCGAAGAACATGTCAAGAATCTGTTCAGTTGTGTAGTTAAGTGCGCGAAGAATAATAGACGCAGGTAATTTACGACGACGGTCGATACGTACGAATACATTATCCTTAGGATCGAACTCGAAATCCAACCATGAACCACGGTATGGGATTACGCGAGCGTTATATAACACTTTACCTGAGGAGTGGGTTTTACCCTTATCGCTGTCGAAGAATACACCAGGGCTACGGTGCAGCTGAGATACGATAACCCTCTCGGTACCGTTAATAACGAATGTACCGTTATCTGTCATGAGCGGAATTTCGCCCATGTAAACTTCTTGTTCTTTAATGTCTTTTACGGTGCCCGCCGGCGCGTCTCGATCGTACATAACAAGACGCAGCTTCACACGTAGTGGAGCAGAATAAGTTACGCCACGAATCTGACATTCTTTGACATCGAAGACCGGCTCACCGAGACGATAGCTAACGTATTGCAGCTCGGAATTGCCATTATAACTCTGGATTGGAAAAACAGAGCGAAAGGCAGCTTCTAGACCGTAATGCCCTTCTGGATCCTGCTCGATAAATTTTTGGAAAGAATCAAGCTGGATCGACAGCAAGTATGGTGCATCCAACACTTGTGGACGCTTACCAAAATCCTTACGGATACGCTTTTTCTCGGTATAAGAGTAAACCATAGGTTCCTCAGATCGCTGATAAGTGATCCAAACTACCCCATATCACATGCGGGGGTAGTGACTAATCGTTGTTTTTATAGTAGGAATATCCCAATGAAACTGGAATATTTTTCACGCAGGCAGTGTGTACAAAACAAGGTAAAAATACCACAAGCCTATAGCGCAAAAAGGCCGGTGGCATTTTCGCCACCAGCCAATAGCCAATAAAGGCTATGAAATCAAATAGTTATTATTTGATTTCAACAGAAGCACCAGCTTCTTCTAGTTGAGCTTTAAGAGCTTCAGCTTCTGACTTCTCAACAGCTTCTTTAACAGCAGTTGGAGCGCCGTCAACTACAGCTTTAGCTTCTTTAAGGCCAAGACCAGTTGCGCCACGTACAGCTTTGATAACTTGTACTTTGTTTGGACCAGCAGCTGTTAGGATTACGTCAAATTCAGTTTGCTCTTCAGCTGCGTCTGCAGCTGCGCCGCCAGCAACTACTGCAGCAGCAGCAGAAACACCGAATTTCTCTTCCATAGCTTCGATAAGCTCAACAACTTGCATTACAGACATTTCTGCAACTGCGTCTAGGATTTGCTCGTTAGTGATAGACATAACAATTCTCTTTTAAAGTCAACAATAAATTTAAATAGTAATCAGATAAAGCGCGGCAATTAAGCTGCAGCTTCTTCTTTCTGATCACGTACAGCCGCGATAGTACGTACAAGTTTACCAGCAGACGCTTCTTTCATGCACATCATTAGGCGTGCGATAGCTTCGTCGTAAGTTGGTAGAGTTGCTAGTACATCAGCGTTGGCAATAGCGCCTTCGAATGCAGCAGCTTTGATCTCGAAGCTTTTATTCTCTTTAGCGAAGTCTTTAAAAAGACGCGCTGCAGCACCTGGGTGCTCATTAGAGAAGCCGATTAGTGATGGACCAACGAAAATGTCTTGTAGACATTCAAAGTTAGTACCTTCAACTGCACGACGTGCCAATGTGTTACGAACAACTCTTAAGTAAACGCCAGCTTCACGAGCTTGTTTACGTAGAGAAGTCATTGCACACACACTAACACCGCGAGAGTCAGCAACAACTGCAGACAGGGCACCATTGGCAGCTTCGTTGACTTCAGCAACAATTGCTTTTTTGTCTTGAAGATTTAATGCCATTGGATTTGCTCCTGGATAATTTCTGGGTAATCCCAGTATTTACACCACTCACTGTCGGTTGACAGGAGAGTTTACGGCGCAGATCCAAAAAAGACTTACATCAATCATGTTCTGGCACCGTCTACGTAGGTAAATTAAGTTCCGAAAAACACCTACGGTCTTTGACGAAGGTCAATTGTAAACAATCGACCTTAGCCACGAATTCGGAAGCGACAAATTATACACTAACTTCTCGCTTCTGCAAATTAGTTTACGCTACAGTCGCTTTCAGAGAGTTCTGATCTAGCGCTACACCTGCACCCATAGTGGTAGAGATGCTTACTTTCTTAATGAAAGTACCTTTCGCTGAAGACGGCTTAGCGCGCTTCAGTGCAACTAGAAGAGACTCAAGGTTCTCTTGTAGTTGAGCGGCATCAAAGTTCACCTTACCGATAGTAGTGTGAATGATACCATTCTTGTCGTTACGGTAACGAACCTGACCAGCTTTAGCATTTTTAACTGCTTGAGCAACGTTAGGCGTTACAGTACCAACTTTAGGGTTTGGCATAAGACCACGTGGACCAAGAATGGTACCAAGTTGACCTACAACGCGCATTGCATCAGGAGATGCGATAACTACGTCGAAGTTCATTTCGCCTTTCTTAACAAGAGCAGCAAGATCTTCCATACCTACAAGCTCAGCGCCAGCTTCTTTAGCAGCTTCAGCGTTTGCGCCTTGTGTAAATACAGCAACACGAATGTCACGGCCAGTACCGTTAGGTAGTACAGTTGCACCACGAACGTTTTGGTCTGATTTACGTGCATCGATGCCAAGGTTAACAGCAACGTCAACACTTTCAACGAATTTAGCAGTAGCTAGTTCTTTAAGAAGAGCAACAGCTTCAGTGATGTCGTACTCACGAGTAACATCAACTTTGTCGCGGATAACGCGCATGCGCTTAGTCAGTTTAGCCATTATCTTAACCCTCTACCACTAGGCCCATTGAACGAGCAGTACCAGCAATTGAACGCTTCATAGCTTCAATGTCAGCACCAGTCATGTCTGCAGCTTTAGTCTCAGCGATCTCTTGGATCTGAGCTTCAGTTACAGTACCCACTTTGTCAGTGTTCGGACGGCCAGAACCAGACTTAATACCAGCTGCTTTAAGCAGAAGAACTGCTGCAGGTGGTGTCTTAGTGATGAACGTAAAAGAACGGTCACTGTAAACAGTGATAACAACTGGAGTAGGAAGACCTTTCTCCATTGAATCAGTCTTAGCGTTAAACGCCTTACAGAATTCCATGATGTTTACACCATGTTGACCAAGAGCTGGACCAACTGGTGGACTTGGATTCGCTGCACCAGCTGCAACTTGCAGCTTAATGTAAGCTTCTACTTTTTTAGCCATTGCTATATACCTAAATTTGGGTTCAAACGTCTATTCTAAACAAATAGACTCCCCGTCTAACGAAAGGGCGCGAAATTATAGCCTAATTCCACACCCCTGACAATACGAGTTGCACAGAATTTGATCAGTTCTTTTCGATTTGACCGAACTCTAGTTCTACTGGTGTTGCACGACCGAAGATTGAAACAGAAACCTTAACACGGCTCTTATCATAATCTACAGATTCAATCGTACCATTAAAGTCAGCAAACGGACCATCAGTCACGCGTACCACTTCACCAGGCTCAAATACAGTTTTATGTACAGGAGACTCACTAGCTTGTTTCAGACGGTTCAAGATCGCATCCGCTTCTTTATCAGAAATCGGTGCTGGACGATCAGACGTACCGCCAATGAACCCCATCACACGAGGAATGCTACGTACAAGATGCCATGTTTCATCGTTCATCACCATCTGTACAAGTACATAACCTGGGAAGAACTTACGCTCACTCTTACGGCGTTGACCGGCACGCATTTCTACCACTTCTTCCGTCGGTACTAAAACCTCGTCAAAGTGCTCTTCCATACCATGAATTTTGATATGTTCACGTAGTGATTGTGCTACACGGCCTTCAAAACCTGAAAAAGCCTGTACTACATACCATCGTTTTTTTGGAGCTTCGCTCATGAATTCTTACCTCACGCGCCAGTAACTAGGCGCACTAAACGGACCATAATGCCATCTATACCCCAAAGGGCTAACGCCATCACGACAGTGACTGCTAGAACGATAAAGGTTGTCTGCGTAGCTTCCTGACGAGTAGGCCACACTACTTTGCGGACTTCCATGCGCGATTCACGTGCGAACGTAACCACGGCTTTACCTTTTGCTGTCAATGCGGCACAAATACCAGCAACAACCACAAGGGCTACTACGGCAGAAGAGCGCAGAACAACAGAAACATCACTGTATAGGTAATTACCAACCACAGCAGCAGCTAGCAAAGCAAAAACCACGACCCATTTCAGGCCATCCATTTTGCTTTCGCTTTCTTGGTATTCGGCATTCGCTTTCATACAACCAACCTGTAACTAGTCTTAATCATCTAGACGAAAATAACCCCGCTTGAGCGAGATCTAAGATGAAGAAAAAGGATAAACCTTTAATAACATTATAAAAAACTTCACCTTTACGAAATTTCATTTCCACACTTTGAACAAAAAATACGCAGTTTAAAGTTAAAGTGTAGAAAAAGGGCATCAAATGATGCCCTTTTTAGTGCTCTATCGTCAAATTTAATTCAACGATGTTAGCGTAGCTTATGCAACGATAGTTGCAACAACACCAGCACCAACTGTACGACCACCTTCACGGATAG
>CAMQXY010000056.1 GCA_947039005.1 uncultured Photobacterium sp.
CTGCTAGAAGGGTCAACCCTCTGGTCCGCTATTCCTAACATCAGAGATGCGCTATCAAACTGCGCTATTCACCGACTAAATTCTTTTCTAGGAACGCTGATAGATGAGTTAACTCTCTACCTCGCTATTCCTAATATCAGAGATACGCTATCACTGACTATACATAATGGTTTTAATAAACCACTACTTTTTAAATAGTGGTCGGTGAAGAGGGATTCGAACCCCCGACCCTCTGGTCCCAAACCAGATGCGCTACCAAACTGCGCTATTCACCGACTAAATTCTTTTCTAGGAACGCTGCTAGAAGGGTCAACCCTCTGGTCCGCTATTCCTAAAATCAGAGATGCACAATCAAACTGTGCTATTCACCGACTTTTCAACACGCTATGCGCTGTTGAGGTCGCTTATAATACTCGCCATTTTTATTTTAGCAACCCCTATACGGTATTTTTTTTGTAACTAAATCATATGCTCATTAAACAAGCTATTTTGAGGGTTATCGGGACCTTGCATCGCTCAAAATACAATCAATCACTGACTTTTATAGTGATTTTAAAAACTTAATGACAAACAACATTACAAAGAATAGCGAATATTAAAACTTAAATATCTAGAATACCTGTCATTACCTTTCCTATTTATTGGCTTTTGTTTCAATTAAGCACAGGTATAATTAGGCTATCATTTAATTATTGTGAAGCCTCATGTCTGATAATAATGAATTAGATCTCTTTAAAGAGATGATGGCCGATGTCGCGCCAATCAAACAAGATACTATTTTAATCCAACAAAAATACCAAATATCTGAAGCACAACTCGCTCGACGACTTGCCGCCCAAACATTAGCAAATGACAATATTGATTATTTATCCCTTGATCACGCCAAGATGGTCAGGCCTGATGATTTAATCGAATTTAAACGTGATGGTGTTCAACAGGCCGTATTTAAAAAAATGCGCCAAGGAAAATATGATATTCATGCTCGTTTAGATCTGCATAAAAAGACCTTATCTCAAGCTCGTGATGAAGTATTGGCTTTTTTAAAACAATCCCAACGGTTAAATATTCGTACCGTTATGATTATTCATGGCAAGGGAGAACGGGCTGACCCACCCGCTTTAATGAAAAGTTTTGTTACCTCCTGGCTTGAGCAAATTTCAGATGTGCTTTGTTTTCATTCCGCGCTGCGCCAACATGGTGGAACTGGTGCGCTCTACGTTATGCTCAAGAAAAGTGCCGAAAATAAACAACAAACCCGCGATCGCCATATAAACCATCGAGACGCCTAAAAGGTATGGATTAGATGAATGTATTGCAGTTGCATGATAATCGTTATAAATAATTATTATTTGGTCTGAAATAGCACTATTAACCAAATGGTAAGATAAATATATCCTAGGGTTAAATTGTTTTGAATTTATTTATCATACAATTTCAGTAAAGTCGCCGCCCTAGGAGATTATTAATGAATTCAGAAATACGCCCAATGCTGCTAATGCTAGTGTCTACATTTAGCTTATCAGTAACAGGATTGTTAGCTAAATGGCTAACACACAGCTTTGACCCTGCATGGCTATGCTTTTTCCGCTTACTGTTCCCTGCAATTCTTGCGTTTTGGTTAATGATGATCACTCAGTGGTCACAACCCAATAAACAAGCATGGAGTGGCTTACTCGTTCGTGGCTTTTGTATTACAGCTTGTCAATTATGTTTCTTAGCCTCGATTAAGCATCTCAGTTTAGTTGAAGCGGTTGTTTTATTTGGTACGAGTCCTTTATTTGTTCCTATTTTAGAACGTATCTTTTTTAAAACACCGATAAAACGCCTCATTATTATTAATTTAGGCATCACCTTTACCGGCTTACTCTTTATTGCCGGTAATCTTGAACAAATGAAATTTGGCGGCAGCTTATTACTCGGATTAGCGGGCGGTATTTTTAATGCTGGCTCACAAGTGGCGATGTATCGTTCTAGCAAAAGTAATCTAACCCCACTCGGTGTCAGTGCATGGAGCTTTATTATTGCTTCACTATTTTTAGTACCATTATTAATTTTTTCACCGATAACAACCGCAGTTGAATGGCACACGCTAACTGGCTGGCAGCACCCATTATTATTGCTATTACTCTTTATGGCAGTATGTACGGTCAATACGCAAGTGTTTCGCGCTAAAGCTTATCAACTTGCGGAGTCAGGATCTCAATTAGCACCGATTATTTTTACTAATTTGATTTTCTCTGCAATTTGGCAATTTATGTTTTTTAATCACCCAATGTCATGGAATAAAATGGTTGGTATCGGATTAATAATATTGGCAACACTCTTAAATACTTTTGTTCCGATTTGGTTACGTAAAAAAAGATCCCTATCCAATAATAACTAACATAAAATAGCCGAACTCAGTTCGGCTATTTTTGATGACATATTTGATAATTAAGCAAGCCACACCACTCGGAACGCTAATCCCAATAACACAATCCCCGATAACCGATCAATCAATTGTGCTTTGGTTCTTAATACGGTAAGTACCTTGGGATAAGACAAAATACCCGCAATTAACGTATACCATAACCCATCAACCAATAATGGTGTCGCAACAATGATCACCTTCGATGATGCTTCATTACCTACCGCGACAAATTGACTGAACAAGGCTAAAAAAAACAATGCCAATTTAGGGTTAAATAACGAAATCATCACCCCATCACGCGCCGCTTCTAATAATGAACTTGATTGTCCTTGGGCTAATTTTGCAGCAACACCGCCTTTAGAACGTAAAGCATTAATACCTAGGTACGCTAAATACCCCGCACCAACATAACTGACACTGGTAAATAATAGAGGTGATTGATGCAGAACGACCGCTAACCCAAGTAAGGTAAGTAATGCGTAACATCCCACACCACAAGCATGAGCCCAAGCACAAACAATGCCATGCCAACGCCCACCGGATAGGCTATGTTTGGCCACTACCGCTAAACTGGGTCCCGGTGACATCGCACCTAATAGACAAATGAGTAATAAAGAAAGCCAAATAGTAATAGTCATTGCTAATCTCCTTTTATCAATGAATATATCGGGATTCTTTATCACCCCAATGCGTTGTTATTGGTTAATCTTGTTTTGCGATAAGTGCAAAATGACCACCCGTTAACGACACTAAATCTTGTGCCGCTAATTCTATTTCCAAGCCACGACGTCCAGCGCTGACACAAATAGTCTCAAACTGCTCAGCACTACTATCAACGAAAGTAGGTAAGCGTTTTTTCTGCCCCAAAGGACTAATACCACCCACTATATAGCCAGTCACCTTCTCGGCTAATTTAGGATCTGCCATCTCAGCTTTTTTACCACCAGCAGCTTTAGCGGCAGCTTTTAGATCTAACATTCCAGCGACAGGCACGACCGCAACCGCCAAGTTTTTAGGATCGCCATTTAATGCAAACAATAACGTTTTAAACACGCGATGAGGATCTAAGCCTAAAATTTCAGCCGCTTCATGACCAAAATTATTATTAGCAGGATCGTGTTCATATTGGTGAACTTGAAATTCGATTTTATTTTTTTTTGCTAATTTAATTGCAGGTGTCATAACTTTTCTCTTACAACGTTGATAATCAAACAGTTGTAATTAGCTCCCCTTTCATCTCGAATCATATCAATCAAAGAAGCTAACAACATCTGTTTACCAAAACAGAACTATATACTGAGATATATTTTAAAAAAAGTACAAAAAAAACGGCGCTGAATTTTCAGCGCCGCAAAAGATACATATTAATCACAGTGACAATTTATTTATAAATAATCTCACCCTTAGGGGCATATTTATTTACATCAATTGGACTGTTATTTTGTAAATATTCTTTTAGTACTTCAGCATCAACAAAACCAGTATTGACGTAACCTGGGTGTTTATTGACTTTAGGATAGCCATCGCCACCAGCTGCATTAAAGCTTGGTACAGTAAAGCGATAGGTTTTATCCATCATTACTGGCTTACCACCAATCTTAACATCACTCACTTGACCATTAGCAACCGTCATCGTGACACCATAAAACTGTGCATAAGAACCAGAATCTGCGGGTTTAGTGGCTACCACATTAAGGTAATCAAGGATCTCTTTACCTGACATATCAATATAAGTCACGATATTGCCAAATGGCTGCACGATCAGTACATCTTTATAGGTAATATCACCACCATTAATCGAATCACGCACACCACCTGAGTTCATCACTGCAAAATCAGCTTTAGCACGTTCCATATGTGATGCTGCAATTAAACGACCTAAATTGGTTTGCTTAAAACGTACAATATTACGATCACCTTCTAACTTACCGTTAGATTGTGCAATTTTAACCGTTAATTGCTCTTGGCCTTGCTCTTGGTATGGGGTTAAAAATGATAATACTTCAGCGTTTGGCTGGATCTCATTCTGAATAAACACCCGCTGCTCACTGCCGTCATCTAATTTGATTTTTTTCTTTAAGTTAACGGGAATAAGATCATAACTAACCAGATTTAACTCACCATTTTGAAATTCAAAATCAGCGCGACCAACATACTTACCCCATTCATGGGCTTGTACAATCCAAGTGCCGTTTTGTTGATCAGGAATACATTTATCACCCGGCTTAAAGTTGCTATTGGCTTTATTTGGCGCTTCCATACAAACAGGTTCTTGCGAGTGACCGCCGACGATCATATCTAAATCACCCGGCTGCATATAACGCGCTAATGCCACATCACCAGGCGCATTAATACCACGTTGACCATCTTCATAGTGCCCCATATGGGTTGCGGCAATAATCACATCAGGTTTTTCATTTTTCTCAAGTTCAGCAATCACTTTTTTAGCTTCAGCTTTTGGATCACGGAACTCAATCGCACCAATATATTCGGGGTTACCAATTTTGGCTGTATCTTCGGTGGTTAAGCCAATAACCGCAATTTTAATGCCTTGCTGCTCAAAAATTTGATACGGCTGAAATAAACGCTTACCGGTATTTTTATCGTAAATATTGGCCGATAGCATTGGGAACGTCGCCCATTGCTGCTGCTTACGTAATACATCAATTGGATTATCAAATTCATGGTTACCTAATGCCATTGCATCGTAACCTAATAAATTCATGCCCTTAAAATCTGGCTCAGCATCTTGTAAATCAGACTCAGGCACACCGGTATTCACATCACCACCTGAAAGCAATAATGTTGTACCGCCTTCCGCTTTCACTTCTGCACGAATAGTGTCTAGCAAGGTTTTGCGAGCAGCCATACCGTACTCACCATTTTGGTTTTGCCAGAAACGACCATGGTTATCATTGGTATGTAAAATAGTAATACGATAGGTTTTATCCGCATCCCACTTAGCAGAGGTATCATCTGTCGGTGTTGCACAGCCAGAAAGTACAGCCAAAAGAGCAGCAGTTAATGCTGTCTTAGCAAATAAACGTTGCTTCATGTAATCCACCTTAACGATTTTAATAGACGATACCCACCATTTTCATATGGCTTGAATCGAGTAAAATTGATGCAAAATATTGAGGTTATTTAATTAAATAGCACCAATAAATAACAACTTAAAAATAATCGCGCTCAGTGTAAGTGAATCGAAAATAAGCACGGTTATAGCGTCACTATTTTGCAACCAAGATCACTTTTACAACATTAAAAACGGATACTGGATCACAATCCATAAAAAAAGCTCGGACACTGCCGAGCTTTTTGAAAAAACGTTGAGTAAATTCAAACCCTAAAAATAAGCATTAATGGTTTAAAATACTTTCTCAAATTTAGTCGCTGAACGGCGAATAAATATCGCTACCACCGCAGAAATAGCTAAAAAGAAACAGTAATAGGAATGAGAGACGACTTCTAATGGTGACAGTTTAAAGACTGAGCCTAATAGCAACGCTTGAGCGCCATAAGGTAATACGCCTTGTACCACACAAGAGAAGATATCCAATAAACTGGCTGAACGACGAGCAGTAACACCATTCTCTTGTGCTAACTCACGTGCCACACCACCTGACACAATAATCGCAACGGTATTATTAGCAGTACAGCAGTTAGTTAAACTCACCAAACTCGCAATACCCAACTCACTTGCACGCGAGTTTGCTAATGCATTGTGCTTGGAACTAAACTTGCCTATTACACGACTGATTAATTGCGTTAAAAATGCTAATCCACCTTGTTGGCGCATTAATTCACTCACGCCACCAATCAGCATTGAAAGTAAGAAAATTTCCTGCATATTGCCAAAACCGCTATAAATATCTTTACCAAACGTGGTTAAGCTATAGCTATCAATCGAGAATAAGCCGACACCGCCAGCAAGGACAATACCTAAACTCAGCACAACAAAGACGTTCACCCCAGAAACGGCAAGAATTAAAATGGTGATATAAGGTAGAACTTTAAGCCATTCGATAGGGTTCGCAGCTGGTAAGGTCGTCACCGAACTACTAAAAGCAAACAACACCATCGTCACTATCGCTGCAGGTAAAGCAATTTTAATGTTTTCGCGAAATTTATCTTTCATCTGACAACCCTGAGAACGCGTTGCTGCAATCGTCGTATCAGAAATAATAGATAAGTTATCACCAAACATCGCACCACTGAGTACCACACCCGCTGTTAGTGCAACATCCATCCCTGCGGCATGAGCAATGCCGAGTGCAACAGGTGCAACGGCTGCAATCGTACCCATTGATGTACCCATTGATGTCGCGATAAATGCTGAAATAACAAAAATACCCGGCAAAATCATACTTGCAGGCAATATTGCCATACCGAGATTAACAGTGGCATCAACCCCACCCGATGCTTTAGCAACTGCCGCAAATGCACCAGCAAGCAGATAGATCATACACATAGCAATAATATCGCTATGGCCAACACCACGGATAAACTGCTCTATGGCTTTATTTAATTTTTCTTTACTGAGAATAATTGCCAAAATAACAGCAGGTAATGCTGCTACCGGTGATGGTAATTGATAAAACGCGAAATCGACCCCTTGGTAAGTCAGGTAACTACCGACACCAATAAATAAGGCGAGAAAGACCCCCAATGGCAGCAATGCCAATGCTGAAGGTGTAATTGATGATGTGTTCGTTGAGTTTGACATGCTGATAATGAATATCTATTTTAGAATTTTACATAGGTTAATGGGATGTATCACTACTGTCAACATCTAGACGTCTAAACATCTATCTGTACATAATTAACATGGCTTCTCTTATTACAAAAGCCATGTTAGTCGTTTATTTTTTCTATTTAACCAGATTAAACACAATCGCGCCGACGGCTAAACACCCCATCAGTAAAATAAAGTAAGTGCTTATTTTACCACGGTAGATTTTCAAACTTTCAATGTGATACACCGCCAGCATTGGCATCAAAAATAAAATCATCGCAATCACAGGTCCTGACAGCGCTTCCATCATACCAAGAATGCTTGGGTTCATTACTGCTGCAAACCAAATGCTGATAAACATCAATACAATGCCGATCTTATCAATAGTCTTTAACGGTAATGAAGTTTGCTTTGCGACTATGCCATTAAAACTTTCTCGCGCCCCCATAAAGTGACCTAAGAACGACGAGGTAATCGCAATAAAGGCAATCAAAGGACCAAGTATCATAATAAAAGGGCTGTCTTCAACATTGGCTAAATAAGATAACACTGACACGTTATCCATTTTAGCTTGTTGTAACTGCTCAGGAGTTAAACTCAATACACATGAAAAAACAAAAAACAGTACAAACGCAATCAACATCACCGAAGTGCGTTTTAAAATCGTTTCTGATTTAGTATGGGCTTGCTCACCATATTGACGACGTTGCGCATTAACAAACCCTGACACCACTGGCGTATAGCTAAATGCAAACACCACCACTGGAATCGCCAGCCATAACGATGCGCTTAAATCGCCAATACTTTGATTAAGGCTAAAATTAGGCATGTGCCAGCTTGGGATCAGATAAATTGAAATACCCGCCAAAATAAACGTTAGTGGGTACACGATTATTTCAAATACCCGCAGCATGGTTTTTTCACCGGCTAACATAATCGCTATCATGCCAAACACTAAACAACCTGATAGCAGCACCCGTGATGGTGGTGCCATTCCAAGTTGGTGAACCATAAAACTATCAACAGTATTGGTTAAGCCCACACCGTAAATCAGCAAAATAGGGAAAATAGATAAAAAGTAGAGTAAGGAGATTAAACGCCCGTAGCGCTGACCAAAGTGCTCTTCAACCACATCGGTAAAATCAGCATCTTTTTGGGTAGAGGATAAAACAAACCGTGCCAGTCCGCGATGCGCCCAAAATGTCATCGGTCCTGCAAGTAATGCCATGATCACTAATGACCAGAAACCACCTGAACCAATATTAATCGGTAAAAATAAAATTCCAGCACCAACGGATGTACCAAATAAGCTCAACATCCAACTGGTGTCATGCTTAGTCCAACCTGAGGAGATGGTTTTTGCTTCAGATGCGGAAAGATCTTGCGATATTGACACGGTAACTCACTACGACTAATAAAACTTGATAGCCAGTATGAGACGCCAAGCGCCAATACTCAAAAAAACGGTGACACAGATCACCCTAAAATAACCATCATCAATAAAGCACAAGCGCTAAAAAAATCACATAATACAGATTTAAATTCCAGTTTTATGGTTATTATTCAGAATAAAACACCAAATTAAACACTTAAACGATTTTTTATATATCGAGTATTTTTTGCACAAAAAAACCCTATGAATAAAATCCATAGGGCTAAATAGATAAACAACAATGATTAATTAATTGATTTCAATCGGTGCAAAGCTTTTTATTAAATCATCTAATTGTTTAATTTGTGCTAAGAATGGTTCTAGCTTATCAAGAGGGAAAGCCGATGGACCATCACAACGTGCAAGATCTGGCGTTGGGTGCGCTTCCATAAACAAACCAGCAATACCTGTCGCAATACCAGAGCGAGCCAGATCAATAGTCTGCTCTCGACGGCCGCCAGATGCCGCGCCCAGTGGATCACGACATTGAAGCGCATGCGTCACATCAAAAATGATTGGAGTGCCGTTTGAGGCTTTTTTCATGACATCAAAACCTAGCATATCAACCACAAGGTTATCATAACCGTGTAATACTCCACGCTCACATAGGATCACATTGTGGTTATCACATTCTGCAAACTTCTCAACAATGTTACCCACTTGACCAGGGCTCATGAACTGTGGTTTTTTAACATTGATCACCGCACCTGTTTTAGCCATAGCTTCAACAAGATCAGTCTGACGCGCAAGGAAAGCCGGTAACTGAATAACATCAACCACATCAGCAACAACTTGAGCTTGCTCTTTCTCATGAATATCAGTAATGATTTTCACGCCAAATGTGTCTTTTAATTCTTGGAAGATTTTTAAACCTTCTTCTAAACCTGGACCACGGTATGAATGCACAGATGAGCGGTTAGCTTTATCAAAAGAAGCCTTAAATACGAAAGGAATGCCCAGCTTAGTGGTTACATTGACGTAATGCTCACACATTTTCATTGCTAGATCGCGAGACTCTAGCACATTCATACCACCAAATAGTACAAATGGCTTATCGTTAGCAACATCGATATCACCAACACGAACAATTTTTTGTTGCATCATATTTATCTTCTCATCTAGTGCAGTGTGAGGGGCTCTTCATACAGAGCTTCCACTTGCATTTTAAGTAAATCTGCGGCGGGATCTTCAGGGCATTGCTCAATGAAATAGGAATAATCAACCGCAGCAGCATGGAGGCAATCGAGTTGCTGGTAAATATAGCCGCGATCTCGAATTTCATGGGGATCGCCAGGGCTTAACGCTAACGCTAAATCACTGCATCGCAACGCATCAGTATATTGTTCTTCTCGCAATAACGCGCTTTTCATTACCGTTAACCAACGCGATAAAATAACGTTATTTTGCTGTTTCTCAAGGAATTCAGGTTTGAACTCAGCAAAAGGCCCTCGCTGACCAATCAGCCAACAACGTAAAATATGGGTGCTAACAAACTCACCATCAAAAGGATTTATATATTGAATATCCCCTTGAGGCCATACCACTTTCAATAAAAATTGGGTAGGAAAACCAACATTTTCAACAGGTAAATCAAGATGCTTCGCTAGATAAAGGAAAATAGCCCCTAAACTAACAGGGATCCCTTTACGTCGTTCTAATACTTTATCCAAAAAAGCATTATCCGATGAAAAATATTGTTGGAGATCACCCTGAAAGCCCCACTCTCGATAAAACAGTCGCAATAAGCCATCTAAACGTAGTCGAGGATCAACCTCATCCATCAATGCTTGTTCAGCTTCTTGTGCTAACTGTGTTAAACGTAATTGTACCCAGGTGGCAGGAAAATCAGGATCAACATCGACCATGAAAGCAATTGCCCCATCAACCAACGGCATCTGATTAAGATCTTGTTCATTAAATGGCATCATGATATTGCCTAAATTAGCCTAGAATCGGTGTTTTGGTAATGGCTAATTGTGCGGCTAATACCAGCCAACCAATCGCCCCTAAAAAGGCAAACGTCTTAAAGACTTTATTCTTACCATGGTGCAAGGTGAAATAACCTAGTGCAATATAAGCAAACACACAGGTCAGTTTTTCAGTTAGCCACCCATTGCCCGCAGTAAACGGCATAAAACCCGTAATGAAAATTAGTGCAACACCTGAAGCAAGCATAATTGTATCAATGACATGTGGTGTTATTTTAAAGAATTTTTTATTTATCATTGACGAGTTTGCCATCACCATTATGTAGCGAACGACAAACAATAATACGCTTAATGCGATTGCGGTAAGGTGAATATGTTTCATTGCCATATACATCATTACTAACCTTCTCCTTGCCAGCAACCCATCGTTACTCGATCGAGCCCAGCATAATCCTGACTTGTAGATACCTGCGTATAACCCAATTGATCAAGAATAGCCCGAACAGCAATACCTTGTTCAAACCCATGTTCCATCAGCAACCAGCCACCAGGTAATAAATATTGGCGTCCATCTTGACTAATAATACGAATATCAGCGAGTCCATTATCACTGGCAACTAACGCACTTTTAGGTTCAAAGCGAACATCGCCTTCAATTAAATGTGGATCCGCTTCGTCAATATACGGTGGATTACTGACAATAACGGTAAATTGCGGCTGTTGCTCAAGGGGGCTATACCAGCTACCCGCTAAAAAATGGCTATTGGTAATGCTTAATCTGTGGCTATTTTCAGTCGCTAATGCCACCGCTTCAGGGCGTAAATCAATGCCAGTGACCGTCACATCAGCGCGTTCAGACGCTATCGCTAATGCTATTGCACCAGTACCCGTACCTAAATCAAGTACCTGACATTCATGGGCTGGAATTTTTTCAAGGGCTAACTCAACCAGCCTTTCGGTATCAGGACGGGGAATTAATGTCGAGGATGATACTTTTAAAGGTAACGACCAAAACTCACGCTCACCTATAATATAAGCGATAGGTTCACCCGTAATTCGACGCGCTAATAACGCTGAAAACATCGCAAGTTGAGTATCATCAAGCTGCTTTTCTGGCCATGTTAATAAATAACTACGTGGTTTATCTAACACATGACATAACAAAACAGTACTGTCTAACTGCGGGCTATTAGAGCCCGCAGCATCGAGTTGGGCACTGGTCTGTTTTAATAAACATTCAATGCTATATGGCATTAGTTTTGCTCAGCCATCGCAGCTAATTGATCCGCTTGGTATTCTACAAATACAGGTTGGATCAAGGCATCTAAATCACCTTCCATTATTTCATTTAAGCGGTAAAGCGTTAACGTAATACGGTGATCAGATACACGACCTTGTGGGTAGTTATATGTGCGGATACGGTCAGAACGGTCACCTGAGCCTAGTAAGTCACGACGTGTGCTTGCTTCTGCTTCGTGACGACGAGCTTCTTCCGCTTTAATAATACGTGCAGCTAGCACTGACATCGCTTTCGCTTTGTTTTTGTGCTGTGAACGTTCATCCTGACACTCAACTACAATACCGGTTGGTAAGTGAGTAATACGAATAGCAGAATCCGTGGTGTTAACGTGCTGACCACCCGCGCCTGATGAACGGAAAGTATCGATTCTTAAATCGCCAGCATTAATTTCTGGGATCTCAGCTTCTGGAATTTCAGGTAAAATCGCAATAGTACAAGCCGATGTATGTACACGACCTTGAGATTCCGTTGCTGGAACACGTTGTACACGGTGACCGCCTGACTCAAACTTTAAGACACCATAAGCGCCATCGCCATTAACTTTAGCGATCATCTCTTTGTAACCGCCTTGCTCTGAACGGTTTTCACTGATGATTTCCATACGCCAGCCGCGACGCTCAGCATAACGGCTATACATACGGAATAAATCACCTGCAAAAATACCCGCTTCATCGCCACCAGCACCAGCACGAATTTCAACGAAACAGTTACGATCATCATTAGGATCTTTTGGAATCAATAATAGTTGTAACTCATCCGCTAAACGTTCAATTTCAGACTTAGCTTCTTTGATTTCTTCTTGCGCCATTTCGCGCATTTCAGCATCATCTTCTAGAGCCATTTCTTCAGCAGCTTCAAGATTTTCTTTTGCTTGTTGATATGCTTGGAAGCATTTTGTCACTTCTTCAAGCTGAGAGTATTCTTTTGATAATGCACGAAATCGGTTTTGATCACTAAGAACACTGGGATCACCCAGTAAGTGTTGAACTTCTTCGTAACGTTCAACCAGAGTTTCTAATTTAACTAAAATTGATTGCTTCATAATCTTCTAATTAGGTGCGGAGTGACGGTCTAAACCATCAACTGCTAATCGTTATAGGAATCCAGCCCGAGTGCTTCACGGATCACAACCAATTTGTCAGATTCACCATCTTTGGCAACCTGCTGCATGGCTTTTGTCGGAGCATGGATAAGCTTATTGGTTAGTTTATTACTCAATTCTACCAAGGCTCTTTCAGGATCGGTGCCATTGGCGATTGATTGTAAGCTGCGTTGTAACAGCTCATATTTTATAGCTTCAGCATATTGACGATAGTCACGGATACTATCAACCGCTTCCAGTGAACGTAACCATTGTACAAAGGCAATACTTTCTTCGGTAATTATCGCCTCAGCTTGAATCGCAGCCACTTTACGTTGCTCACGATTTTTCTCGACAATCGAATGCAGATCATCAACAGAATATAAATATACATCATTAAGATCGCCGACCTGTGATTCAATATCACGCGGGACAGCAATATCAACAAATAACATTGGCTGATTACGGCGTTGTTTCAACGCCACTTCTACCATGCCTTTACCAACAAGAGGCAACGGACTTGCAGTAGAACTAATCACAATATCAGCACAATGAAGATAATCAGGAATATCTTCTAAACCTATCACTTCAGCGCCAAATTCACGCGCAAGATTAGCCGCACGTTCACGGGTTCTATTGGCTACAATTAAACGGTTACAGCCTTGCTCAACCGCATGACGAGCAACCAATTCAATGGTTTCTCCTGCTCCTATGAGCAACATCGTCACACCTGATAAAGCTTCAAAAATTTGTCTAGCCAACGAACACGCTGCATAAGCGACAGAAACCGCATTACCACCGATATCGGTTTCAGTGCGTACTCGCTTGGCGACGGTAAACGTTTTTTGAAACAATTTTTCTAAGGTACCAACCACAGTTCCATTGTCTTTTGATGCCGAATAAGACTGCTTCACCTGTCCTAGGATTTGCGGTTCACCCAATACTAACGAATCTAAGCCACACGCTACACGCATTAAATGTCGAGCAGCGGCTTGCTGTTCATGGAAATACAGGCTTGGCATCAATTCTTCGGCTGTGATCTGATGAAATTTGGTCAACCAGTCAATAATCACACCCGGTCCTGACTGCGATAATTCGCAGTAAACTTCGGTACGGTTGCATGTAGATACAATAACCGCACTTGATACCTCAGGATGGTTTTTAAGCTCCTGCAGTGCCAAAGACAGTTTTTCAGGAGAAAAAGCTACCTTCTCACGCAAATCAACAGAAGCTGTTTTGTGGTTGATTCCTAATGCAAGCAAGGTCATGAAAACAGTATACCCACTTTGGCAGTGAAAAAATCTAAGGTGCAGATTTTACTTGATGCCATGTCGTAATAAAAGGCAACAGACGTAATCAATCCATAATGACACCATTTTTATCGTTTTTTAGCCATCTTATTAGCCTCGTTAAGGGTTATAATTTGGCTTTCGATTAAATTATCGCTATTGTTTTCACTCATTCTGATAGAGATCCCCTACGATGATATCGCGTGCTATTGTTAAAAACTTCACCTCAACGCCAGTGATGCCAAGCCTAAAAAAAACACTAATCGCTTCCCAAAAAAAATGGTTATTCCCTTTTTTTGCTTTATCGTTATCACTACTTTCAGGCTGTGCACAACAACCCACAATAACCCATAAAGCCGACTGGGCACTGCATCAAGCGCAACTCCAACAGCTCACCACTTACCATGCCCAAGGGGTATTTGGTTATATCAGTCCACAACAACGGGTAACACTTACCTTTAATTGGCAAAATAAACCTGATGATTATCAGCTTATTTTAACCAAAATGTATAAGACAATCCTCAAACTGGATGCTCGACCTCATGCCGTCACACTCACCGCTCCTGATGGAAAAACCTACCGTGGTAGCGATGCAGCACAATTAGTACAGCAACTTACAGGCATTAACTTACCGCTGGAACAAATGCGAGATTGGCTAATAGGATTACCAACAGGGGCTGATCACTATTTGCTCAACAAAAATAACCAAGTCGCTTTCTTGACCAAAAAAATTGATGGTCACACTTGGGAGATGCATTACAGTAGTTACGACAACACTAAAGTACCATCACTACCGATACTAATGACCTTAAAACAAGGTGATTTAACCATAAAAATTAAAGTATCAAACTGGAAAATATAACAATAACAAAGAATAACGATATTTTAGCCTTATAAATAATGAGTTATTAGAATGATCCAATTAACTAAATTTGATATTACCACTCAGTGGCCAGCACCTGCGAAACTCAATCTTTTTCTCTACATCACAGGTCAACGCGATAATGGTTATCACGACTTACAAACGCTATTTCAGTTTATTAATTATAGCGATACGTTAACCATCACAGCCCGTCAAGACAGTCATATCAGCCTAACACCCGCCATTAAAGGGGTGGCGACTGAAGATAATTTAATTTATCGCGCAGCTATTGCCCTTCGTGAAGCGGCACAGGTTAATTTCGGGGCTGAAATTCATATTGATAAAATTTTACCGATGGGCGGCGGCTTAGGAGGGGGTTCATCAAACGCAGCCACCACATTAGTCGCGTTGAATTTTTTATGGCAAACTCAATTATCGGTTGATGAACTTGCAGCTATCGGATTAACACTGGGTGCTGATGTACCTGTTTTTGTTCGTGGTCATAGTGCTTTTGCGGAAGGTATTGGTGAAAAATTACAACCTGCCTTACCACAAGAAAAATGGTATCTCGTTGCAAAACCCGATATTAGCATTGCAACTGCTGAAATTTTCAACCATTCGCAATTACCACGTAATACCCAAAAACGTAGTTTAAGTGCTCTGTTAAGCGGTGTTTACGAAAACGATTGCGAAAAAATTGTAAGAAGTCTTAACCCCGAGGTTGATCAGGCGCTTTCATGGCTGTTAGAATATGCCCCGTCAAGATTAACTGGTACTGGCGCTTGTGTGTTTGCAGAATGTAACACTGAGCAAGATGCTAATGATATTTTGAATAATTTGCCTGACTGGCTCCAGGGATTTGTCGCAAAAGGTGTTAACGTATCTCCTTTGTTGACAACACTAGCCACATATTCTATGGATTGTCAGTAATTACAACTTGGACGCAACCTGAGGTTTACACCGTGCCTGATATGAAGCTGTTTGCTGGTAACGCTACACCAGAACTAGCCCAACGCATCGCTGATCGTCTTTATATTTCATTAGGAGACGCAACGGTTGACCGTTTCTCCGATGGTGAAGTATGTGTGCAAATTAATGAAAATGTTCGTGGTAGCGACGTATTCATTATTCAATCAACTTGTGCACCCACTAATGACAACCTAATGGAACTGGTTGTTATGATCGATGCATTACGTCGTGCTTCTGCAGGTCGTATTACTGCTGTGATTCCATACTTCGGTTACGCACGTCAAGATCGTCGTGTACGTTCTGCTCGTGTGCCAATTACTGCCAAAGTTGTTGCTGACTTCCTTTCTAATGTAGGTGTTGACCGTGTATTAACGGTTGATCTACACGCTGAACAAATCCAAGGTTTCTTCGATGTTCCTGTCGATAACGTATTTGGTAGCCCAGTGCTGCTAGAAGATATGTTAGCGAGAAACCTACAAGATCCAGTGGTTGTTTCTCCTGATATCGGCGGTGTTGTACGTGCTCGTGCCATTGCTAAGCTTTTAGATGATACTGATATTGCTATCATCGATAAGCGTCGTCCACGCGCTAACGTTTCTCAAGTTATGCACTTAATTGGTGATGTTGAAGGTCGCGATTGTATTATCGTTGATGACATGATCGATACTGGCGGTACGCTATGTAAAGCAGCTGAAGCACTAAAAGAACGTGGCGCGAAGCGTGTATTTGCTTACGCAACTCACCCAGTATTCTCTGGTAGCGCACTGCAAAACATCACTGAATCTGTGATTGATGAAATCATTGTGACTGACTCAATCCCACTAACAAAAGAAATTGCAGCAACAGGTAAAGTGTCTGTATTGACATTGTCTGGCATGCTTGCTGAAGCGATTCGTCGTATCAGCAACGAAGAATCAATTTCTGCAATGTTTGAGCACTAATCACGTGCAATTAGCATGAGTTTTTTCTCAGCTAAATTCTCAGCTAAATAAATACCAACGCCTCGCTTTTGCGGGGCGTTTTATTTTTTATAGACAACCCTAAATCCAGATCACCGCAGAGCCGTATCAATTTCAGTTGATTTGATATAATATAGCGCGCGTTTTGAACCCGACTATTGCTCGGTTTTACCACCATCATGGTGATCACAAAACGCTATCACTACTGCTGTATGACAAGAGAGACAAGCGTGAGTAATAATATTCGGTTACTTGTCGGCCTCGCAAATCCTGGCCAAGAGTATGCAAAAACCCGTCATAATGCTGGTGCATGGGTCGTTGAAGAACTAGCTCGAGTCCATAACGTTACCCTACGTATGGATCCAAAATATTTTGGTCTAACTGGCAGGATCACAACAAACGGTCAAGATCTCCGCTTGTTGATCCCAACCACATTCATGAATTTATCCGGTAAGTCGGTTTCAGCGCTGGCCAATTTCTTCCAAATTAAGCCTGAAGAAATTTTAGTCGCGCATGATGAACTCGATTTGCCGCCTGGTGTTGCCAAGTTTAAAAAAGGCGGTGGTCACGGTGGACATAATGGTCTCCGCGATATCATAAGCAAAATGGGCAACAACAAAGATTTCTATCGTTTAAGGATTGCTATTGGTCATCCTGGCGATAAAAATAAAGTCGCTGACTACGTGCTAGGAAAAGCACAGGTCAAAGATCAAGAACTTATTGATGCAGCAGTTGATGAATCAGTTCGCTGCATTGATGTGCTTCTAAAAGACGGCCTAAGTAAGGCACAAAATCGTCTTCATTCATTCAAGGCAGAGTAGCGCACTGGCAGCAGTACACTACTTCGTCGTTATGGGCTCAGTGTTGAGCACTATAATTGAGTTGTTACAGAATAATCACCAAAAGGGTTACAAGCCATGGGTTTTAAATGCGGTATCGTAGGTCTACCAAACGTTGGTAAGTCAACACTGTTCAATGCCTTAACAAAAGCAGGCATCGAAGCAGCTAACTTCCCATTCTGTACTATCGAGCCAAATACAGGTGTTGTTCCTGTACCTGATCCACGTATGGATGCATTAGCAGTATTCGTTAAACCAGAGCGTATTCTGCCAACCACAATGGAATTTGTAGACATCGCAGGCCTTGTTGCTGGCGCATCTAAAGGTGAAGGTCTTGGTAACAAGTTCCTCGCTAACATCCGTGAGACTGATGCTATTGGTCACGTTGTTCGTTGTTTTGAAAATGACAACATCGTTCACGTTGCTGGCCGTATTGACCCTCTTGAAGATATCGACATCATCAACCTTGAATTAGCAATGGCTGACCTTGATACGTGTGAGCGTGCAATTTTCCGCTTAGCTAAGCGTGCTAAAGGCGGCGATAACGATGCTAAGTTCGAAATCAAAGTACTAGAAAAAATGCTGCCAGTATTAACTGACGGCAGCATGCTACGTTCAATGGACCTAAGCAAAGAAGAAAAAGCAGCGGTTGATTACCTGCACTTCCTAACGCTAAAGCCAACGATGTACATTGCTAACGTTAGTGAAGATGGTTTTGAAAACAATCCATTCCTAGACAAAGTGATTGAGCGTGCAGCGACAGAAAATGCCATTGTTGTGCCAATTTGTGCCTCAATGGAGTCAGAGATTGCTGAACTTGATGATGAAGATCGTGAAGAGTTCTTAGCTGACATGGGTATCGAAGAACCAGGTCTAAACCGCGTTATTCGTTCTGGTTATGAACTACTGTCACTACAAACTTATTTCACCGCTGGCGTGAAAGAAGTACGTGCATGGACTATCCCTGTTGGCGCAACAGCACCAAAAGCTGCAGGTGTTATCCACACTGACTTTGAAAAAGGCTTTATTCGCGCAGAAGTTATCGGTTACAACGATTACATCGAATTTGGTGGCGAATCAGGTGCTAAAGATGCAGGTAAATGGCGTCTAGAAGGTAAAGATTACATCGTTAAAGATGGCGATGTTGTCCACTTCCGCTTCAACGTATAATTTTTTCTATTCAGTTATCATTCGTATAACTATGAATAAATGAATAAGCCAGCCTCGTGCTGGCTTATTTTTTATTATCTTCATCAGAAAAATAAAATCGCGCTAAGTCACAGTTTTAATTATTGATAGCTGACAAATCAGATATCAGTTTGTGATTCGCCCAGTTCGCCCAAATAACCGCCGAACAAACGCATTTTCGCCATTTTTCAAAAAAAACTATTGACGGTTTTGGCTGGTATGAGCATAATGCGCCCCGTTCCCAACGAAGCGGCTCACTAAGAGCAGTGGCTGTTGGAAGCAAAATGGCTACGTAGCTCAGTTGGTTAGAGCACATCACTCATAATGATGGGGTCA
>CAMQXY010000057.1 GCA_947039005.1 uncultured Photobacterium sp.
TGGTTCGCTGTAATGGTTCGCTATTTACAGTGTAAATCAGAACCGTCATTTACACTGTAAATATCCATTAATTTCAGTTTACACTGTAAACCAAAAAACTATCTAATTACCATTTATGATTTTCATATTGCTCTGCTACTGATTTCCCGCGCTCAGTTAAAAAAGCTAAAAACACGTCAGGATGCTGAGTAACAATCAACTCTTGGGGGAAATCAACATGCGCTAACAATGTTTTAATACTTGAGAAGTTACCAACATCAGCAGCAAAATGCGCATCTGATCCTGTGGTAATTCTTGCACCGACTTCTTTAGCTAATGCGGCAATATCTGCACAACGTGGTGCGCTCCCCACTCGTGAACGCCCTAATGATGAATTATTTATTTCAACTAAAACATTATTCTCTGCCGCAGTACGAATAACAGTTTCAAAATCGAAATCATAATTAGGATTTCCTGGATGCCCAATCGCATCGACAACACCAGATTTAATGGTGTTTATCAGTGCTGATGTATGTTCAATGCGAGTACTCGGTTTGAAAACAGGCTCATGCAAACTAGCAATCACCCAATCTAATTTGGCTAAAACCGTCTTATCAAGATCAACCTCACCCGCCGTATTTATAATGTTAGCTTCAACCCCACGTAATACAGCGACCCCATTAAGAAATCGAGGTAAAACCCGTTGGTTAGCAAAATACCAAAAATGAGGAGCCCCAGGCATTAAAGACGCATGATCCGTATTACAAAACATTTTTAACCCCTTCGCTGCTGCCGCTTGGGAATTTTCAATAATGGTACTATAAGCATGCCCACTCGATAATGTATGTGTATGTGTATCAATCTGAATCTGCATAGCGTAAACCTCTAATTAAGATGAGAAGAAAAAGAAGAAAAATAGCGAGCAACAACATCACGTAAATGCTGTTGGGCTAATTTCCGACTTGATAAATGGTAGCGTTCAACCACAACAGCCCAAGATTGTTTTTGTAAAATTTTGGCAATCGCAAAACCTAAATCATCATGCCAACAACAATTATCTTGTAATAAATACTGTGAAAGCCAACTTTCAAGACTAGCGACGACCACCTCATAGCCAAGGCCCCCATCAATAAAAATATCAAGTTGATGTTTAATCTGTGCTTGTGATAAACCATAATTTAATGGCTGCTGAACATTATCAGCATACAATTTAAAAAATAATTGACTATCAAGCTGATTAAATTGTTCAACTCGCTGGCAAACAAAAGAAGCGCTAAATAATGTTCGAGCATCATCAAACCACAACTGAGCAGCATCCGATAATGGCTTAACGCACAATAATGAATGATGGCCACTGGCAGCATCTTGGGTAATACCTAAACGTAAAGGATATAATAAGCAATGTAACCAGAAATCTACTAATTCGGTAACAGCACCAAAACTTGTACCAATATAATCAATCTGAGTATTAACCGCTTGCTGTAAAACAGTATCAACCAATTGTGTACCAATACCTTGCTGCTGAAAGCCATCCGCAACAGCAATACGTAATATACGGTAACAACGCTGCTCCGCTGCAATCGCATAACCCAAGTGAGCAGCCAGTGATTGTGCCAATAAATGTCCTTGTGGACGACGTTTACCTTGCATCACTAATTGTGCTAATTCTGCGTCAAATCCTCCCTCTTCCGACACTACACAACAACCAATAATCCTCTCTGATTGCAATGCCACAATAATAAATAACTTAGGATCATCCAGTAATTGTTGAATATCATTAGGCGATGTTTGGTAATGAGCATTAATTAGCAGACCAAAAAGTTGACTCAACACAACTTCATTCTGCGCCAATTCTGCCGTAGGTAACACCTTATAATCAATAGTCGTAGTTGTTGTTAGCCTTTTTATTGCCTCAGTATTTGGAGCTTGCGCTGAAAGTAACAATGCTTTAAAAATCCAAGCTTCTAGCGGATCATCGATCGCCCATCTTATCGGTTGCTCCAAATGATAATCACGCCATTGCGGCATTTTTTTAGTTAGTGTTTGTTTGAATTTAATTTCAAAACCACGTCCGGTTCCTTCATAGCCATGAATAGTGGTTGCGAATACTAATCGATTATGACAAGCAACTAAGGCGGTTAAAATCGGAGCAGGGATCGCTGCTGCTTCATCTACAATAATAAAATCAAAATTTACGGCATCGCTAACAATCTTATCTGCCGCAACAAATTCGAGCCGACTTGCACCTACGTGTAGCTGATGACGATGAGCTTGCTCTACTACTGCTAACCTTAAATGAGCATGTTTAAACACCGTTTCAGCGCAGGCAAAAGAAGGGGCTGTAACCGCAATTTTTATCGTCCGGGTTTGTAATAATTCTGCTGCGGCAATACCCAGTGCAGCCGATTTTCCACGGCCACGATCTGCAGATAACACCAAAGGACGTTTACGATGACCCGTCACAACTTTAATGATCGCATCAACCGCTTCTGATTGACCCGATGTTAAACAGCTTCGCTGGGAATTTTCATCTGTATATAACGTCGGCATGGTTGGATAATCAGGAATAGTTGCCATTGCCATTGATTGCCCGATGTGTGACTGTTGAATAAGCATCACTTCGGGGTTAACAAATAAACGTCCTAAACGCTGATAAAACGGAGACGTATTCGGTAAACGCCAACTTGGTGATGCTATAATCACCAAGATACCACCGCCTTTAATCGTGCCAGACAGCGCACCGAGCGTATCCGCATTAATGCCATCTAATGCATTAATAACGACCATATCAAACTCTTGTCCAAGCCATTGCTTCGCTTGTTTAAACGATGATGAGGTAAATGACATCGGTGCACTATCACCCGTCCATAATCGTTGTGAAAAGTGTTTCCCCATAAGAAGAGAAAGTGGGGTTGCCCATTCTAAATCGCCTTCTAATACCACTAATTGACGACAAAAATGCTGTGATAGCTGCTGTTGAAGTTGAGCAAAAAAAGTCTCTAACTGCGCCGACATAAATAGATCCATAAATAAATGACCCTTCGATCATAACACAGCCACAACAGGCATAAAAAAACCACGCATAATAGCGTGGTTTTTATTAAGCAAAATAAATCATTACTTTAGATAATCATTTAAATAAGCGAGTACATCACTAATTTGACGATCACTCATCTTTTTAAGTTTTAACTGTAACTTATCACCATCACGAGTATAAGAAACTTTACCCTTAATCAAATCTTGCGATGTTGGTTTTTCAATAACAATTTTAGGATGTAGCTGTTCACCTAATTGCTCTAATTTCCCAGTGACTTCACGCGTAATACGACTAATACCCTGGGCATTGATCGTTTTCCATAATGACGCATTTTCACCACTTAAATCAGCAATCATGTGCTGTTGCTGTTCATGGTTTAAACCAAAGAAAATACGATGTAGCTTAACAATCGTTGGACGTCCAAGCTCACCGACACTTGGATAAGCCATTAGCAATTCCATTGGTAAGCTCGCCGCTTTTAGAGCCCCACTCACTAATGCTTCACTGCATTGTAGATATTTCGCAAGTTCTTTTTGATCCGCTACTTTTCCAGTATCTAACAACGACTGCATCTCTTTACCACGTTCAAAAAGTGACAGTGGTTTATGCGCATTTGCAACATCAGATAGGAATTTAGCATGCTCTGTATTGATGCCTTTGGCGACATAAATTAAAAAATCTTTATGAGCAAGAATACAAGACATACGACGGCGGCTACCGTCTAAAACTTCAATCCGACCATCATCAAGCCAACGCCCTACTGCTGGGTATTGCTGACCACGATCTTTCAATGTTACTAAAATATCAGCTAAAGCATGTTCATTTAAAAAAGCTTGCTCACGGGCATTTTCAGCAAAAACGATAGTTTGCGTACTAACATCATCTGCATTTACTTTTACTAATTCAAACGCAACAGTATCTTCGCCAGCAACCGCTAATTCGATAACTGCAGCTTTATCGCGGGCTGCTGTTTGTGCTTCTGTCACATTCGTTGCGCGACGTTTATCCGCTTTTCCAAACAAACGTGCATTAAGATCTGTAGTTTTAATTGCCATCTGTCAATTACTCCTCGTTCAAGTTTGCCCAGTGGCTGTGCATAACCCGTTCTAATTCTAGCCCTACACGCTGAATTGCTTCTTGAGCTGTTGAAAGTGTTTTCTTTCCACCTTCAAATTCAGCTGCCGTAAGGTCAAAAACAGTGCTGTAAGTATCTGCACACGTCTCAAAAGCACGGCTTCGTGGTACTGTTGCCATCATCACTTGCTCACGTAGCAAGTAATTCATCTCCGTTAATACAGAAACTTGCTTTTTATTATCATCTTCAAACATGGTTGGCATCAAACGAATAAATTCTAATCCGTGCCAATCTTCTGGAAACATCTCATAAACAGTCGGTAAATGCTGAAAAAAGTTGACCGTAGAAGCCCAATCAAGGCGTTTCGCAGCACAAGGAATGATTAGCGCATTAGAGGCATACATTGCATTCCACACCAGAGGATCGATATGAGGACCCGTATCAATCATAATGATATCAAACTCATCAGCGATAGGATCAATCACTTTTTCTTTCAATAAACGTACAATATCAAGATCTTGATTTACGGCTAAATCTTGCCATGCATCAGCATTAAACATCGCATCTTCAGGGAAAGCAGCAATTGTTTTAAGATTAGGATATTGAGTTGGCATCACCACATTATCCATAACAAAATGCTTATCCGTTAATACCCCTTCCGGCACATTATCTAGCATCACATCGACAGCAGAATAAATCGTATCTTGTTTACCAATACTGATTAAAGGGTTAAGAAACAAACGTAATGATCCCTGAGGATCAAGATCAATAAGGCAAATACGGTAACGTTTATCTAAATCTAACGCTAAACAAGCAGCAATATGTACTGCTGTCATTGATTTCCCCGTCCCCCCTTTTTGATTTTGAACGTTCACTACCCATGGTTTGCGACCCGCACCTTCTCGTTGATAAAACGCAGGTTTTTTTGCTGATGCCATCAATTGATGGGCTTCTTCAAGGGTTATTGAATAATGGTTAGCTTTATTTTTAGTAAATTGATGACCTGTCGCTTCCATTCGTGAAATTGCATCATCCAACTTTCGACGAGTTAACCCTGATCGTGTCTCCATTAATGCTTTTGACATTGGAGGAAAAAGCTCTTCACGACGCTCTTCTAAAACAATCTCAATACGATCAGCTTGTACTTGTTTGGTTTGCTCAGCAATATTAAGCAAATTTTGTATCGTCTGTTCCCTATTCATTAGTACTCTACGCCATGATAATAGACTGCCCATATTGTACAATAAAACACAACACAAACAATAAAAAGCTGAACAAAAACATGTGATGCTAATCTCAACTAAAAAACATGCTTTAATGCAAAAAGCTTAAAAATCCATATTTTTTAAACTTAAATCTAGCTTTATTCTCTGCCTAATTACTCAAATAAAATCATTTCATGAAAATGTTACAGCGTCACAAGTTTACATTGTAAATTTCAATAGCTGCTATTATTAACGGAACAATGAAAAAAGTTAGATAATTTACGGTTAATGTAATTCCAATGAAATAAGAAGATTTAATGCTTATAATATAATAATGCTAATGAAATTGGGTAATTTCATTAGTAAATCAGCCTAAAATAGAAAAAATCATATATTATCGACAAATCAACCTGAAATTCTATACAACCATATCAAGATACAAGAACAATACTTGATCATTGTTCCATTAAAAAAGCATCAAATATGAAACGATGATCAAGCGAAATCATCATCATCATAACGCTGTAAATAGCGTATTTTAGCCCTCTAAATAACGGAAAAATGATCAAGAGTAATAACGATTATTTCAAATACAGATTCAACGCTACGGAAGCATGTAAAATAACTACTGAACTACGGAGAAAGCTGATTCAATAAGGGCTGCGAGACGATAGCCACAAACTCGACGTTATAAAAGAGCGCCTATTTTTCATTATTTATATCAATTGAAATACATCAAAAGCATGATGATCATCAATCCAACAACGGAGACATTGCAAACAACAACCTTTTTACGTTGAATATCATTTCAATTAAGTGTCAATTCAACAATAAAAAAGCAGCATCGAAGAATCACGGGACGAAATAACAACATAAAATTTGAAATGACGCCTACCTGATCATCTTTCCCGTAAAAAAATCTCCCCCCAACGGCAAAAATCCGTTATCTCAACAAAAAATAGACCGTCATTCATTATCATTGTGGATAACATTGTGGAAAAGGTGATAACCAATGATGATCATGCTTTCATTATCCTTATGATCATGTTTTCAGCTTTGCTATGATCATCTTTCCATCATCATGATGATCATGCTTTCATGGTCTTTATGATCATGCTTCTGAGTTTACATTGATCATCGTTCCAAGGAGGGTAAAAATAATATTTATCAAAAACAATTAGTTACTCGGTAAAAAATCACCTGATCATTAGATCATATTATCAATATGATCAGTTTTAATCATAAAGATCAGTTTTAAAATCTTTAAATAAAAAACTTTATTTATTGATCTTTTTCTATTAATCTTTACGGAAAGATGACGCTTCTACGGCTAATGGCAAATGAACACAGCTCGAAATACGAAAAAAAATACGATTGATAAAATATTGATCGAAGCGCCAAGATCACACAAAGATGGTCATTTATTTGTGATCCCTGCTAATTTGATTGATTGGTTACCGCAGTACCAACATTTTAAAGGCGTGACCAAAAGTATTATTGAGTTATTGAATATTATTTCATTACGTGGGTTATCAAGCCAAGATGGTATGGTTTCAACAACAGAACTCATTGAAGCCACTGAAGGGCAATTAACACGAGCAGCTATTCAGCAACGTTTACGAGCAGCAGTTACGGTTGGTTTATTTAGTCAACAACCCGTTCGATTTGAAGAAGGTCTAGCTGGTAAAACCATGCTACATCATTTTATTAATCCAGCTTTACTGATCTCCCAACTTGGCACGGGAAGTTTATTATCAGAACAATTTAAACAACGTGAAAAACAAAAACGTTCAAAAGCATTAGCTCAAAATCATGTTAATCGTCGCTTATTAACAGAATACGGTTTAGGTACCCCACCTTCAATGCCAGATGAAGCCGATCAAATTGTAGTATCGCCAACGAGCTGGGCAGGTATTATTGATCAAGCTTTAGCACCACCACGCACGAGAAAAAATTATCAAAAAGCAATGGTTGCGATCAGTGGAACTAAAGCGATCATTGAAACACGATCATCAAAATCGATCATGACCGTTGATGATCTGATGACATTATTTGCCCTGTTTACGTTAACAGTACAATATCATGATCATCATTTAGCTGATTATGAGATCCAATTACGCTCAATGGCGAATAAAACACCTGTATATATTACTGATATCCTGGCACTACGTGGTAAAAAAGACAGCGGACCTGCTCGTGATTCAATTCGAGAAAGTATTGATCGAATTGAATTTACTGATTTTCAGTTACATGAACTGACGGGACGTTGGCTCAGTGACAATATGCCAGAGGGTTTTAAAAGTGATCGTTTTCGATTTATAGCTCGTACGATCACGGCATCAGAAGAAGCTCCTCAAGAAGGTGAAGATGGTGAAATTCGTATCAAACCTAATTTGTATATTTTAGTTTGGGAACCGTCTTTTTTTGATGAATTATTAACCCGTGATTATTTCTTCTTATTCCCACCAGAAATTTTACGTCAACATACTTTAGTGTTTCAGCTATACACATTTTTCAGAAGTCGTATGTCTCGTCGAGTCGTAGACTCAATGCTTTTAAGTGAATTAAATCAAAAACTTGCTAGAAATATAGAATGGCGTCGTTTTTCGTCAGATATTATTCGTGAATTGAAAAAATTGGCGGAAGGCAAAGTAACAGAGACTATATTTGCAGTGAATTTATGGGGTTATCATTTAACAATATCTGCTGATGACATCGATAAACGTTATACCGATTATCGGATTGATATTAAATCTGATGCTGAAGAAGTTATTCGTTATTCTCGAGCTAAAACGACCAATGAAGGTAAGCGCAATATGGCACCCACCATGCCTAATCCATTGCGTAATGAAATTATGCCAAAGCAAGCATTGGATCAATTATCTGCGATCATTGATGGTGAATTTGAACCTATTCAACGTAAAGGACCTCGTCCTCGTGGTCGTTTAGGACGTCGAATTAAGTTACGCAAGCATTTAGTTGAAATCAATGCTGATGAACTGACTATCGTTTTATCTAAATATACCTCCGCAGAAGCGCTACAACGCAGTATTACCGCTTTATCGGCAATGACTGGTCATTCCGCTACCGTGATAACAGAAGAGTGTCAGGGCTATTTAGAGAAGCTTGATTGGCTTCATGTTGCCGGTGAGCGAGTGAGTTATGAAACGTTAAGTAAAACGGTCGAATTATACAATAGTCGTCAAGATGAACGTCATTTGTCGATTGAACGCTTGATTTCTGGGTTAGCGGTGCGTCGTAAAGTCTGTAAATTAGTCCATGAAGGTCATATTACCGATCAAGTATTAACCGCATTAGATGATGTAGCTAAAGGTATTTAAGTGGTATAGCGGTTCGGTAAGCAAGAGCAAGAAAAAGAGAGTGCGTATCGGCACTCTTTTTGTTTTAATAAATATCAATAAGTTAATACGTAATCGTAGGTCGGTATTACGTGATTTTAGCTAGCGGAGTTAGACGATGTTGTTTAGTAAAAAGGATTTTAGCAGGGTTTTATTTTGTATTATTATTAGTACACCTGCTGTTAATGTCTATGCTGCTGAAGCTGATCGTCCCGTGATTAACCGTCCTAAAATTGGATTGGTACTCAGTGGTGGTGGGGCTAAAGGCGCTGCCCATATTGGCGTACTTGAAGTATTAGAAGAGAACCGCATTCCAGTAGATATTGTCACTGGCACCAGTATGGGCGCTTATGTTGGCGGTATGTATGCCATGGGACTCTCTGCGCAAGAAGTGAAACAACGCACTTTTGATGTTGATTGGAATATAGGTTACATTGATCGTGCAAGTCGTAATGATTTATCGTTACGTAGAAAAAAACAAAATGATACATATCAATTGCATACTGATTTAGGTTTAGATATTGATGGTGAATTTAAATCTCGGCCTGGCGCTTTTCAAGGGCAAGGGTTGGCGGTACTTTTACGTCAACTTACGACGAATTTACCCGCTTTAAAAACCTTTGATTTATTAGCGATCCCTTATCGTAGTGTTGCTACTAATATTACGACAGTCACTCCGTTTGTTATTAGCTCTGGTCATTTAGCTACTGCCATGCAAGCTTCAATGACGGTTCCTGGCGCGTTGAAACCCGTTCATTTAGATAATAAATTACTTGTTGACGGTGGTGTAGTAAACAATATGCCGGTTGATGTGGCGAAACAACTCGGTGCTGATGTTATTATTGCAGTAGATCTACGTGATAGTTTAATGCCTAAAAAAGAGTTAGATAGCGCATTAAATATTGTCACGCAGTTAACGACATTTATGACCAATGCCAGTGCAGATTTTCAAAAAAGCTTAATGAAGCCAAGTGATGTTTATTTGCAGCCTAATGTCTCTTTTATGACCGCGGCTGATTTTGACAAACTGGATCAAGCCTATCAAGCTGGACGAAATGTTGCTATAGCGTCATTGCCACGTTTATTACGCTATCAATTATCTCCCCAAGCCTATGCGGCATATAAGAAACAAAAAAATGCCCGGCGCGTGCGTTTATCTGCCCATGAATCTTATTTTATTGATGATATTGAAATTATCAATAATACTAACTTACCGGATAAAACGTTATTAGCACAATTAGAGTTGAAAGCTGGGAAAGTTATTTCTAATGATAAATTAGAGCAAGCGGTTAAGCGGTTACAAAGTGAAGATATTTATGGGAGAATTAATTATTCAATAAAACAAAAAGATAATAAAAACATTCTTGTTATGGATATTAATGAAAAATCTTGGGGACCCGGGTATTTAAATTTTACTCTGGCATTTGAAGATGATTTTGAAAGTCGCTCCGATTTTTCCTTTGGTGCCCAATATATTTACACCGATCTTACTGATAAAGGTGGAGAATGGTTACTGGAATGGCAATTAGGTAGTTGGAAAAATATTACCACGGAGTTTTATTTCCCGATTGATTATCAACAACATTTCTTTACCGCTTTTGGTGCTGAAACCAGCAATGAAATTCGTCGATTTGATAATTTTAGTTATTATAATAATGCTGAAAAAAAATTAAAAAATATTGATGCAAAATATAATCAAGCTCATGCTTATATAGAAATGGGGTGGAATATTAAACCTTGGTCAGCCCTAACCTTAGGTTATAAGGGGCAAACAGGTAGTATTTCTGTTGCTGCAATCGATCGTAAAGAAAATTATGATTTGTATGGTCCATATCTAAATTTAACCTATGATGATTTAGATAGTTTTTTCTTTCCTGCTCATGGGACCTACTTTAATAGTGAACTTGGCTATAGTAATACATTACGTCGGCCTGATTCTGGTAACGAAGAGTCTGGTGATACGGTATATTATAATCTATCAATGATAAAACCGTTTACATATGATCGACATACTGTGGTCGCTTCGATAAAAATGGCGGGTTCAGATGCCGATAATTTATTGCCTATTTATGCCCAAGATCTTGGCGGCTTATTTAATTTATCAGGTTATCATCGTTATGAATTAAATGGTCGTTACAGTGCTTTTACCAGCTTAGTTTATCGTTACCGAGTGATAGATAATAATTTTGGTGCGATTAAATTACCGGTGTATGTTGGTGCTTCGATCGAAAAGGGAGGTGTGTGGGAGCGCAGTTCTGAAATGAGTTGGAGTAGCGCTATCACCGCAGGTAGTGTCTATGTTGCGGTTGATTCTATTTTAGGCCCTGTTTATTTAAGTTACGGTCAAACATCGACCGGTGAAAGTTCGTTTTATCTTTCATTAGGTGGAACATTATAAATAGCTCTCAATCCTATCTTATTTATTTGGTTATTAATCAAGTTAAGGTTATAAATTGATTAATAATCAAAAGTTAAATGTATTACATTCTTTATAATAAGACGTAATCTACAATAGTCTGTCTCTATAATTTTATCTTGTGTCAGGTGGACTGACTTCATCAGTAAAAATTAGAGAAGGTCGTATTATGAAAAGGCTGCATTATTGGAATTGGATTTTGCTGTGTTTATTATTTTCGATTATCGGCTGTAATGATAGCAGCTCTAAAACTGATGCGATTACGGTCGATTTATCCCCTAAGTTTAGTGCATTTCAAACCACAACGGCTACTAACGATGCGATCGTCAAAAGTGGACAAGCACCTATATTAGTTGTGGGTAAGTTAACGGTAACAAATTTAGATGAAAATACGACGGAAGAGTTTGATTGGAAAGCGTCCTTAGATTTAGACAGTTTTGAAATATCATCGGCAACAACGGTAGGCTTAACGCCTGCCAATTATCATTTTGTGCTTAATTTACAGCATAATGCTCAAGCTTATTATGGTGAGCTTACCACTGAAGTTAGTGGTGATAATGCACTGGTGGATATGGTGATAAATCCGGTGTTAGGCAATCTTGATACTCAAATATCTGTTAATCCTGAGATGGCAAAGCTATTTTTTAATATTGATCCCGCCCAATTAAACTTATTGGCACTAAGTAATCCTATCGTCGGTATTGAGATTGATAATACTGCCGAGATGAAGTTTATAATTAATCCTGCCACATCACGTTCGGATTTATATTTTAATATCGCCTTTGGTAATTATAATTTAACCGTTAATTTTTATGATGATAATCAGCATATAGGTAAGCTAGCACTAACGGATTCAACGTTAGTTATCGATCAAAATACGGATAATCTTCATTATGATATTGTGCCATTAATGGCTATTACGGTGTTTGATTTCGATTCTCAAGGGGATACCACTCATTTAACCATTGAAATTCCATCTAATATTGTGACCCATGTAAATAGTATTAATAATCTACGTACCCAACTTAAAGTGATTAACCCAGACAGTATGATTGTATTTGATAATGCAATTACGTTTAGTTCTCCAACCAGTACCAATAATGCTTATCAAGCCACGATACCACTTAATGTAAGTTTTGCAGATGTAAATAGTGAAGCACTCTATTTAACGCTTAAATTTTTTGATGATAGTACCTCGGCGGTAAGTGCATTTGCGAGTTGTACTTCAGATAACTTTGTTTTAGCGCAGCAAGATAAAACCTTAGGCTGTCAAGTGACGTTTAATGATTCAGAAGTTGATGTGACTACAGCTTTAAATGCCCAGTTTGTAGTCAATGTCTATGATGCTAATGGTAATCCTGTTAAGGGGGCTGAAGTTTATGTTGATGACAGCATAACCCCCATCGGTATCACAGGAGAAGATGCTTTTACTACAGATGGTGCGTTAGTGTTTAAAGCGAGTGTAGGGGCACATGATATAAAAGCCAAAGCAATCGGCTTTATGGTTGAAAAGACAGTGACAGCAACGCCACTGAGTATTAATAATGTCGATTTATATTTATCCCAACGCGAAGACACCACCGATCATATTGAAACCGCTAATTATGATATGCGAGTTGCGTTAACAGAAACGGTTAATATTACGCCGACAACAACCCAAATAAACGCCCAAGCGACATTAAACCAGCGCTTACCGACCGTTGATGTGAATTACGATAAAAAAACTGGGGTCGCTCGAGTTATTTACAACAAAACCGGTTATTTAACCGAAGCGGATCCATCGAAATCTGTCGCAACGGTAGTGATGGATTATCTTGAGCAACAGCGTAATTTGTTGCGGTTATCAGCGACTGATTTAGCCAATGTGAGCCAACAAGTACGTCAAACACAGGCGACAGGTTCACAACGTTACTATTTTCAACAGCAACGCTATGGACGGGATATTTTTAATGCCTTATTACAAGTAAATGTTAATCGTGATGGGCGTATTTTAAGTGTTAATAATGGGTTTTCACCTGCCGTTGATCAAGTGATTATCAATAAAACCACGCCAATGATCTCTGTTAAGCAAGCTATTATTAATGGTGCTCGAGAAGTAGGGATCAACCTGACTCATCAGCCGGTGATTGACAGTGAAGATCTTAGTCGCGACGATCAAAGATCGGTGGTAAGTGCAACGACTGCATCTAAAGAGTTAATTGAAGCAAAATTGGTTTATTTCCCGATTAAAGGCGATCAACTGCGCTTAGCATGGAGTTTTATTTTATTTACCCACGACCAACGCCATGTTTATCAAATGCTAGTTGATGCTCAAAATGGTGATGTACTGGCTTTCTTTGATCAAGTTGATAGTGACAGCTATGAAGCTTTCCCTATTCCGGTTGAATCGCCAAATCACGCCACGCCACTGAATATACGTCAAACCATGACTAATCCAGCAGCGAGTCCGGGTTCACCATGGCAATGGCATGATCTTAATGCCAGTATTGGCGCTGAATATACCATTATGCGCGGTAATAACGTCCATGCGTATAATGACTCAAATAATAGTGGCTCACCAACAGGGACAGAGCCTGATTGTGGTGCTGGGCTTAATTGTTTATTTCCATTGGATTTAACGTTACCGCCAGCCGATAGTCGTTATGCTGCTACCGCTAATTTATTTTATTGGAATAATATTATTCACGATATTACTTATCTGTATGGTTTTGATCAGGCATCGGGTAATTTTCAAGTCAATCAATATGGTGGCGCAGGACTTGGCGGTGATGATGTTCGCGCTGAAGCACAAGATGGTGGTGGCTATAACAATGCTAACTTCTATACCCCCGCAGATGGCAACCGACCTCGAATGCAAATGTATTTATGGAATTTAACCACCCCTGAACGTGATGGTGATTATGATGGTGCCATCATCGTCCACGAATATGCCCATGGTATTTCTAATCGTTTAGTTGGCGGTCCAACGAATATTAATTGTTTGAGTAATTATCAGCGACCATCCGAGGGGATCAGTGATTTATACGCCATCATGTTAACCCATCCTGCGGGTATGACCGGTGCTGATCCGCGTGGTATGGGTACCTATGTATTAGGACAACCAATAACAGGTGCGGGAATTCGTCCGCAACAATACAGTACTGATCCAGCGATTAATAATTATACCTATGAAAGTATTACCTCTGGCATGTCTGTTCCGCATGGTATCGGTTCGGTGTGGGCACAGGCAGGTTGGGAAGTGTATTGGGCATTGGTGAATGAACATGGGTTTGATAGCGACTTGTATAATGCCGTTGGCGGCAGTGGTAATCAGCGCGCGTTGTTATATTTCACGGAAGGGTTAAAAAATACTATTTGTTCGCCAAGCTTTATTGATACCCGTGATGGCGTTATTCAAGCGGCGATTGATAATTACTCTGGTGAAGATGTGTGTTTAGTGTGGCAAGCCTTTGCAGATTTTGGTCTGGGTGTTGATGCCATCTCGACAAGTAATAATAGTTTAAATGTCACTAACGGTTTTGCTATTCCTACCGCGTGTGATGATAGTGCTGATGTGTGGGTTGAAGATACCCATTATGATTACACTGGCACCGCCCCAGATACCGGTAATGAACCGGATGCGAATATGGTCGGGCTAAGTATGTGGCGCAGTAAAGCCATTTGGAATCGTACCACGGTGGGCAGTACAGGTGGTCATCAAAACCCAGAGTATGGTCAACCGAATGAGATTAATGTTAATGTTAAAAATCGTGGTGCCGCGACAGCCTTTAATACCACGGTTGAAGTGTATTGGGCACATGCAGCAACAGGATTATCATGGCCTGCCGATTGGAACTTATTAGGTACCGATACGATTGGTAGTTTAGCGGTTGGCGCTGATATCGCCGCGACAGTTAAGTGGACCCCACCGAGTACAGGGCACTATTGTTTAATTGCGCGCTTGGTTAATCCACAAGATCCGATGACTAATCCTGAAACCAGCAATATTAATTATAATACCCGTTATAACAATAATATCGCGTGGCGTAATATGAATGTGGTGGATTTACTGGCGAACTTAACCCAAGAGATTAACTTTATTGCCCGTAGTATTACTAAGGATAGTAACCCGATCATTCTTCAAATTGGTACCGCAGAGCAGCAGCGGTTTTTACAACAAGGCGGGCAATTACAGATCAACTTAGTTAATTTTACTGGTAAAGATGAATGGCAAACGATCACACAATTACCGCATATTATTCGTAACCTCAATGCTGTGGTGACCCCAGATAATCAAGGGCTAAATGAAGGGGAAGTTAAATTACTTTTCAAAGCTGATCCAATGGCGATTACCGATAATACTCGGGGTATCTACCAGCTTGATGTGATGCAATTAGATGACAGTCTCAATCAAGCCAATGGCGGTATTGCCTATGAAATAATTACCCGTACTCATCTGACAGATAGCGATAACGATACCATTCCTGATATACAAGACCTTGATGATGACAATGATCAGCAACCTGATACTGCTGATAATTTCCCACTTGATATGTTGCGACAGTAATCGACTAGTGGTGAAAAATAACAAAGCCCCGTAGTTGCTGTTTTAATGGCAACGACGGGGCTATTTTTATTTTATCTCACTGATTTTTAGCTATCTGATTTTTTGCTGTGTTGAGGTTTATAAACCAATTTGTTCGGTAATAATCGCAATAATTGCCTCTGGTGATTCCGCTTGGCGTAAACTGTCACGGAAACTTTCATGAATAAGTTTGCGCGCAAGGCCAGCAAAGATACGCATATGTTGATCGCCTTGGTCTTTATTCAACGTTAGCATGATAACGAAATCAACTTCACCAGAATCTGACATCCAATCAATCGGCTTATCCAGATGCGCAATACTGATACTAGAATGACGAATATGGTCAGACTTAGTATGTGGGATCGCAAATCCATGCCCTAAACCCGTTGAGAAGACCGCTTCACGTGCCCAGACATCTTCTTCAAGCTTATACACTTCATCAGTACGGCCTTGAATACCCAAGTTACCGACCAGCGCTTGGATCACTTCTTCTTTATTAGCAAAATCGGCCGCTTTAAATACACATTGCTGAACTAATATTGGTTTAACTTGTGCTTGAGCATGACGGTGTTCAAGTAGTGCTTCAACCTCTTCAATAGTGGCGCACTCACATGCGTCTGCAAAGAGTGTTTGGCTCTCCGCGAAGTTGATTTCAGTTAGCAGGGCTTTGGTGGCGGCAATTTTCGGTGCACTCATACTTATTTCATCAAGACCTGCACCGACTAATAATGGCAATACTTTACTGTCTGCGCCAAGCTCACCACATAAGCCTACCCATTTACCATGAGCATGCGCAGTCGTAACCACTTGCTTCAATAAGCGTAGGAACGCAGGGGCTAAGCTGTTATACAGTTTAGATACGCTGGCATTATCACGATCAACCGCTAATAAATACTGGGTCATATCGTTTGAGCCAATACTAAAGAAATCGACTTCTTTACAGAACAAATCAACAATGAATGCTACTGATGGGATTTCAACCATGATGCCCAATTGCAGATCAGCATCAAAAGCGATGTTTTGGGCGGTCAGTTGCTGTTTAACAATTTCTAGCTGTTGCTTAACCCAACGGATTTCTTCAATACTTTGAATCATTGGGATCATGATTTTGGCTTTGCCATGCACTGATGCACGTAAAATAGCGGTTAATTGGGTATGGAACAGTGCCAAGAATTGCGGGTAAATACGCACTGCACGGTAACCAAGGAATGGGTTATTTTCATGGGGTAGGGCAAGGTAATCAATTGGCTTATCACCACCAATGTCCATGGTACGAATGATCACCGGTTTACCATTGGCTGCGGTTAGCACTTCACAGTAATGATTAAACTGCTCTTCTTCATCGGGTGCTTGTTGACGATCCATAAACAGCATTTCAGTACGGAATAAACCAATCCCTTCCGCGCCTTGAGCGAAGGCATTATCCGCTTCTACTGAGCATGCAATATTAGCGGCGACTTCGATAGTGTGACCATCTTTGGTGGCTGCTTGCTGGTGGGCATACAAGCTTTGTTGTTGTTTAAGGGTGTTAGCTAACGTGATAGCACGGTTAAAGTAACCACTAACTTCGATGCTAGGCTCGATAGCCAATACACCTAATTGAGCATCAAGGTAAACATGATGATCTAATGCCGCTGCACACTCTTTGATTTCAATACCAGAAAGGGTGGGAATATTAAATGCCCGCGCCAAAATTACCGTGTGTGAGGTACTGCCTGCATGGGTTAATACCAAGCCTTGCAATAATGCCTTATCAAGCCCTAAAAACTGACTTGGGGTTAAATCGTTGGCGATAACAATACTCGGTTGCTGTAGTGAAAATGCAGCTTGGTTATCTAATACGTTAGGGTAAGCTGCGGTTAATAACTGAATCGAGACATCTTTGATATCCAGTACGCGTTCACGTAAGTAACTGCTTGCTGACTGTTCTAGTTGATGACACAGTTTTTCCATCACTGCTAAAATAGCATTGGCAGTAGAATGGATGGTTAGCAGCGTTGTGACACCATCAATGAAACTTGAATCGTTAATGATTGCTAAGTGAGCACTGGTAATTTCTTGTTCGTGGTGTGAGCCATTAGCAATGGTGTGATTTAAGTTAGCGCTTACTTGTACTCGTGCTTGCTCAAAACGTTGGGCTTCATTGTCATCGTGTGCTGCTGTTGCAAATTGCTGCGGATCAATTTGACTCATTGCGGTTAATACACCGTGACCAATGCCTGGAGCAAGGCGCTTACCGGTGATTAATTGTGGCTGGTGGCGAAGTAGTGATTGCGGTAACACAATTTCGCTATCATCCGATAAGGTTTCTAATGCTTCATCACAATGCGGAAATTGTTGTTCAATGTAAGTTTGAAGGGTCTGACACGCTTGTTCACTGTCTGCGCCTTCAAAGTGTAAAGTGCAGTTATCATTTAATAGCGTATCTGTACCCACTAATGCTAAAACACTTTTCGCATCACCTGAATTATTAGTGCGGTGATTGGTTAGCGTAATTTGACACTCAAATTGACGGCACTGTTGTTCTAAATGGTTGGCTGGACGCGCATGGATACCATTAGGTAATACACATTGAAACTGAAATTGGTGAGTCATAAATAATACGCCTTAAATTTATTTAATGTTATTGGTGAGCTAACAACAGTTGCTGACATTGAGAAAAAATGCGTCGTGGATGCTGTAATGCATCTTGAATAGAAACTTCTAGACAGCGATGATTTGTAAAACGGTCACTTTGCTCGACATTAATGTCGGCGGCGAGGATAACAATATCAGCACGCTCAACATCCTGGTCGGTGAGGCGATTTTCTACTCCCATTGCTCCTTGGGTTTCGACTTTTATTGTGATCCCGAGTTTTTTCGCTGTCTCAGTGAGCTTGTCGGCTGCCATATAAGTGTGTGCAATTCCGGTTGGACATGCGGTGATCGCGACAACTCTCATGTGTTTCTCCTGTTGTTAAATAATCTAGTGCTTAGGCAATGACATAAATATAAGTAGTTAATAGAGAGCAAGATAGAAGAGAAACGACGCTTTTATAGGACATTTGTAACCGTAATAACCAACCGTGATA
>CAMQXY010000058.1 GCA_947039005.1 uncultured Photobacterium sp.
TCTAAGCCAGTGAAGTGCCATAAATTTAAATCAAACTGAAAAGAGATCATTCGCCTGTATTTATTTGGGCAAATTAACTATGTCACTTCAGTGTTGCTACTGAAGAGCCAGAGAATGCGATACAGAAAGACAAGTAATAAAGGCTGAATGAGAGGGGGGAGATATACAATGAATAGCTTACGGCAAGCGAGAAGCCGTTTAATAAGTACTAATATTAACAACAAACAAAAAAGCCTCAGTATCACTTCACTTCTGAAGTGATGAACTGAGGCTTTTTTATTGGGTGCTAATTATTGAATAGAGATTGGACTACTATTTTCACGCTGCAATTTTAAACTTGCAAAGTATTGATGAGTTTCATCAATAACAACATGACGTAGCATTACTAAACCAATTAGGTTTGGAATTGCCATTAAGCCATTAACAATATCAGCAATAACCCAAATCATATCCAACTGCATGAAGGCACCACCGGCGATAAGCACTAAGAATACTAACTTGTAAGGCATAATAGCTTTTACGCCAAATAAGTATGTAATACAGCGTTCACCGTAGTAGTTCCAACCCAAAATAGTGGTAAAGGCAAAGAACATTAAGCCGATAGAAACCATTAATGGACCGTAATAGTCAGAATGTAACCCTGTTGCAAAGGCATGGGTTGTCATTGTTGCACCAGCAAAATCACCTGTCCATGAACCCGTAACCACAAGGGTTAAGCCGGTCATTGTACAAATAATGATAGTGTCAAAGAATGTCCCTGTCATTGAGACTAAACCTTGGCGCACACATGAATTTGTCTGAGCCGCGGCGGCAGCAATAGGAGCACTACCTAATCCTGATTCGTTTGAGAATACACCGCGTGCAATACCCGATTGAATTGCTAGCATCATTCCCGCACCAACAAAACCACCAGTAGCAGCGTGACCCGTAAAGGCAGATTGAATAACCGTTTCAATGGCTGCTGGCAGCGCATGAAAATTAGTACCTAAAACAATTAAACAGGCCATAATATAAAAGCCAGCCATTAATGGTACAACGGTACTTGCTACTTTTGAAATTGACTGAATACCACCTAATGTCACTGTTGCAACAAGTAGGGTTAATATAACAACCGTTATTTCTTTGGGTGCATTAAATGAAATATGTGCTGCTTCTACAATCGCATTCGCTTGTGGAAAAGTACCAATACCAAAGCAAGCAACACCGACGGCAAAAATGGCAAACAGTTTAGCCAGCCATTTGCTACCAACGCCTTTTTCAAGGTAGTACATTGGACCACCAAGAATTTGACCGTTAGCATCAATTTCGCGGTATTTAACGGCTAATAAGCATTCTGCATATTTTGTCGCCATGCCAAATAAAGCAGCAAGCCACATCCAAAAAAGCGCGCCTGGTCCACCTAATTTAATTGCGGTTGCAACACCAACAATATTACCTGTACCTATTGTTGCTGATAAGGCTGTACATAATGCAGCAAAACTTGAGACATCACCTTCACCAGTGCTATCGGGATCTTTTTTGCCACCAAAGACATACTGTAATGCCAAAGGTAGATAACGGATCTGGATAAAACCAAGTCGAATAGTGAGGTATAAACCTGTGCCTACTAATAAAATTAATAAGGGCGGTCCCCAAACAAAGCTATCTAAAGTGCGTAGAAAATTAAAAATTGTGTCATGTAGTGGATTCATTATTCCTCCTTCAACGTACAAAGGAAGAGATACAGAACAACAGGTAAATGTTATTACAGAATGGCTTCTGGTTGCTGCTCTTATCTCCTCTGTCCTTTTGCCTGAGAGTTTCACCGCAATATGCTGCGGTTTGCTCCTTCGGCGCTCGATTTAACGAGTCTCTCCAGAGGCTCCTCCAATAACAGTCCTCACCTATTGCATTACTGCAACCTGGTACCTGAAAGATTTACGAATTAAAACATGATGGGATCATATCGTTCTTCGCTTACTTCTTCGGCGGGCCGACGTGTGATGCCGTTATGGCATTCGTCAATGGCCGCTCTCCTGCTATCTTCATCGGAACTCATTTCGACCGCAATGTTAGGGGATAAAAATGTGATTGTCAGCAAAAAAATCAAAAAAAAAGCACTAGTTGAATAAAATAAGCGTTAGCGGATAACAAAAGGAATATTCCGTATAAAAATAAGCCAATTAAAAAGAAGGGCGTTATTTCAGCATTATTCCTCGTGGTTATTATTTGCGCGCAAATGTTAAGGGTTTAAAGTGGCATCAAGAACGGAGATTAATTCATTATTACTATCAGATGTGATTTCCCAACCAAAAACGCCACCAAGCTCATGTTGTTTTACATAATCGGCTTTTGCCTTGAGTGAACGTTTATCTTCAAAACTAATATATTCTTTGTTTTTTTGATTATAAAGAACAGCCGCTTCTGCATGTTCATCATAGTAATAACGGTAGCCGAGGTTAGGGTTTTTAAGAAAATATTTACTGATGTCACTGTAGTTAAAATATCCCGGATCTTTAATATCTGATCCTTTACGTAACCCTCCTTGACTACTCAGATTTTCGAGTTTAGTAGGGGATATAAAGTCAACACCTTGCCATCCTCTACCATAAAAAGGGCTGCCAATAATGATTTTCTTTTTAGTTACTTGTTTATTGATCAGAATGTTAACTAGATTTTCGACAGAAATGTTATCAGGCGTATTGGGTGTGCTGTATAAATTACTGTGATGACCAACAACGTTATTCCAGTTACCTAGAAAATCAAAACTCATCAAATAAAGCTGATCTAAATTTTTAGCGACATGGGGCCAATCAATGCCAGGTAAGGTTTTATTGTCAGCATTAATGGCTGCTGATAGCTGGTAATAACGGTTATGCTTACTACCGAGGCTGTCTAATTTAATGCGCAGTTCTTCAATTAAAAGGCTGTAGGCTTCTCGTTCTTGGCTAACTTTGTCATGCCCTTTGCCCGATAGCCCATGTCCTCCGGGATATTCCCAATCGATTTGAATTCCATCAAAAAAATCATATTTAGTGATTAAATCTATAGCTGTATTGATAAATGTTTGTCTATAGATTGGGTTAACGGCAACAGTATGAAATGGTTCTGAAAGCGTCCATCCTCCAAAACTGGGTAGAATATTTAAATGCGGATATTTATCAGACAATATTTTTAATTGGCCAAAATTTCCTTTGTAGTTAACGTTGGTGGCTGTTTCACCATTGAGCTTTATTTGTAAGGCTGCATATTCATCTAGAATGATGGCGGTACCAATAGGTTTATCTTTACATTGTGTTTTGATTATTTTTTTGATGTTATCAGGCGATGCGTTCACTGGTCCACATACTGCGAGGAAGGCATAAATAAGGTGCGTTAATTTCTCAGCAGGGATCATACTGGCAGTATAAGGAGCGTTGGGAGTATAGACTTTCCAGTCAGGGTAATAAGCAGCAACGACATATGGACGCTCATGTTCAGCAGCATAACTATGATTAATTTGAGATAAAAATCCGCAAACTGCTAATGAGCACAGAACTGACTTGCTACTTGTTGCATAAAAAGATGGCATTTACTTCTAACTGGCATATAAAAATTTTCAATATTATTGACTATATTTATAAAATACAGATATGTGTTTATTGTTATTATTTGATATATATCACAAAACAAAAATCGTTATTCGATAGGAGAGTAACCGTATGACGAGTGGTTATTTTATATTGGTATATTTTGAAATGTAAAAAATGAGAGAGTCTAATATTTAGCACAACAAATAAATCCATTCTAAATTATTTTATTAATAGCATGTAATTATCTTCTTATTTAAGGGTATAAATGAGTTATTTGTATTTTGCTCGCAATGTTGGAGAACTAAGCGCGTTTGTGGTGGTGTTGGAGGTAATGTGATTTGGGTTAATTGCTGCTATAAAGAAAGATATACCAGTGTTAAAAATAATCTTGTGAAATATCATAATGTATTAGAGGTTTCACCTTATGAGTTGTTATTAACGATGACAGGATATGAATTGATTTTTATAGAAATTGAAAATTCACAGTCTAATGGTTTTAAGTTATTAAGAATTATTAAGCAGCGTTATCCTCTTGTTAAGATCGTTATTGTTTATCATGATTTAGATTCTGAATTAGCGATTGTTGCATTGCGTGCTGGTGCTGAAGATATTTTGGTTGCTAGTGCGAATAGGCAAAAAATTGATAGTTGTTTAAGTCGGTTGCATACGCATAAAGAAGATATTGTTATTGGTGATGATATATCACAGCGTGAGCGTTCTATCTTACCGGCACTATCTATTATTGATAATGATATTAGTGCTCCATTACGCGAAGAAGAATTAGCAAAAGCCTGTGATTTTTCAGCCACCTATTTTTCTCGATTATTTCATACCACAATGGGTGTCACACTAAAACAATATATTATTCAAAAGCGACTAGATTTAGCGTGCGGGTTACTAAGTTCTGATCATGAAAAAATAGCGTCAGTTGCTACTTCGGCAGGATTTAAAGATGTATCTTATTTTTCGCGGGTATTTAAAAAACATATCGGATGTTCACCAGGAGAATTTCGCTCTAATAATTATAAAGAATCTTAGTCGTCGGATGATCATTTACAGGTTATATAGGAGTTGTTTATACTTATATGACCTCTCTTTTGATGATTTAATTAATGACAACATTTCATGAGTTACTCGGTACTGATGATCGCTGTTCGATAGTAGAAATAAAAAAAAGATATCGACAACTATCGATTAAGTTGCATCCAGATAAAGGCGGATCTCAAGCATTAATGCAAATGTTGAGCATGGCTTATCAACAAGTGAGTAAAGGTAATGGCAATAAAAAATGTTCTGATATTATACTGATAAATGAACAATCTTCAGGACGTCAACGACAGCAATTGGCTGATTTAAAAAAACAAATAGTAGTAATTACACAAGAAAAAGTCCAGTTACAAGTGTTGTTTGATTCTTATCAACGAAAGGCTGAGCAGGTATTGTGTGATGAAAAAAGTAAACAGCAGACTTTAGTGTTACTACAAGCGACCAATCATAGTCTTAATGAGCAATTAGTATTATTACGTCGACAGGTAGAAGTGGGCTCGACCAATGTATCGTTACCTGTAACCAAGGATAAAAAACAGTATATTGTCATGATATGCGTTGTTTTGATTATTATTACGTTGGTGAGTTGGTTTATTTGGCATTATCAAACCCAACATCAACAATCCCAACCTGTAACTGTAACTGCTGTTCCTATTGCTGCCCAAGTGACAAATGTAAAAGTCATACAGCCAACAACGATTGAAAATGTCGATGTGATTAATCATGTTGATAAAATAATGATGATGGATACTGTAGGAAGTTGGCAGCAACGTTACTATGAAGGTACGCGTCAGCCATACATTGCTGTTCGTAGTCTTAATGGATCTTATATCGTTAAAGATTGTCAGGGCACTTTTAGTTATTATTCTAATCGCTCTCATAATACGACCCATGTACCTGTTAATTTAATCTTTAGTGCTAATGATCGTCAATTTGCTGTCTATCGTATTCCTTATGGGAACGGTTCAAGCGATCAACAGTGGTTAGATAGCTATAGTGTAAGTATCAATAATAATATTTTTAGTAATCATGGTTATAAATCAAGTGCATTGGCATTAGCTGCTGTATGTAATAATACCGTACCATTTTAATCACTATCGTTATTATTAAGTCTTTAAGGTTGCAATCAATAGTTATCGGATCAAGGAGTATTAAATGGATTTATCATCGTACCAAGGCATTATTTTTGATATGGATGGCACACTAGTTGATTCAATGCCTACTCATGTGAAGGCATGGCAACAGACATGTTCCGATTTTGAGTTACCATTTGAACCCGATTGGTTTTACTCAATGGGAGGCTCGCCAACGATCAATACAGCGGTAGCGTTATTACAAAAATATGATATTGATGCCGATCCACAGTTATTAGTGGCGACTAAACTGGGTCATTTTGATGAAATAAAGAATAAAGGTGATGTTATTGCCTCCACATTCTCGATATTACAACAACAGAAAATATTAAATAAAAAGATTGCGATTGGTACAGGGTGTTATCGTCATCACGCGTTAGAAATATTGACGACATTAGCTATTTTGCCATTGGTAGATGTTATCGTAACCGCTAATGATGTTCAGCAACATAAGCCTTTACCTGATACCTTTTTGGAAGCGGCACGATTATTAGGTGTGCCAGCATCATACTGTGTAGTGTTTGAGGATACAGAATTAGGTTGTCAGGCCGCGCATGCTGCGGGTATGGATTGTTACCTTGTGCGGGATGGCATTATCGTTGAGTTTAGAGCCTTTAAACGATAGGCTTTAGTCACGTAAATAAATAAGCTATGCTAGCGGCGTTTTTTTACTTCGCAGTGATGTCATGATGACGAAGCATTCCTCACACAAGCAACCCCAACATCAATTATCTGAAACCCATTTTTGGATCCAGCGTTTAAGTAAAACAGCTATTCGAGCATTGCATATATTAGGTGTTGCGATCTCTAGTGGTGGTTTTATTTTTCACCTAGATAAAGCATTGTGGCTTAATTGGTGGTTGTTAGCTATGTTCAGCGGTATGTTGATGATGGCACAAGAAATTTATAGCTCAAGATTGTGGTTAATTCAACTTAAAGGGGTGCTGACCTTTATCAAATTAGGTTTACTTGCATCAATTGTCTTATTGCCTCAACAACAACCTACTATTTATATAACGGTATTATTATTGTCAGTGTTTATTGCTCATGGGCCAGCAGGATTAAGACATTATTCTATTTGGCATCGGCGTGTTATTGATGAACCCAAAGGGATGAGAAAAAAGAGTTTGCATGGATAATACAGCAACCGTTAGTTGATCTTGTCACTAACGGTTTTTTATTACAATAGAATCAACAAAAACACATTACAGTAGTACACTGAAAAGGGTGGGTGACTAAAGGTATTGGGATGATTAAATATGGGGCGTTATATTTATTATTTGCGGTTGTGTTGGTTGTTGTCGTAATGATGGCAGATAGACTTCATAATAATCATTTACTTGAAGAAACAAAAGATTCAATTTATTTAGATAATGACAACGAGCGTGCAACATTTGCGGCTGAAATTGTACATAAATATATATTAAAATCCGATCAGGTTTTACCTACCGCAGAAAATGGATTACCCCCGTATCATTATGGATATGCAGATTTAAATAATGATGGCAGTGATGAAGTGTTTATTATTATGCAAACAGATGAGTTCTGTACCTCTAAAGGCTGTCAGGGCTATCTTTTTAGTCATACACAGCAAAAATTAGCGCATTGGCAAAGTATTTATCGCCCGATTTTAATGGCAGATGAATCACATAACGGTTGGCGTGATATTTTGATGGCTGCTGATAATAAAATGTATCGTATTGAGTATGTAGCAGGCGCTTATCAAATGGATTTAGCGAAAGCGGCTGAGTTTAATAATCGGCAACAAGCATTAATAGCAGTGGGCTTAGCACTTGATAGTAAATATTACCGTAATGGTGGTAGTAATTTAGCGCTTAATTATTCACAGCCTATTTTTGATTGTCAGCAATGTTTTTTGTTTAGCTTTAATCGTTACGATGAATCTGATGATGATTTTTATTTGGCGGTTAATACTAAAGATAAGACAGTGGCAACTTACCCGTAGATTGTGTTACGAAATATTTCAGCGTGTAACATTTTTTTTCATTACTTTTCAGTTGGTTATGGTTTTTATTTGTTATTGTCAAAGTTGTGTTTTTTATGATCAAGACTATTGCTTATCGGTATAGTTAAGTATATATACATCATTATAGATATAATAAAAATAAATTATAGGATGTATGTTGTGGTAAATAAAAAGTTGATTGCGTTGGCTATATCATCAGCTCTGTTGATGGGGTGCAATGGTGGTAGTGATTCAAGTGATCCTATTCCTCCACCGCCTGTGGTTGATCCGGGGAAACCTGATCCTGACAAGCCAGATATTTTACCGCCAGTGGTTGATCCTGATGTTATTCCGTCTGCGACAGGTGTGTTCTCGCTTAATGGTGATATGAATTTTGGTGCGAGTGTTATTTGTAATGATTCTCCTGCGACAGATTTTGTCATTAAGCATGGCGATACTATCGTATGTTCATTTGAGAATATTGAATTAGCGACTTTTACTGATGTTCAATTGCAAACAACTAAGTCTGGCTCTAAAGAAAAAATCAAATTATTAACACTTGCTGAATCAGATCGTTTTGTTGCTTTTACTGATGATGAGCGTATTAGTGCAATTGCTAATACACAAGCATTATTAAATAAAATGACAGTCGAAAGCGGTAACGTGATTGATTTTAAATTATCAGCTCTTGACCAATTACGGTTTGATAATTTCTATAATTCTGCTGACATATTGCTGCCAACTGCTGAATTTAGTGCTCTAATTAGCGATAAGCTAGATGAAAGTACAGAAACTGATAGTAAACCATCAACCCATGAACCTGAATCACAACCTGTTGTGTCACCAGGAACGAGTAATGATTTAAACAGTGGTTTTGTAAGTGCGAATGCTGAGCAAAATTTAAGTTACCAGCCAACTAAAGTAATTTTAACGGAAGGCTTTTTACATGATTTAGATGGTCAGCCTATTGCCGGCGTTGATTATTACAGTCCATCAGGGCGTGGGCAAACTGATGCTGAAGGTAAATTTAGCTTTAGCTGGGGTGAAAGTGTTGCTTTTGGTATTGATACCTTTGAGCTAGGCGAACTTAAAGCCAATAAAACCCAATTTACGGTGACAGATTTAGCCGAAGGGCATGCTGGTCGTAATATTGCTCGCTTATTACAACGTTATTCTGACGCTACTGATCATATTCAGATTTCCGAGCGTGTTCATAATGAATTTGCTAAATACCCTAATGTGATTAATGAAGCGTTAAATATCGAGCTTTCTGAATCCGTAAAATTGAATGATGGTACAGGTAATGAAGAACTTGTTGCTGGTGAATTTGATAAGCAATTTGAGTCAGGTTTAGCACAACAGATTGATAGCGCAATTTGTGGTGAAACGTGTAAATCAAACCTGTTGTTTTCGCCATTGTCTTTTCCGCGTACTGCAACAGTACCAGAGCAAAATATTCAAGCTGATATTAATAAGCTTTGGGGTGCAGGGGCAGATGCGGTTACAGCTGGCTGGAAACCCGTCAATAAATTCCATGTATTTACTGATTCAACGTGGTTTTATGGCAGTTCTGGTGGTGCTCGAGGTCAAAGTTCGATCAATATATCTAATCGCGCTTTTCCTATTTTAATGGCGCGTAATGATAATAACTATTGGATTAAGTTTGGTGATAAAAAAGCATGGGATGAAAAGAGCCTAGCGTATATCACCGAAGCGCCATCAAAAGTTGTTCCAGAAAATGTTGGAGCAGAGACTGCAACGTTTAACTTACCTTTTATCAGTATCGGTGAGTTAGGAACCGGTAAAGTTATGATGGTGGGTCATAACCGCTATAACAGTATTTTGGTATGTCCTGATAACTATAGTTGGGACGGTAGTGTTGATAATAATGGAGTATGTAGCCAGCGCGATGCTGATTCAATGGATAACCCAGATATGGGTAACTTCTTTACTAATACTTTCCGTTATTTATTAGGTGAGAGTTATAGTAATTCTGCTGCGCCTATTACTGTTGGAACCAATATATCACATGTTTATTTCCGTCAAGCAGGGCAACAGCTTGGTCGTTCAGCAGAATTTAAAGCAGATAAACGTTTTAATTTAAATATTGAACAAGTTGCTGATTTTAGTTCGGTTGATCCTGAAACAATGCCGTTAGTGATTCTTAATGGATATGAATTTAATGCTATTACAAGTGATTATACTATTCCGACCATTGCTGATATCAGTAAGCCGAAACTGACAGAGCAGGATGTCTCTGGTTTACTAAGCTATGTTGAGCGTGGTGGCAATATACTTATTATGGAAAGTATTGCTTCTCAACCTAAAGACGATTTTGCGCGTTTATTAGATGGTGCGGGTTTAGCACTTAATGGACACTCAGTGATTAATAGTGGCCCTAATGGTTCTCCTGGTAGTGTACGTGAACAGCGTGAACATGGTTTTTGGATCATTGAACGTTATGCGGCTATACAGGGTGAGGATAATAAACCCGCCTTGCCTTATACGATAAATGCAGATGGTTCTGTGAATTGGGATTTTATTACCAATAATAAACCCGATGATAAGCCAAAATTAGAAGTTGCAAAGAAAACCATTACTAACGATGACGGTACAAATGTTGAATTATTAGCTTTTATTGATACATATAATAAAACACCGGCACAAATTAGTACTGAAAAGCAGCAGTTATTGGATGAGTTTGGTTATCCGGAGTGCAAGCTCGGCGATTATCACTATGAGGTTAACTGTTTAGAATACCGACCTGAAACGGGTATTGCTACTGATGGTGGCATGTATACACCGCGTTACCAAGAATTAGATCTCAATGAAGCGACTGCGAAAGCGATGGTAAAAGCGGCAGATCTTGGTACAAACATTGAACGTTTATATCAACATGAATTGTATTTCCGTACTCAGGGTCATCAAGGTGAGCGTCTAAACAGTGTTGATCTAAATCGTATTTATCAAAATATGACGGTATGGCTGTGGAATGATCTTGATTATCGTTATGAGTCTGGTCTTAATAATGATGAATTGGGCTTTAAACGTTTTACTGAATTCCTAAATTGTTATGGTGATACAGCCGATAGTCAAACAGCGTGTAGTGCAGAGTTAGGTCAAAGCCTTGTTGATAACAACATGGTTTATGGTGCAAATAGTGATGTTAATGCTGAATACCAAGGTTGGATGAATCCAAGCTATCCGCTTAACTACATGGAAAAACCATTAACGCGCTTAATGCTGGGTCGTTCATATTTTGATTTAGATATTAAAGCCGATATTCGTCAATATCCGGGTGAAGCCAAAGGTTCATCGTCAGCCAATGTGGATGTTGATTTATCGAGTAATACCGTTGCATGGTATGCGGGCAATCGTCAGTCAACAGGGCAATGGGCTGTGGCACATCAGCCATTTACTATTTCAGTACAAGGAAATAGTAACCCAGTGACTGTGACCGTTGCTTTAGCTGACGATCTTACTGGACGTGAAAAGCATGAATTGGGTCTACAACGCCCACCGCGTGTTTCTAAGTCATTCACATTGCCCGCTGGTGGATCTGAAACGTTTACCGCGCCGTATGGTGGTTTGATTTATGTATCAGGCAATGAAACAGGGAATGTAACGGTTAATCTAAATGGAACCGTTGCTGCACCATGGTATAAAGATAATGCTTGGGTAAACCCTCAAGATTCAGTGGCTCCAATCGGTGAAATTGAATCGAATAGCTTTATTTATACTGCTGCGTCAAAAAATCTACAAGCGAGTAATTATGATGGTAGCCCACAGCAATTTGCTCAAGAGTTGGATATTTTTGCCGAAGATTTAAATGATTTTTATGCGCGAGATGAAGTTGGAACTGGGCATCACCGTAAAGTAACAGATACGACATTGCCTAATAATAAGCATCATGTGGTTAATGATGTCGCTATTTCTATTGGTGCAGCACACTCTGGTTATCCAGTAATGAACATCAGCTTCGAAAGCAGCAGCAGTGATATTAAAATGTCACCACTAAATAGCTGGTTGTTATGGCATGAAGTCGGTCATAACGCAGCTGAAGCACCATTTAGTGTTGAAGGTTCAACCGAGGTTACTAACAATATTCTTGCACTTTATATGCAGGATAAACATCTTGGTAAAATGGCGCGTGTAGAGCAAGATATTCGCATGGCACCTGCTTTTGTTAACTTAGAAACACCCAATGCTTGGGCTGCTGGTGGTAATGGTGAACGATTAGTGATGTTTGCTCAATTAAAAGAGTGGGCTGAAACTGAGTTCGATATTACGAAAACCATTACTGGTAAATTGCCAAGTTATTATGTCACTGATGTTAATGGCATGAAGGGTTGGAATTTATTTAAACTAATGCATCGCCTAAAACGTGGCGGCTTAGAAGAAAACATGCAATTACCGGCACCTAATGCTTGTCAATCAACGCAAGGTTTGAGTCAAGGTGATCAACTCATGGTATGTGCGTCTTATGCAGCACAAACCGATTTGAGTGGTTTCTTTAGTGCTTGGTCACCAGGTTCAAAAGCTTATATGATCCCTGGTGCGACAGAACCTTCTTATGAAGGTGGTGTTACAGATGCAGGACGTGCGGCAGTAAAAGCACTTAATCTTGAAGCTCCAAAGCATGATCCATTACAGATTAATTCAGTAACAGTACGCCAAATTAATTAAATAATTAATATAGTGTAAAAATAAAACCGCGAATCTTCATTGATTCGCGGTTTTTTATTTAATAACAAAAAAATATCACGCTAATTACACCACAAAAGCCCGCTGATATAGCATCCATGCGGTAAGTTGTTGAATATCTTTTTCGATTAATGCACATAACATATCTTCTGGAATTGGTGTTGTTTTAGTATCAAATGGTGGTAACTCACCATGTTTACAACGATCAGGAAATGTTTGTTCTATCCATTGCAATTGGCTAATCCAACGCAGAGTAGATTGCGGTTTATCCGATTGAATGCCTAATTTTGTTGCTAATAATAAACTATCATTTAAACGACGAATTAAAACCAACAAACTTAGCCAATCTTTTGATGTTCGAGGGCTTAAATTAGGTTCTTTGAGTAAATTCATCACCTCACCATTTAAAGCATAATAGCGTTGTTGGCTTTGGTATAAGTTGATTTTTTGTTCCCATTGCGGTTTGTTTAGAACAGCAACGTATAAGATTTGTGACTTTATCATGCTCGAAGTATGGCGATCTAACCATGACATAGTCCAGCTCGGCGCAATGAAATAATTAACCGAAAATGCGATAGTTACCCCAAATAAAGTATCGATAATACGATAAAAAGACACATAGCTATTATCTGGTGAGAGTAGGCTAATCGCAAAGACTATCATTGATGTTAGCCAAAACACATGAATGTCATAGCGTTCTTTATGATAAGACGTAAATGCAAAAAAGACTGAAATACTTGTTAGTAATAAAAGGTGCTGTGGTGGTACGAAATACAGACAAACAAAGCAGTAAATCCCACCTAATGCAGTACCAGAAAAACGATTCCAAATACGGTGGTTAGTTACCGCCATTGAAGAGGTCAGTAATACAATAAATGCGGTTAATGAGATCCAATAGCCTTGTGGTAGATGATAAAATTCAGTTAAAAATTGCGTAACCGCTAATGTAACGGCAATTTTACCGCCATGACGCCACTCTTTAGAATTAAATTTAAGCGCATGGCAAAAATCACTAATAAACGCCGCACTGTCGCTGGTGAATAAATAGATATTTTTACTATAATCAGGTGTGGTGAAATTATTGAAATTATAACAACGTTTGAATTTTTCTATTATATCAATAATATAAGGTGTATTTTTGTATTCGTTAGTCGCAAATGTCGCCGTGATTTGTTGGTTATTTTTTAGTTGTTCGACAGTTGTTTCTATCCATTTAAATAATCGTACTCGCGTTGTTTGATGAAGGTCAAAGCTGATTACACGTTCTAAACAAATAATATATTCAGACATTTCTAATAAACGTTGTAACTCTATTTTTATTTGTAGTGCCCGTTTTGATGATGAAACAGAGTTACTGTAATACGCTAAATTATGGGCGCTTTGATAAAAAAATTGTCGTTTAGCAGCCAGTTGCGTCTCATTATTTGAAAAACGTAATTCATTAAGCCAATCAGCCAGAGCATTGTGTACTGTTACTGTATGTTGGTTCAATATACGACCATTAAACAATGGCCATAGAATTAATGATGACAACATTACACTCAATCCAGCAAAGACATTAGCCATTAGGATAATCGTTAAGCTATCGCCGACTGACGCAAAATGAATCGTCATAATGTAGATAAAGCCAAAGTTATAACCGAATGAGCGAATATGAGGTCGCTGGTTAGACATTAAGCCATAAAGAATAGCGATTGAGCATAATGTAATAGCACTCAGCCACATATTATCGAAAACTAAAAAGGCCAAATAGGTTGCAACAATAGTGATCAATGCTGAAATAGATAATATTTGTAATCGTTTTAAATAGGGTAAATTACGCGCTTGAGTGCCAAGTAACCACGCTGTAATTAAGCCAGAGATACCTGCACTGGTGAAGCCTAAGCTATAAAATAATCCGAGGCTGAGTAACATTGGAAAGGTGATGCGGATAGAATCGGGAATGTCTGCAGCATTGGAAAACCAACGGCTAAACATAGCAGTTAATGTTGTTATTTTCATGATGGTGGCTTGTCAAATGGTGAAATATGCAGATACGACAAAGTATAGCTGGAAAATAAAACTAAAATTAATCGTAGAAATATAATAAATATTGAAGCATGAGTAGTGAATGATTTGGAATGCTAAAGATCAATATCAACGAAAAGAGTAGACAGTGCATCGTGTGAAGCACTGTCGTTCTAAACGGTTATGCTGATTGCAATAGTAATTGACCAAGGTAATTCATTGCAAAAGCGGCATCTTGTGCTGCTGTATTTACTTTTGTAATTAATTGCTGTGCGAGTTTGTCGTCATCTTTTAAACTGATTTTTATTTTATTGATCAGCTGTTCTGCCATTTCTGTTTTTTTCTTACAGTCATTAAATAATGCTGAAATAACTGAAATATCAATCTCACCACCTTTAGCAAAGAGATCGGCAGCAATGTTATACACAGTATGGAACTGATTGGCGGTATCTTTTTTACCTGCCTCAACATCTTTAGCCCACTCCGTAGACCATGTTTTAAAAATAACGGCAATTTGCGGGTTAGGTTGCACTTTTATTGGTTGCATTATGTAGTCCTTGAAGGGGTTATACCTAGCATAGTAATGCAGCTGATAACGGGTTGAAAGTGCAATTTTTAGAAAGTGACATCATCGTGTGAATTTCATAGGAGTTGGATGTTTTTACTTCAATAAAAGGTGATTAACCGTACAATATTGGTGAGGGTGTCACATAATTTAGTTATATCTACCATTTTATATCAAGATCTTTGCGAAATATCTTGCATGCGACACTGTAACGTTTTACGTTAAATACAGCCCTTGGTAGTAATGATAGCCAATAGGTGCTAAGGAGAAACTCATGATTAATGTGAACTTCGAATTGGCAAAACAAGCATATGCTAAAGTGCTCATGTATCCTTATGGTGGTGAAATTGAACAACATGAATATACTGCACTGCGTGTTTTTCGTTGGGATTTAGCACGAGCAGGCAAGCCAATTGATAAAGCTTTTGATTTAAGACTGCAAGCAAGTGGTTACCGAAAAATAGCCTCTCAGCCTGCAAAAGCGTATCGTCCACTTCCAGCGTGTGTTTTAGCACAAATGAGCGAAAGCTGGAAAAGCCAACATGGTTACTTATAATGTTTGAATATCCCTAAGGCTAAAGAATATATTTCTTTAGCCTTTTTATATTTAACTTTTTTATCTTTATATTAATTCATTAGTCACATTAGAATGACAAAAATAAAGGTAAAAAAAACCAGTCATTGCTGACTGGTTTTAATATATTACTAAAGTTTGATACGCTTATTTATCAAACGAATTACCGTTTGCTTCACGCGCTTCTGCAATAGTATCTGGGTGCCATGCCCCTTCAATATCTTTTAGTTCTTTAAACTTAGAGCGATCAAATTCGGGTATTTTTCCGGCTTTAAGCTGAATCTCATAATCTTTGATGACTTTAATTGCCAATCCAGATAGGAAGATAAGCGCGACAATATTGACTAGTGCCATTAGACCCATAGAAACGTCAGCTAAACTCCAAACTACAGGTAGTGAAGCAACAGCACCAAACATTACCATGCCTAATACACAAAAACGGAATAGAAATAAGCCTTTCTTTGTATTACCGTTTAGGAACATGATATTCGTTTCTGCATACGAGTAGTTTGCAATGATAGATGAGAAACAAAATAGCAAGATGGCAGCAGCAATGAAATACGTTGTCCATGTGCCTAACTCGTTAGTTAATGCTTGCTGAAGTAAACCAATACCAGTAGCGGGATTTGGATCATTCATCACACCTGATAGCATGATCATTGCCGCAGATGCAGTACAAATAACGATAGTATCAACAAATACACCTAGCATTTGTACGAAGCCCTGTGAAGCGGGGTGATTCGGAGTCGGTGTTGCACTTGCCGCCACGTTTGCTGCTGAACCCATACCTGCTTCATTTGAAAATAAACCACGCGCAATACCACTTTGCATTGCTTGTGAGGCTGTGAAAGCAACACCACCGGCAACGGCTTCATGCCAACCAAAAGCACTTTTCACAATAAGAGTTAGCACAGCAGGTAGTTCAGTAATGTTCATTGCTACAATAACAAGTGCGATAGCTAAATAGCCAACAGCCATGATAGGAACAATTTTCGTTGAAGCTGTCGCAACACGTTTTAAACCACCCATGATGAAGAAGGCGGTAAAGATAACAATCACAATACCTTGTGTGGTTTCATCCCAGCCAAAAGAGTGGTGTAGTGCGTCAGTGATGGTATTTGCTTGAACAGCATTAAAAACAAAGCCGAAAGCAATAATAAGACAGATTGAAAAAAGAGTACCCATCCAGCGCTTGCCAAGACCTTGCTCCATATAATAAGCCGGGCCGCCACGGTATTGACCGTCAACATCTTTTACTTTGTAAACTTGAGCAAGGGTTGATTCAATAAAGGCTGTTGCCATACCAAAAAGAGCAATTAACCACATCCAGAAGATAGCACCAGGGCCACCGATGGTTAATGCAACGGCAACACCTGCCATGTTACCTGTACCAACGCGGGCTGCCATTGACGTACAGAATACTTGGTAAGAACTGATACCATTTTCAATATCACGTCCACTTTTTAATATAGCGATTGAGTGGCGGAATTGACGAATTTGAATAAAGCCAAGACGAACACTGAAGTAAATTCCAACACCAACCAGTAAATAAACGAGAAGTTGGCCCCATAAAACGCCGTTTACTGAACCAATAACTGACATTAAAGTGTCATTGATTGATCCCAGTATATTTCCATTCGTAGAAGTCATATTTTTTCCTGTTAATAAAACTATGTAACTTTAGGAGTTACTTAGTGAAGAGGAACATTCATCAGCTATGAGTGTTCTTGCTATCGGTTTCTATAATAGGTTTTTTATTGATAATAATTTGTAATATATATAGTCATTAAAAATTACAATTATTAAACATGTAACCGATTTCATTTCCGTGAAAGGTAGCACAAAAAATCAAAAATCCAAGGGGACTTATATCACAAAAAAAGAATAATTACTATGTAACACATTACATTTTAAATGTAAGCATGTGATTTTTATATTTAAAATCAATTGGTTATAAAAATATATGAGAGATATTGCAAAAACATAATTGTACATTGTGCATTACTACATGCTGAGATTTTAGAGTTTAAAAAAATAACACATTGATTATTAATAGCTGTGTTCTTTATTGTTTTGTGGTGAGTTGGGTTACAAGATATGTAGATAGAAAGGTCTCTGGGAGCTAAAACGTTGCGTCAAAAGAAGTAGAAAGTAAGATAACAAATTACTTTCTACTTATAGCAAATAAACTAAATATGAGAATACTTACTTTCCAGCGGCTTCAATATAGATTTTCTTATGACAATTACCGTAGAAAGGACGTCCTTTAGGGCCTGATTCAAGTAATTCTTGAACACTATTGTTAACATTAAATGACTTACCGATATTTAATCGGACTTCATTTAAATATTTGCCTTGGCTACAGGCTAAGCTAATACGATCAACGGCATCAACACCGAAATGAGAGACAAGATTTTTCTTAAAACTAGCGGTTGAGACATTATTACCAATATTCGCTTTTATAAATTGACCAATTGCGGAAGCATCCACTTTTTCAACGAGTTTAGTCGCGGTTAAAAAGTAGTCATTAGCATCTAGGTTTTGACAAGCGCCGTGTTTTTTCCACTGATAGTCCCCAAATTTTGTTTGGTAATAAAAGTTAGGCATCCATGGTGCAATCTCTTTTATTGTCTCCGCTGAGAGATTTAAGCGTGCATAACGATCACAGTAGCCATATTTAGTCCCACAACTGGCTTTGTTGGGCCATAATCCGTGCAGTGTTAAATTGGTAATCTTTAATTTACCGTCATTAATTGCCGTACATTCTGGCTTATTGCCTTTATAGTTAAAATGTTCACAAAACCCAGGTTGCCATGTTAATGCTAATACATAAGAATCAAATTCATTACGGGTGTCACAGCTTTTTGATGATGTGTTTGATG
>CAMQXY010000059.1 GCA_947039005.1 uncultured Photobacterium sp.
CTGTTAAGAAACGTGAAGACGTTCACCGTATGGCAGATGCGAACAAAGCGTTCGCACATTACCGCTGGTAATATAGCTGGTAATACCGCTTGGGCACAGCAGGTTTATCCTGCTGTGCCTAAACCATTTTCTAAGGTTAACCTTAGTAAGAGGATACAATCGTGGCTCGCAAAACGCCTATCGAGCGCTACCGTAACATCGGTATCTGTGCTCACGTTGACGCCGGTAAAACAACCACTACCGAGCGCATCCTGTTTTATACAGGTTTATCTCACAAGATTGGTGAAGTACACGACGGCGCTGCTACCATGGATTGGATGGCTCAGGAGCAAGAGCGTGGTATCACTATCACATCTGCTGCAACGACCACCTTTTGGCGCGGTATGGACAAACAGTTCGACGAACACCGAATCAACATCATTGATACTCCTGGACACGTAGACTTCACGATTGAAGTTGAACGTTCATTACGTGTACTTGATGGTGCTGTTGTTGTGTTCTGTGGTGCTTCAGGTGTAGAGCCTCAGTCTGAGACTGTATGGCGTCAAGCCGACCGATACGAAGTTCCTCGTATCGTATTTATTAACAAGATGGATCGCACGGGCGCAGATTTCTTCCGCGTTATCGAGCAGATCAAACACCGTCTTGGTGCAACACCAGTACCGTTACAATTGAACATTGGTACTGAAGATGAATTTAAAGGTGTCATTGACCTAATTAAAATGAAGGCCATTAGCTGGTCTGATGTTGATCAAGGCACTAGCTTTACTTATGAAGATATTCCTGCTGACATGCAAGAGTTAGCAGATGAGTGGCGTATGAACTTAGTTGAATCAGCAGCAGAAGCTAATGATGAACTAATGGATAAATACCTTGAAGAAGGTGAACTGTCTGAAGCTGAAATCAAGGCAGGTCTTCGTCAACGTACCCTCAATAACGAAATCGTATTGGCAACTTGTGGTTCAGCATTTAAGAACAAAGGTGTTCAAGCCGTACTCGATGCCGTTGTTGATTACCTACCTTCACCAACAGAAGTAAAAGCAATTACAGGTGAAGACGAACACGGTAACCCTGTTGAGCGTCATTCAAGTGATGACGAACCATTCTCAGCACTAGCGTTCAAAATCGCAACCGACCCGTTCGTAGGTACATTGACTTTCATGCGCGTTTACTCAGGTGTTGTTAATTCAGGTGATACTGTTTACAACACTATTAAAGAAAAACGCGAACGTTTAGGCCGTATCGTTCAGATGCATGCTAATAAACGTGAAGAGATCAAAGAAATACGTGCTGGCGATATCGCTGCCGCTATTGGTCTTAAATTCGCAACAACAGGTGATACACTGTGTGATCAGAATCATAAAGTGATTCTAGAGCGTATGGACTTCCCTGAACCTGTTATTCAGATCGTGGTTGAACCGCGTTCTATTGCAGACCAAGACAAGATGACAATCGCGCTAGAGAAACTAGCAGCAGAAGATCCATCTTTCCGCGTTGAAACGGATAATGAATCAGGCCAGATTTTGATTTCTGGTATGGGTGAGCTTCACCTTGATATCATTGTTGACCGTATGAAACGTGAATTTAGCGTCAACTGTAATGTGGGTAAACCACAGGTTGCTTACCGTGAAACTATTTGCGGAAAGACTAAAGTTGAAGGTAAATTTATTCGTCAGGCAGGCGAGACCGGTGGACGTGGTCAATATGGTCATGTTTGGCTGAATCTTGAACCATCAGAGCCTGGTGAAGGTTTTGTCTTTGTTGATGAAATTGTCGGTGGCAGCGTTCCTAAAGAATATATTAGTGCCGTTGCAACGGGTATTGAAGAACAAATGAAGAGTGGTGTGTTAGCGGGCTATCCAATGATTGACGTTAAAGCAACGTTAATTGATGGCTCTTATCACGACACGGATTCAAGCGAAATCGCATTTAAAATTGCTGGTTCAATGGCATTACGTCAAGGTGCGCTTAATGCAAACCCTGTAATTCTTGAGCCTATGATGAAAGTTGAAATTACCACGCCAGAAGATTGGATGGGTGATGTTGTTGGTGACCTAAACCGTCGTCGCGGCATGATCGAAGGTATGGAAGAAGGCAGTGCGGGTATTAAGATTATTCGTGCGCAAGTTCCATTATCTGCAATGTTTGGCTATGCAACTGATTTACGTTCAGCAACACAAGGCCGTGCGTCTTATTCGATGGAATTTAGCGAGTATGCTGAAATGCCAAAGAATGCTACTGATAAAATTATTGCAGAGCGGAATTAATTTCATTATTGCGTCAATGGCTATTGGCGCATAAAATACAAACTTCAGAGCCGTCCCCGACCTAGTAGGGGGCGAATCTTAACTAGGAAGGAACACAATCGTGTCTAAAGAAAAATTTGAACGCGTAAAACCGCACGTTAACGTTGGTACTATCGGTCACGTTGACCACGGTAAAACAACTCTAACTGCTGCTATCTGTACTACACTTGCAAAAGTGTACGGTGGTACAGCTAAAGATTTCGCATCTATCGATAACGCTCCTGAAGAGCGCGAGCGCGGTATCACAATCTCTACTTCTCACGTAGAGTACGATACTCCTTCACGTCACTATGCACACGTTGACTGTCCTGGACACGCCGATTATGTTAAAAACATGATCACTGGTGCTGCTCAAATGGACGGTGGTATCCTAGTTGTTGCTGCAACTGATGGTCCTATGCCACAAACTCGTGAGCACATCCTACTTGGTCGTCAAGTTGGTATTCCTTACATCATCGTATTCATGAACAAGTGTGACATGGTTGATGATGAAGAACTACTAGAACTAGTAGAGATGGAAGTTCGTGAACTTCTTTCTGAGTACGATTTCCCAGGTGATGATTGCCCAGTAATCATGGGTTCTGCACTAGGCGCGCTAAACGGCGAAGCTGAGTGGGAAGCTAAGATTGTTGAACTAGCTGAAGCTCTAGATTCTTACATTCCAGAGCCAGAGCGTGCTATCGATCGTCCATTCATTCTTCCAATCGAAGATGTATTCTCAATCCAAGGCCGTGGTACTGTTGTAACTGGTCGTATTGAGCAGGGTATCGTTAAAGTTGGTGATGAAGTTGCTATCATCGGTATCGTAGACACTATTACAACGACTTGTACTGGTGTTGAGATGTTCCGTAAGCTTCTTGACGAAGGTCGTGCTGGTGAGAACGTTGGTGTTCTTCTACGTGGTACTAAGCGTGATGACGTTCAACGTGGTCAAGTTCTTGCTAAGCCAGGTTCAATCACTCCACACACAACTTTCACTTCAGAAATCTATGTGCTTTCTAAAGATGAAGGTGGTCGTCACACTCCTTTCTTCAAAGGTTACCGTCCACAGTTCTACTTCCGTACAACTGACGTAACTGGTACTATCGAGTTACCAGAAGGCGTTGAAATGGTAATGCCTGGTGATAACATCTCTATGACTGTTACTCTAATCGCACCTATCGCGATGGATGAAGGTCTACGTTTTGCTATCCGTGAAGGTGGCCGTACAGTTGGTGCTGGTGTTGTTGCAACTATCGTTGCTTAATAACATTTAGTACAACTTGTGCTAAAAAAGGGAGCTTCGGCTCCCTTTTTATTTGCCTATAGTAAGTGGCTTAGCAGTAATGGCAAACGTATAGATATAAAATAAGAGCTAACTTATTGATAATATAGCTCAATGATTCATTTGTTGTTTATTTATCGATCAAGGCTTGCTTTCAAAAATGTGATCTGTATAATGCTCGTCACTGCCTAAGACAAAGTCTTGTAAGCGCTGTTGTGAACCAATAAGCATTGAGGAGAAACTTACTGCAGGCTCTGCCGAGTATGTTTCATAATGAATACTCTGACTTATGTTCGCAGTCATTAAATTGGCTGACAATGTATCCGATAGGGATACTACGTTCACATAAATCAATCGACATTCCCTCGTCTTTACGAGCGTGAGTGGCGATATTGTTTGTGTAATTTTTATTTGGAGCTCTGTCTAATGCAGAACCAACGTATTCGTATCCGTCTAAAGGCGTTTGATCACCGTTTGATCGATCAGTCAACTGCGGAAATCGTTGAAACAGCTAAACGTACTGGCGCACAGGTTAAGGGTCCAATCCCTCTTCCTACTCGCAAAGAACGTTTTACTGTTCTTACTTCTCCTCACGTTAATAAGGACGCACGTGACCAGTACGAAATTCGTACACACAAGCGCCTTATCGACATCGTTGAGCCTACAGATAAAACTGTTGATGCTCTGATGCGTCTAGATCTAGCAGCTGGCGTTGACGTTCAGATCAGCCTAGGTTAAGGGGAGATAAGAGAATGATTGGTCTAATCGGTCGTAAAGTGGGCATGACCCGCATCTTTACCGAAGATGGCATTTCTATTCCAGTTACTGTTGTTGAAGTTGAAAACAACCGCGTTACTCAGGTTAAATCTGTAGAAACTGACGGTTACAACGCTATTCAAGTAACAGCTGGAACTAAAAAAGCTAGCCGCGTATCTAAGCCAGAAGCTGGTCACTTTGCGAAAGCAGGTGTTGAAGCTGGTCGCGGTCTTTGGGAATTCCGTCTAGAAAATAATGAAGAATTCGCAGTTGGCGCTGAGCTAAGTGTTGAAATCTTTAACGAAATTAAAAAAGTAGACGTTACTGGTACATCTAAAGGTAAGGGCTTCCAGGGTGCTATTAAGCGCTGGAATTTCAGTACTCAAGATATGACCCATGGTAACTCCTTGTCTCACCGCGCTCCGGGTTCAATTGGCCAATGTCAAACTCCAGGTCGCGTATTTAAAGGCAAGAAAATGGCTGGTCATATGGGAGCTGAGCGTGTAACGACTCAAAACCTAGAGATCGTACGTGTTGACGCTGAGCGCAATCTGCTACTTATTAAAGGTGCAGTCCCTGGTGCTACAGGCGGCAACGTGATCGTTAAACCAGCTGTTAAAGCGTAACGTCGAGGAGTTAGTAATGGAATTGGTAGTCAAAGGCGCTAACGCGCTAACTGTCTCCGAAACTACTTTTGGGCGTGATTTCAATGAAGCGCTTGTACACCAAGTAGTTGTTGCATTTGCAGCAGGTGCTCGTCAGGGTACACGTGCTCAGAAGACTCGTTCAGACGTTTCTGGTGGTGGCGCTAAGCCATGGCGCCAGAAAGGTACTGGTCGCGCTCGTGCAGGTACAATCCGCAGTCCGCTATGGCGTTCTGGTGGTGTTACTTTCGCTGCTCGTCCTCAGGATCACAGCCAAAAAGTAAACAAGAAAATGTACCGCGGTGCTATGAAGAGCATTCTTTCTGAGTTAGTTCGTCAAGAGCGTTTAATCGTTGTTGAAAACTTTACTCTAGAAGCACCAAAGACAAAAGCACTAGTTGCTAAGCTTAAAGAGCTTGAGCTTACTGATGCACTTATCGTAACTGGCGAGTTAGATGAAAATCTATTCCTTGCAGCACGTAACCTATATAAAGTAGACGTACGTGATGCAGCGGCAATCGATCCAGTTAGCTTAATCGCTTTCGATAAAATTGTAATGACTGCAGCTGCAGTTAAAGCAATCGAGGAGATGTTAGCATGATCACTGAAGAGCGTATTTTAAAAGTTCTACGTGCTCCGCACATCTCTGAAAAAGCATCAATGGCTGCTGAAAACGCGAATACTATCGTGTTTAAAGTTGCTATGACTGCGACAAAGAGAGAGATCAAAGCAGCAGTTGAAAAACTGTTTGAGGTTGAAGTTAAGTCTGTAAATACTCTTATTACTAAGGGTAAGACCAAACGTCAAGGTATGCGCCAAGGCCGTCGTTCAGACGTGAAGAAAGCGTATGTTATCTTGAAAGAAGGTCAAGACATCGACTTCGCTGGTAGTGCAGAGTAGGCTAGGAGCAAAGAAGAATGGCTATTGTAAAATGTAAGCCGACTTCCCCAGGTCGTCGCCACGTAGTTAAAGTGGTTAACTCTGACCTGCATAAGGGTAAGCCGTACGCACCTCTTTTAGAGAAAAACTCTAAGAGCGGTGGTCGTAACAATAACGGTCGTATCACAGTACGTCACATTGGTGGTGGTCACAAACAACACTACCGCCTAATTGACTTTAAACGTACTAAAGATGGCATTCCAGCGAAAGTTGAACGTCTAGAATACGATCCAAACCGTAGCGCAAACATTGCTCTAGTTCTGTACGCAGACGGTGAGCGCCGCTACATTATTGCACCTAAAGGTCTTCAAGCTGGTGATATGATCCAGTCTGGCGAAGATGCTGCTATCAAAGTTGGTAATACATTACCAATGCGCAACATCCCAGTTGGTTCAACAGTACACTGTGTTGAAATTAAGCCTGGTAAAGGTGCACAGCTGGCTCGTTCAGCTGGTGCATACGCTCAGATCATTGCACGTGCAGGCACTTATGTGACTCTACGTCTACGTTCTGGTGAAATGCGCAAAGTTCTTGCTGACAGTCGTGCGACTCTAGGTGAAGTTGGTAACGCAGAACACATGCTACGTGAACTTGGTAAAGCAGGTGCTTCACGCTGGCGCGGTGTTCGTCCAACTGTACGTGGTGTTGTAATGAACCCAGTGGATCACCCACATGGTGGTGGTGAAGGTCGTACATCAGGCGGTCGTCATCCAGTAACACCTTGGGGCGTTCCAACTAAGGGTTATAAGACTCGTAGCAATAAGCGCACCGACAAGTACATCGTACGTCGTCGTAATAAGTAATTATAAAGAGGATACGCCATGCCACGTTCTCTCAAGAAAGGTCCATTCATTGACCTACACTTGCTGAAGAAGGTAGAGAAAGCGTTGGAAAGCGGTGACAAAAAGCCTGTAAAGACTTGGTCCCGTCGCTCAATGATCATCCCACAGATGATCGGTTTGACCATCGCTGTCCATAATGGTCGTCAGCACGTTCCTGTTTTCGTTTCTGAAGAAATGATCGGTCACAAGCTAGGCGAATTTGCACCAACACGTACTTACCGCGGTCATACTGCGGATAAGAAAGCTAAAAAGCGCTAAGGAGTAGGTAATGGAAGCTATCGCTAAACATCGCTTTGCTCGCATTTCGCCGCAAAAAGCTCGTTTGGTTGCAGATCAACTGCGCGGTAAGCCAGTTGCTCAAGCTTTAGAAATTCTTCATTTCAGCAACAAAAAAGCTGCTGATTTAATCAAGAAAGTTCTAGAGTCAGCTATCGCTAACGCAGAACACAACGAAGGCGCAGACATTGATAATCTTAATGTTGCTAAAATCTTCGTTGACGAAGGTCCTACCATGAAGCGTATTATGCCTCGTGCTAAAGGCCGTGCCGATCGCATCTTGAAGCGTTCTAGCCACATCACTGTTGTTGTAGCAGACCGCTAAGAGACTAGGAGAGAAAGCAATGGGTCAGAAAGTACATCCTAATGGTATTCGTTTAGGCATCTGTAAGCCTTGGAATACCACTTGGTTTGCTAACAGCCAAGAATTCGCTGACAACCTAGACGGCGATTTCAAGGTACGCCAGTTCCTGAAAAAGGAACTAGCTAAAGCATCTCTATCACGCATCGTTATCGAGCGTCCTGCGAAGAGTATCCGTGTGACTATTCACACTGCTCGTCCAGGCGTAGTAATCGGTAAGAAAGGCGAAGATGTAGAGAAACTACGTGCAGCAGTAGCGAAGATCGCGGGCGTTCCAGCTCAGATCAACATCGCTGAAGTACGTAAACCAGAACTAGATGGTCAACTAGTAGCAGACAGTATTTCGTCTCAGCTAGAGCGTCGTGTAATGTTCCGTCGCGCGATGAAGCGTGCAGTTCAGAACGCCATGCGTCTTGGCGCTAAAGGTATCAAAGTTGAAGTAAGTGGCCGTTTAGGCGGCGCTGAAATTGCACGTACTGAGTGGTACCGTGAAGGCCGTGTGCCTCTACACACTCTTCGTGCTGACATTGACTACGCAACTTCTTCGGCTCACACCCAATACGGTGTTATCGGCGTTAAAGTTTGGATCTTCAAAGGTGAAGTTCTAGGCGGCATGCCGGTTGAAGAGCCAAAGGCTGACAAGCCTAAGAAGCAGCGCAAAAGCCGTAAATAAGGAGTTTATTGATGCTGCAACCTAAACGCACTAAATTCCGCAAGGCCTTTAAAGGCCGTAACCGCGGTTTAGCGAACGGTACTGATGTAAGCTTTGGTACATTTGGTCTTAAAGCAGTTGGCCGTGGTCGTCTAACTGCTCGTCAGATCGAAGCTGCACGTCGTGCTATGACTCGTCATGTAAAACGTCAGGGCCAAATCTGGATTCGTGTATTCCCAGACAAACCAATCACATCTAAGCCTCTTGAAGTTCGTCAAGGTAAAGGTAAAGGTAGTGTGGAGTACTGGGTTGCACAAGTACAACCAGGTAAAGTTCTATACGAAATGGGTGGTGTTCCTGAAACAATAGCTCGTGAAGCATTTAATCTTGCTGCACGTAAGCTACCAATCAAGACAACATTCGTAATTAAGGCGGTGATGTGATGAATGCACTAGATCTACGCGCTAAAAGCGTTGAAGAGCTTAATGCAGAGCTTGTGAATTTGCTTCGTGAACAGTTTAACTTGCGTATGCAAGCTGCAACTGGTCAACTACAGCAGACTCACAATCTTAAAATTGTACGTCGTGATATCGCACGTGTTAAAACTGTACTGACTGAGAAGGCTGGCGCATAATGAGCGATCAAATCCGTACTCAGCTTGGTCGTGTAGTTAGCGACAAAGGCGATAAGTCTATTGTTGTTGCTATCGAGCGTAAAGTGAAGCACCCGATGTACGGTAAGTACATCACACGCACGACTAAGCTTCACGCACACGATGAAAACAACGAATGTTGCCTAGGCGACATGGTTGAAATTCGTGAGTGTCGTCCAATGTCAAAGACTAAGTCTTGGACATTTGTACGAGTAGTTGAAAAAGCACGTATTTAATACGTACTTAACAACTATTTAAGTTAGCGGTCCTAAAAAACTTAGGGCCGTTCATTTTTTATCTACCCATCGAGTGAAAATGGTGTTATTATTCGCCACCTTTGAAGAAAAGGCATATCGACTCGATTTGGGTCTAGATGTTTTTAAATTAGCGGAGCACTAACATGATCCAAATGCAAAGTATGCTTGATGCTGCGGATAACTCCGGCGCACGTAGCGTAATGTGTATTAAGGTTCTGGGTGGTTCTCACCGTCGCTATGCACATATCGGTGACATCATCAAGATTACTGTAAAGGAAGCAATTCCACGCGGTAAAGTTAAGAAAGGTGATGTACTGAAAGCGGTGGTTGTACGCACCCGTAAAGGCGTTCGTCGTCAAGATGGCTCTGTCATTCGCTTTGACCGTAATGCTTGCGTATTGTTGAACGACAACACTGAGCAACCTATCGGTACTCGTATTTTCGGCCCAGTGACTCGTGAACTTCGTAATACGAAATTCATGAAGATTGTATCACTAGCGCCAGAAGTACTTTAAGGAGCGACTATAATGGCAGCTAAAATCCGTCGTAACGACGAAGTTATCATTCTTGCTGGTAAAGATAAAGGCAAGACTGGTAAAATAACTAAGGTTCTAGCAACCGGTAAAGTTATCGTTGAAGGTATCAACATGGTTAAGAAACACCAGAAGCCGGTTCCGGCAACAGGTGTTCAAGGCGGTATCGTTGAGCAGGAAGCTGCGATCGATGCGTCTAATGTTGCTATCGTTAACGGTCAAGGTAAAGCAGACCGTGTAGGCTTCCGATTTGAAGACGACAAAAAAGTTCGTTTCTTCAAGTCGACTGGCGAAACTATCAAGTAAGTTTGGAGTAGTACTATGGCGAAACTGCATGATTACTACAAAGAGACTGTTGTAAAAGACCTTGCTAGCAAGTTCGAATACAAGAGTATCATGCAAGTCCCAAGGATCGAAAAGATCACACTTAATATGGGTGTGGGCGAGGCTATCAACGACAAGAAGCTACTAGAAAACGCTGCTGCTGACATGACTGCAATTGCAGGTCAGAAGCCGCTAATCACTGTAGCACGCAAGTCAGTTGCAGGCTTTAAGATCCGTGAGGGCTACCCTATTGGCTGTAAAGTAACCTTACGTGGCGAGCGTATGTGGGACTTTTTCGAGCGTCTAATTTCAATTGCTGTACCTCGTATTCGAGATTTCCGTGGTTTAAACCCGAAATCATTCGATGGTCGTGGTAACTACAGCATGGGCGTTCGTGAGCAGATCATCTTCCCAGAAATCGATTTCGATAAAGTGGATCGTATGCGTGGTTTAGACATCACAATTACAACTTCTGCTAAATCTGATGAAGAAGCTCTAGCTCTACTGTCTGCTTTTAACTTCCCATTCCGTAAGTAAAAGTAAGGGTTACTAATGGCTAAAGAATCAATGAAGGCACGTGAAGCTAAACGTGCCAAGCTAGTAGCTAAGTTCGCTGAAAAGCGTGCAGCGCTAAAAGCTTTAATTAGCGACGTGAATGCGTCTGAAGAAGATCGCTGGAATGCAGTGCTTAAACTTCAGTCACTACCACGTGATTCTGCGAAGTCTCGTCAGCGTAACCGCTGTAACCAGACTGGACGTCCACACGGCTACCTACGTAAGTTCGGTCTTAGCCGTATCAAGGTTCGTGAAGCTTGCATGAAAGGCGAGATTCCGGGTCTACGTAAAGCAAGCTGGTAATGCCAGTAAGCAATTCAGAATCACGGAGTATTAACTTATGAGCATGCAAGATCCGATTTCGGATATGCTGACCCGTCTTCGTAACGGTCAGGCAGCGAAAAAAGTTGCTGTAAAAATGCCATCTTCTAAGCTTAAAGTTGCAATTGCAACTTTATTACAAGAAGAAGGTTTCGTGGCAGACTACACTGTAACAGGTGAAGTTAAGCCAGAGCTAGAAGTTACTCTTAAGTACTTTGAAGCTAACCCAGTTATTGAGCAAATCCAACGTGTATCACGTCCTGGTCTACGCATCTACAAGAAAAAAGGTGCGCTACCATCAGTGATGGGTGGCCTTGGTATTGCTGTTGTTTCCACTTCCAAGGGTCTTATGACCGACCGCGCTGCACGCAAAGCGGGTCTTGGCGGTGAGATTATCTGCTACGTAGCATAATAGGAGTAGAACATGTCTCGTGTTGCAAAAGCACCAGTAGTTTTCCCTGCCGGCGTAGACGTTAATCTTAACGGTCAGGAAATTACTGTTAAAGGTCCAAAAGGCGAATTAGTTCGCGTTATGAACCCAGCAGTAGTTCTAACTTTGGAAGAAAACAAAGTTACTTTCGGTCCTCGTGAAGGGTTCGATAAAGCTTGGGCACAAGCAGGTACTGCTCGTGCACTAGTTAACAACATGGTTGTTGGTGTTACCGAAGGCTTCACTAAGAAGCTGACTCTTAAGGGTGTAGGTTACCGTGCTGCTATCAAAGGCAACGCTGTAGGCTTAACTCTAGGTTTCTCTCATCCAGTTGAGCACGAACTTCCAGCAGGTATCAAAGCTGAATGTCCATCACAAACTGAAATCATACTTACGGGTACTGATAAGCAGGTTGTTGGTCAGGTAGCTGCTGATATTCGCGCTTACCGTAGCCCTGAGCCTTATAAAGGCAAAGGTGTTCGTTACGCCGACGAAGTTGTGCGTACTAAAGAAGCTAAGAAGAAGTAAGGTAACACTATGGATAAGAAAGCATCTCGTATCCGTCGTGCGACCCGAGCACGTCGTAAGATTGCTGAACTGGGCGCAACTCGCCTAGTTGTACACCGTACTCCACGTCACGTGTACGCTCAGGTAATCGCACCGAACGGCTCTGAGGTTATCGCAGCCGCTTCTACTTTAGAAAAAGCGATCCGTGAGCAAGTTAAGAGTACCGGAAACAAAGACGCTGCTGCAGTTGTAGGTAAAACTATTGCTGAGCGCGCGATTGAAAAAGGCATCTCTAACGTTGCATTTGATCGCTCTGGTTTCCAATACCACGGCCGTATCGCGACACTAGCAGAAGCTGCTCGTGAAGCTGGTCTGAAATTCTAAGGTAGGCGGAAGATGGCTAACGAAAAGACACAATCAGATTTGAATGAAAAACTGATCGCTGTTAACCGTGTTTCAAAAACGGTTAAAGGTGGTCGTATTTTCAGCTTTACTGCACTAACAGTAGTTGGTGACGGTAACGGTCGCATCGGTTTTGGTTACGGTAAAGCACGTGAAGTGCCTGCTGCAATCCAGAAAGCGATGGAAAAAGCACGTCGTAACATGGTTACGATCGCAATCAACGAAGGTACTCTTCACCACGCTGTTAAAGGCCGTCACACTGGTTCTCAAGTGTACATGCAGCCTGCATCAGAAGGTACTGGTATCATCGCCGGTGGCGCAATGCGTGCAGTGCTAGAAGTTGCGGGTATCCGTAACGTACTAGCTAAAACATACGGTTCTACTAATCCAATTAACGTTGTTCGCGCAACAATTTTGGGTCTAAGTGGAATGAACTCTCCAGAAATGATCGCTGCAAAACGTGGTCTTTCTGTTAAAGAAATTCTGGAGTAATCGACATGGCTAAGACTATTAAAGTAACCCAAACAAAGAGTTCTATCGGTCGTTTACCGAAACATAGAGCTACTTTGCGTGGCCTAGGCCTTCGTCGCATCAACCATACTGTTGAACTTGAAGATACTGCTTGCGTACGCGGCATGATCAATAAAGTTCACTATATGGTTAAAGTTGAGGAGTAATCAGTATGCGTTTGAATACTCTATCACCGGCCGCTGGATCTAAGCCTTCTGCGAAGCGCGTAGGTCGTGGTATCGGTTCGGGTCTAGGTAAAACTTGTGGCCGTGGTGTTAAAGGTCAGAAATCACGTTCAGGTGGTTCTGTTCGCCCAGGTTTTGAAGGCGGTCAAATGCCTTTGAAACAGCGTCTACCAAAATTCGGTTTTACGTCTCGTAAGAGCCTAGTAACAGCTGAAGTTCGTCTAGCTGAGCTAGCGAAAGTTGAAGGTGATGTTGTAAGCCTTGAAACACTAAAAGCTGCGAATGTTATCACTAAGGACATTAAGTTCGTGAAAGTTGTACTTTCTGGTGATATCGCTCGTTCAGTAACAGTGAAAGGCCTACGCGTTACTAAAGGCGCTTTAGCTGCTATTGAAGCTGCTGGCGGTAAAATCGAGGAATAATTAACTCGAGGATGAGGTACAGATGGCTAAACAACCAGGACAAGATTTTCGTAGTGGACAAGGTGGCCTAGCAGAGCTTAAGTCACGCCTTCTCTTTGTATTAGGTGCGATATTAATATTCCGAGCTGGATCCTTTGTGCCTATTCCTGGTATTGACGCTGCTGTACTTGCCAGTCTGTTCGAACAGCAAAAGGGTACCATCATTGAGATGTTTAACATGTTCTCTGGTGGTGCACTCTCGCGTGCTTCTATTCTAGCACTGGGCATAATGCCGTATATTTCTGCGTCCATTATTGTTCAGTTGCTAACAGTAGTTCATCCAGCCTTGGCTGAGTTGAAAAAAGAAGGTGAAGCTGGCCGTCGTAAGATTAGTCAGTACACCCGATATGGCACGCTTGTCTTGGCAACCTTCCAAGCAATTGGTATTGCAACGGGGTTACCGAGTATGATTCCAGGCCTGGTTCATAATCCAGGTCCTAGTTTCTATTTTGTTGCAGTGGTTAGTTTGGTTACTGGTACCATGTTTTTAATGTGGTTAGGTGAACAAGTTACCGAGCGTGGCATTGGTAACGGTATATCTGTGATTATTTTCACTGGTATCGTCGCTGGTTTGCCGCCAGCTATTGGACAGACCGTAGAGCAAGCGCGTCAAGGTGAATTGCACGTACTTCTTCTACTGTTAATTGCGGTTATATCTTTTGCTGTGATTTACTTTGTAGTGTTCATGGAACGTGGTCAACGTCGTATCGTCGTTAATTACGCCAAGCGTCAACAAGGCCGTCGTGTCTTTGCAGCGCAGAGCACACACCTACCGTTGAAGATCAACATGGCAGGTGTAATCCCAGCAATTTTCGCATCGAGTATTATTTTGTTTCCAGGCACACTGGCTCAGTGGTTTGGACAAAGTGAAGGTCTTGGTTGGTTGAGTGATCTTTCACTTGCCCTTAGTCCAGGACAGCCACTTTATGTAATGCTTTATGCTGCTGCAATTATATTCTTCTGTTTCTTCTATACCGCGTTGGTGTTTAACCCTCGCGAGACAGCTGATAACTTGAAGAAGTCTGGAGCATTCATACCTGGTATTCGCCCGGGTGAACAGACCGCAATGTACATTGATAAAGTAATGACTCGATTAACCCTAGCGGGTGCGTTGTATATCACCTTTATCTGTCTGATCCCCGAGTTCATGATGATTGCATGGAATGTACGCTTTTATTTCGGCGGAACATCCCTACTTATTGTAGTTGTTGTTATCATGGATTTCATGGCTCAAGTTCAGACACATTTGATGTCTCAACAGTATGAGTCAGTTTTGAAAAAAGCTAATCTAAAGGGCTACGGTCGCTAAGTTTAGTTTTCCATATTTACGGAGTTTAGCAATGAAAGTTCGTGCTTCCGTTAAGAAAATCTGCCGTAACTGTAAAGTTATTAAGCGCAACGGTGTTGTGCGTATAATTTGCAGTGAACCAAAGCATAAACAACGCCAAGGTTAATTAGCAGAAATATTTCTTGCAAATTGAAGATAGGTTGGCTAAATTAGTCAACCATCTTTTGTTATGTGCAAAAGAATTGTTCCACCGCTGCGTATCCTAAACGGGCTCTGCAGCGGCTATTCTTGTAAAGTACTAGGAGTGAATAGTGGCCCGTATTGCAGGCATTAACATTCCTGATCAGAAACACGCTGTAATCGCATTGACTGCGATTTACGGCATCGGTAAGACTCGTTCTCAAGCTATCCTAGCTGAGACAGGTATTGCTGAAGATGTTAAGATCAGTGAACTAACTGAAGAACAGATCGATCTACTGCGTGATGGTGTAGCTAAATACACTGTAGAAGGTGATCTTCGTCGTGAAATTTCCATGAACATCAAGCGTCTAATGGACCTTGGTTGTTACCGTGGTCTTCGTCACCGTCGCAGTCTACCTCTACGTGGACAGCGTACTAAAACCAACGCACGTACCCGTAAGGGTCCGCGCAAGCCGATCAAAAAATAGTCGGATAAGGTAGAGTACAATGGCAAAACAACCAATTCGCGCTCGTAAGCGCGTACGCAAGCAAGTAGCCGATGGCGTTGCGCACATCCATGCTTCTTTCAACAACACAATCGTAACCATTACTGACCGTCAAGGTAATGCTCTTTCATGGGCAACTGCAGGTGGTTCAGGTTTCCGTGGTTCTCGTAAATCTACTCCGTTCGCTGCACAGGTTGCTGCTGAGCGTTGTGGTGAAATGGCCAAAGAATATGGCGTTAAGAACCTAGAAGTTATGGTTAAGGGCCCTGGTCCTGGTCGTGAGTCTACAATCCGTGCTTTAAACGCAGCGGGTTTCCGTATCACTAACATTGTTGATGCGACTCCGATCCCTCATAACGGTTGTCGTCCACCTAAGAAACGTCGCGTATAACGTTTCGTTTCTAGGAAATTGGAGAAAGAAAAATGGCAAGATATTTGGGTCCTAAGCTAAAGCTTAGCCGTCGCGAAGGCACTGACTTATTCCTTAAGTCTGGTGTACGTGCGATTGATACCAAGTGTAAGATTGATAACGCTCCGGGCCAACATGGTGCTCGTCGCGGTCGTCTATCTGATTACGGCGTTCAGCTTCGTGAGAAGCAGAAAGTTCGTCGTACATATGGCGTACTAGAAAAACAATTCCGTAACTACTACAAGACAGCTGCCCGTATTAAGGGTAACACAGGTGAAAACTTGCTTCAGCTTCTTGAAGGTCGTTTAGATAACGTAGTTTACCGTATGGGCTTTGGTGCAACTCGCGCTGAATCTCGTCAATTGGTAAGCCACAAAGCGATTCTAGTTAACGGTCAAGTCGTAAACGTTCCTTCTTTCAAGGTAGCGGCAAACGACGTTGTTAGCATTCGTGAGAAAGCTAAGAACCAAGCACGCATTAAAGCAGCTCTTGAAGTTGCTACACAGCGTGAACTACCGACTTGGGTCGAAGTAGACAGCAGTAAGTTGGAAGGTACGTTTAAGCGTCTTCCAGAACGTTCTGATTTGTCTGCCGACATCAACGAACACCTGATCGTCGAGCTTTACTCTAAGTAAGGCTACAGTTAAGAGAGGACACAATGCAGGGTTCTGTAACAGAATTTCTTAAGCCGCGTCTAGTTGACATCGAACAAGTTAGCTCTACGCACGCAAAAGTAACTCTAGAGCCGTTGGAGCGTGGTTTCGGCCACACTCTAGGAAACGCTCTTCGTCGTATTTTGCTATCTTCAATGCCAGGTTGTGCTGTAACTGAAGTAGAAATCGACGGTGTGTTACATGAGTACAGCACCAAAGAAGGCGTTCAGGAGGATATCCTTGAAATTCTTCTTAACCTTAAAGGTCTAGCCGTTAAGGTTGAGGGTAAAGATGAAGTTATTCTTACTCTGAACAAATCTGGTGCAGGCCCTGTTGTTGCAGGTGACATCACCCATGATGGTGATGTTGAGATTGCGAACCCAGAACACGTAATCTGCCATCTAACTGATGACAATGCTGAATTAAGCATGCGCATCAAGGTAGAACGTGGTCGTGGCTACGTACCAGCATCAGCTCGTATTCACACTGAAGAAGATGAGCGTCCAATTGGTCGTTTGTTAGTAGATGCTACTTACAGCCCAGTGGACCGTATCGCTTACGCGGTAGAGGCAGCACGTGTAGAACAACGTACTGACCTAGACAAGCTAGTAATCGATATGGAGACTAACGGTACACTTGATCCTGAGGAAGCTATCCGTCGTGCAGCAACAATTCTTGCTGAACAATTGGATGCATTTGTAGATCTTCGCGATGTACGAGTTCCTGAAGAGAAAGAAGAGAAGCCGGAGTTCGATCCGATCCTACTGCGTCCTGTAGACGATCTTGAACTAACTGTTCGCTCTGCTAACTGTCTGAAAGCAGAAGCGATCCATTACATCGGTGATCTTGTTCAGCGTACTGAGGTTGAGCTACTTAAAACGCCAAACCTTGGTAAGAAGTCTTTAACAGAAATTAAAGATGTATTGGCTTCACGTGGTCTGTCTCTAGGTATGCGCCTAGAAAATTGGCCACCTGCATCAATCGCTGAAGATTAACAGTTTACTGATATCTAGTTAGAAGGATTAGGTCATGCGCCATCGTAAGAGTGGTCGTCAACTCAACCGCAACAGCAGTCATCGTAAAGCGATGTTCAGCAACATGGCTAGCTCTCTGGTACGTCACGAATTAATCAAGACTACCTTGCCTAAAGCAAAAGAGCTACGTCGCGTAATTGAGCCTTTGATTACCCTAGCTAAGACCGACAGTGTTGCTAACCGTCGTCTTGCATTCGCTCGTACTCGTGATAACGAAGTTGTTGCGAAATTATTTAACGAACTAGGTCCACGCTTTGCAGCGCGTCCTGGTGGTTACACTCGTATCATGAAGTGCGGTTTCCGTACTGGTGATAAAGCTCCTATGGCTTACATCGAGTTACTTGACCGTCCTGCAAAGGAAGAAGCTACTGCTGAATAAGCACTAGCCGTTAAATAAGAAGAAAGCTGAGTCCTTGGACTCGGCTTTTTTTTTGCTTTTTTATTGTAATTAATTCCAAACTATCATTTTCTACTTCTACTTCTACTTCTACTTCTACTTCTACTTCTACTTCTATAATAGTGAACTATTTTCTAACAGTACTCGCTTGAAGCGCTATCATGATAGTCACCGATGACAACTAACGATTTTTTTATTTTGATTTGTCCTCTTTTTAGTTGTTGATTGTAAAAGTCATCATTATTAATTGCTGCTTTAGATGAAATTAGAACAGATAATAATAACTATATTGTTATTTTAGAAGTGCTTTAAAAATTGTATCCAGAGTAGTTATGAACATAAAAGTAACACTTATATTCAATCTGGCTTAAATTTAAGCAAACGATTTTATTTATTAAAAATATGCTTGTCAGCAGATAAAATCTCCCTATAATGCGACCTCACTGACACGGACAACGGCGCAAGCAGTTACCGAAAGTCAGTATTGTTCTTTAACAATTTGACCATGCAATCTGTGTGGGCACTCACTGAATAGTTAAG
>CAMQXY010000060.1 GCA_947039005.1 uncultured Photobacterium sp.
AACTTCCCAATCGATGAGGCCTAATAAGGTCTCACTGCTTAATTGCGCGCTTACCTTTCAGTAAGCAAATACGCTTTCCGTGGCGAAATGATTATCTCGCTGTAACACCTGTCGTTAATCACGCTATGCAATGCTGTCTGGAGCGATTATCTCGATGTTCAGATAGAACCTTATCTTTTCGTCCAATACAGAGCCAGAACTCTGCTAGCGTTGGAAATCTGCCTGCTTCTGTAGGTGGTCGTATGAATGTATTGTTTTCAGCGTTAGATATTACTGTAGATAAGCATCAGACATTATTGGCAAGTAGATTAAGAAGTGACAAATATTTTGATGATGGCGCATTAACAGATCGAACTATATGTGGTGTTTATCGACATCTAATTGGTACAGAGTCATTAGCAACAAATCAGAAACAGCGACATGTTCGGTCATATCAGGTTAAAAAATTAAGACAACGTATCGCATTATGGTTATTACCGTTAATTGAATTACGGGAGCAATATGAGCAATCGCAAATTTCTATAGATGACCTAAAGTACCCATCAGTAGTCTTGGATTTTTTAACACAGAGCGAGGATAAGTTTGTTTTATTAACTGATGGATTGAACCAGTATATACATTTGTCTTTGCAGAATAATAAATTCAGTTCAAGGTATGCATATCATCCTAAATTGGTTTCATTATTAAAAATGGAGCTAACGACAATCTTAAAAAAGCTGACAGCACCAACTGAAGAGTTACCGATAAATGGTAATGAACAATATCTTTATTTGTCTGATTTACAAGTATTTCAAGCTTTAGCATTAAGTTCACCTTATTTGTGTGGTGTTCCATCGATGACTGCTATTTGGGGATTTGTTCACCAGTATCAACGAAGTTTTGTTGAGCTAATGCAAGTAGAAGATGATATTGAATTTAGTAGTTTTGCTATATTTTTTAAACAGGAATGTATATATACAGGATCTGTATTACCAGAGGCATCAAAATTAGCAGAAAAACGTACGATATCGTCAGTAAAACGAACAACATTAAAGGATGAGTATCACTCTGATTTAGTGATTGATATGATAATTAAGGTAAAAACATCCGTTAATATCAATAACTACATATCGCTTTTACAATCAGCATTACCCACAAGATTTGCAGGTGGATCTATTCTTCAACCTGACTTATCAAGTAATATTGATTGGGTTAATGTGATAAACGATCATGAACAATTATTTCATCAGGTAAAAGGATTACCAAATTATGGCGAATGGTTAATTCCTGAATCACAACAACCTGCAAATGTATTTGAATTATCATCGTTCATAGAAGCAGATCAGTCATTAATACCAATTAGTGCAGGCTATCATTTTTTAGAATATCCAAATGAGCGCGATGGAAGTCTATGTTCTCATCATGTTTATGCTGAGAATGCACTAATGTTAGCTAAAAAAGTTAAGCCAATAGATATTAGATTGGGAAAAATTAAACCTTTTCATAAAAATGCATTTTGGTCGCTAGATGTGAATTCGTCGACTATTCTGATAAAAAAAGAATAGGATAATTTGTAATGGAACTATGTAGCCAATTAGCGTATTCAAGATCTCTTTGGCCTGGTAAAGGGTATTTTTATTATGTAGATAATAATGGTGCTAAAAAGGCATTAGCGACGGATAAAACATATTTAAGATCAGGAAAAAGTAGCTTTACCGAAGCATTCTCATCAAATTACGCAATGAAAAACACTTCTGTTCATGATTTAGCAACCAGTAACATTCAGTATATTGAAGAATGTTATGTTCCTCCCTTTGTTAATGAAATTAACTGCCAATTTTCTCTTAGAATAAAGGCGAATTCTACTTGTCCAGATGTCTGTAATGAGCTAAATATTAAAACTATATTATGCCAACTTTCTGATTTATATGCTGATAATGGTGGTTATAAAGAATTAGCTTATCGTTATGCAAAAAACGTACTGATGGGTAATTGGTTATGGAAAAATCAAGATTGTCGTGGTTATTCAATCACCATCCATCTTTCTGATGGTGAATTATTAACAATAAAAGATGCCCATAAATTAGATTGGAATGCATCATGGAAAGAAGATGACAGTGATACGTTAACTCAATTAACTGATTTTATTGCAAATGCTTTAGCAGATAAAAGCAAGTATGGATATATGGATATCACCGCATGTTTAGCTGTTGGTGGTGGGGATGAAGTTATTCCTAGTCAAGAGTTCATACAAGATAAAAAAAGTAAGTATCCTAATCGCCAATTTTCTAAAATGAAGTTTAATGATCAAACAGATACGGTTGCATTTCATTCTCAAAAAATTGGGGCAGCTTTACAATTAATTGATGATTGGTGGTTAGATGATGTTAGCGATAAACGATTACGAGTTAATGAGTATGGTAGTGATCGGTCTGATGTCGTTGCTCGACGTCATCCAACATTAGCTAATGATTTTTATACGCTTATTCAACGTAGTGAAGAATGGATTGATAGCTTACAACGAAATCATCAAATAACGGATGAGGTACATTTCATTATGGCTGTTTTAGTCAAGGGTGGTTTATTTAATAAAACCACATGAATGGGTGATTGTAATGGAACAGCGCTATTTTTTTGTAATTAAATTCTTACCAGAACATGCAGATCCTGAATTGTTATCAGGACGCAGTATTAGCGTATTACATGGATTTATTAAGACCAATGAAATCCTTAACAACAGCATTGGCATATCATTCCCTAAGTGGAGTGATGATTCCATTGGGATGACTATTGCGTTTATTTCAACTGACAGAGAATGTTTATGTGGCCTTAGTTATCAGCCTTATTTTGCTTATATGAAAAAAGAGGGATTTTTCGATATATCTCAAATAACTGAAGTGCCTTGTGAAGTTAATGAACTTCGATTTGTTAGAAATTCAGCGATAGATAAAAGCTTTTTGAAATCAAAAAATAAGCGATTGAAACGTAGTGAAAAAAGGGCAAGAGAAGCAAATCGAGAATATAATCCAGTAGCAAGAGAAGATCGCATTTTTGACCACTTTCATAGTATCCCTATGTCCAGTAAAGGCACTGAACGTGACTTTGTGTTACAGATACAGCAAAAAACGTGTGATATCTCTCGAATGGATAATCAATTTAATAGTTATGGTTTTGCAACTAATGATAAATGGCTTGGTTCTGTACCTGACTTACGAGATGCCATTTTATTTTGAGAGATGAAAAACCGATTATTAATCAATTGGTTATGAATGATTGTTTTTAAATGGTATTTTTGTTTTATTTATATAGTCCTTTGATTATTTTAGATATATCGACTATTTTTAACAGTAAACAGCCGCATAGGCAGCTAAGAAACGTAGTACAAATCCCAATATTCACCAATGCGCGTGAACAGCCGCATAGGCAGCTAAGAAAATGCCGAATGACATAGCCAATATTATTTTTTTGTGAACAGCCGCATAGGCAGCTAAGGAAATGATAGCGGCTGTCGCTGTCAGTGTTTTTAAGTGAACAGCCGCGTAGGCAGCTAAGAAATGCCGTCTAGGTAGTTGAGACTATGCCTAGGGGTAGAACAGTCGAATAGACTGCTAAGAGAAGGCTTGGAAGAGAGCAGCCAATAAACAGCTGAACAAGCAGATAGTAGTGATAATGAGCCATTCAATTAATATTGAGTGGCTCTTTTTTTGTGTTTGTTGTGACTAGTTTTTGGACAGAAACGTGTTAGTAGGTTTACTCTATTCGAGTTGGTCAGTGTTAGGAAATGTATGAGTAACGCCTGCATAACACGTTTGCTACTATACAGATCTAACTGAATTTCACTGCCTTAATCACTGAAACTAAAGACAAATCGACAACGCCGAGTGTAGCAAATCATATTGATGCATTTGTTATATTTATACCATATATTTTCGCATTAATTCATGGCATACAGCTCGTAGATGCTCAGAACTAACATTTATATGTTCACGCGACTCCAAATATACTTTTTCACTATCCACACTTTTTCTAGCCAACTCTCCCGTAGTTGCTGACCAAATAATAGGCATCTTATCTATTGTGTAGCTTTCCCTTTTAAAATTTGCTTTAGGAAAATATAAACCGTGTAACATGTCCATTCGAGTAATTGCATTTTCAAACTGAGCATAAATTAAGGGATCGTTTCTATAATACCCATTTTCACATCTATGCTTCATTAGTTGAATATCTGTAACTAATTGATCGCAAGCATCTAAATAACTTATTGAGGCTTCATAGAATGCCTCAATTTTTTCACATGTAATTTTTTTACGCTCTCTTAGGTTTGAATACACTTGATTTAATATCAATACGACGATAGCAACAACTGTCGAAACTATTATTGATAATGAAGTGGCAACATTGTCTGCTGACCATAATGAATCTACTATTTCACTCAACTTATTATTTCCTTGATTAAACATAACAGTGTATTGATAAGCATTCTTGATTTCATGCAAAAATACACTTCTAAAACCGAGTAATCATTCTTAATTATGGACTAGACCTTACGAGGAACAAGCGAGAGCTAACTGTTTCACATCTTCACATCCGTCTGAGCAACTGCCATATTTATGCCACTTCATACTAATACATGTACAGTCTTCAGTAGTAATGCCGTTCACTTAAGCCTGAAATCCTTATGGATAAAGGCTTTTGATAATTAAAGAACCTAGCTATAGCTGGATTCTTTGCTATCTTGGATATTTTATTTTGTACATAAAACAAACAAAATATCCTTAAGTGAACGGCATTACAGTCTTCAGTAGCATTTTATTTATTGAAGACTCATACATATCTCTATAGTCGCCTTCAACTACTTCTGTAATTACTACCTCGATATTAAATGACTTTAAAAGCCCCATTTTTTCACCATCAATTTGATTGGTATAAAAATATATTTTGTTGGAAATCAACCCCTCGGCTACAAAGCGAGCACGTTTATTGAGTATCCACCAAAGATCTGTTTCACTATAATCTAAAGACAGACCTACGATATGGACATTACTAGAAAAAAAAAGGTCAACCCATGACGTAAAACAGTACTTTTGAGATTTTAGTTTATCTCGCATAGAAGCTACTGAAATATTTTTACCAGAAACGGTATGCTTATATGTACCTTTAACATAGGAGTCGATCTTACTTACAGAACCACAATAATGATCTAGTCCTAACATTATTGACTTAGGTTGCTCTATTTCACCATGAATACTCCAGAAATATTTAGAGCCACTATCTGTTGAGTACTTCCTTTTTCTACGTAAACTATATATATCTTCAGTGCTTAATTTCTCAGGTGGTATATTAAGTGCTTTTTCAAAGGCATAATCATAATTTGTAGTTAGATAATTTTTTACGTCCAGTGACGCTAGCAATTCAAATACTTCATTTGAACCTTGAGATTTCATCGCTTCAGCAATGCTATTTTTGATTTTTAGTTCATCTGCTTTTTGGCTCTTTTTCGCTTCATGCTGTTCCATGAAAATACGTTCATAAACCATTGTGTTTGGAAGGTTTCCATTTTCAAAGTGATTAGAACCTTTGATGGTATTCAATAATTTATCCCAACTAACAGCATTATTAGAAAGACGATTTATTCCATTGCCAAAAAGTACAGTATTACGCATAACTATCCTTCATAAATATAACAGTGTATTAATACATATTCTTTCTTTTACACTGCTTAGTGACTAAATATTTAGGCAATCATACTAGGGAATTCATGATATTAGTAATACTTCGTTATTCTTGAAAATGCACGTGAATAAACGAACAGCAGACTGCTGATTTCTTAACCAGCAAGATTCCAGTAATTATTTAAACTAATCCAAAATCACGTTAATACGATATAAATAAGTATTTGTTCTAAGAAACTTTGGGGCAGAAATGTGGTAATTTGGAATCGCTAAAGGTAGAGAATGTTTACTGAGTAGTTACGTATGAAAGTTTCTTTCAGTGGAAGATTTCATTTTAATGTGAATTGAGGAAATGACGCTTTCTAGTTATATTTTATGACACCTTATGGTTCTATATAGATCGTAATACATTGTATTTTAATCGGTCTAAATGACAGAAGCTGGTTACACTCACAACCCATCTAGCGTTTAGCAAATCCCATTTTTAATCAAAATCTTACCATTTAATACACTCTCTACAGTGTAGTTTAATATTATTGTTTTTTGCCTTTCTTTTTATATTTATCAATACTGCCTTCGTTATAATCTTCAAACTACCAAACTACCAAACTACCAAACTACCAAACTACCAAACTACCAAACTACCAAATATCTAGACCTGTGAACGTATTACAAGCGTTACTTAATCACAGCACCTTCTGATACGGTACTTCTCCCGCGTCATTCCCTACAGTGAGGTTACGAACGAGATAGGGGATCTACTATAAGCATGTTGTAGAGCTAATTGGTTTTATTTTTGTTGTAACTAGTTTGTGGACAGAAATCATTTTCAGAAATCGAACATTAGAAATTTATGAATAACTTCAAATAATGTAAAACTGAATTGTGAAATGTATATGCAAGTAGTAAAATTATACTTACTAAACAGCTAATCTTACATTTCTAAAATGCAGAATATAAGAAAAAAAAATTTACTTCATTACCTATCTATAGCTATGTCTCTTTTTGTGATTCTATCACTTATTATGTTTGGGACATTGATTGGTGCAACTTCATTTAAAAATGAATTGAAGTCTAGCGATTGGTCTGGTCTTTTATCTTCACTTGGAAGCGTTGGTGGCCTCCTTGGCGGTATTGCTACTTGCTTAGCCGTTTATGTCGCCTGGAAAGCTAAGAATGAATGGTTTAACGATCATCACTTCCAACTAAAAAATGAGCTTATAACTCAGATGTTTGACTTGCATATGAAAGGAGTTAAATACTGTGAGTTTCAGCATGCAATAGGAGGCCTTGTTACCCAAGGGATAAATAAAAGTGGCCAAAACTACCAGATACCAGAACAATGGGAAAAACAAGCTGTAAAAAATTTACAGGATTTCGATATGACATTAAAAGAAGTAATTAAACAGTCATATATTGTTGAGTCTTTAGATTTTAAAAAACATAAAGATATTACTAACCGCATAATTACCTGCGCAAATATTTCCCTCCAATTACTTCAATTTACAGACCTTACAGAAATAAAAAATAGAGATGTTCACTTTTGGGAAGATAGGTCATCTAAGTGCATTAAAGATAAAGATGATTTCGAAGATAAGTTTAGAAAAGAAATTATTTATATTTCTAATCAAACGTTAGGTATTTCTGTTGATTTAAGATTTTTAAATCTTGATACAAATTTTATTTCAATTAAGCAATTTATTGATATTTAATTTAATTACATTGGGCTAGCCACGAGAGCTAGCTGAATAGCTAACTCATTAGTGGACAAAAGCTTCTTAGAAAGATTGATCTATCTAAACTAATAGTCATTAGGAAAAGTAAGGGAGATGCAATACTCGAATTTTCAGTATCACCCTTCATGATATTTCCAATATTTACTTATATAAGGTGGCTTGGACTTGTCCAACACTTCGGATAGGTTTCGGCTACGCGACACATATATTTATCTGTTATGTACGTTGTTCAATCAGTGCAGAGATATGTCCCCACACCGCTTTCTTGCGCTCCAACTCGACTAAATCAAAGCGCTTGATACCTTGTATGGCTTCTGTTTTAGAATCTGGAACAAATTTACCTTCAAGAGGATGACTATCAGTCCCATAAATAGGTTCGCGTACTTTATTAAATTGGTCTGCGGTAATGTCTATCACACGACCATCTACTTCAACCCAGTAATGATGTTCATCAGATGAGTGTTTGTAACCATGAACAACCAAAAACTCTTTATCTGGGAATTTTTGAGCTAGCAATGCAGCCAAGAAATATGAAGCGCTTTCACAACTATTTTTAGGAAAGCTATAGAAAAAAGGCAGATCAATATTTGCTTTATTCTCAAGAAAGATTTCTCTCACCATTTTTGAAAATTCGTACATTTTTCCTCCTAGTACATAACGCCTAATTAACGTGTGAGCAGCGCAAACACTGCGCTGTAAACACTAAATTCAACCCGAAGTGAGAGCGCCGAGCATTGCGAATCACTGTTGAATTGTTTGTTGAACGAAGCCGCTGCGCGGCAGAGTAAAGCAGACAGCGATTAAGCTACCTTTAATACTCCTTATAATGGAGTATTAATGATGAATAACGAACAACAATAACGTTCAGATTGTCTTTATGAGCAATATGTTACCAACCTAACCTTACAAGGTAAACATTGATGGTTATAGTAGTGCACTTCGTCGCATTACTCACCATTTAGATAAATCACCTGATACGTTAACCACTGATGATCTCAAGCGATACTTTGCGCAATTGATTAAAACCCATTCATGGAGAACTATCAGCATTGATCGTAATGGATTGCGAAAGTTATGGGTGTCCTATGTTTTTTTATGTTTTTTTTCAGGTGACATTTCGATATAAAGATAATCAAACAAAAACAATGAAAACACGCGCTTTGCCTGTATTACAGTTTCTATGGCTGATATTGCAACATGTATTACCAAAAGGATTAAGGCGAGTTCGTGATTATGGTTTATTACGAGGGCATGAGAAGAAACAACTTCAAGTGATCCAATATGCCTTTATGTTAGCAGGGCAACTGACGTTGCCCTCACAACAAAAAGTTGTCAGTTTAACGGCACAACCCTTTTGTCCATGCTGTCAGCATGTCATGCAATTGGCGGGGATTTTTCGACCCAGATAAAAACGTAAAATAATAAGGATAATGGCATTAACGCGTAATAATTAAAGAGGATCTAATTATAAATCAATGAATTAAATTAATTGGTTCACGCCAAGGATAACGCTCGACTTCTTTTCAGTATCACCCTTCATGACATTCCCAATATTTACTTATATAAAGCCGCTCGGGCTTGTCCAACACTTCGGATAGGTGTCGGCTGCGCGACACATATCCTTATCTGTTATGCTTCTTACACTTCGATAGGTTGTGGGTGTCTAGGTGTATAGAAAAAATCTTCATTCTCTTGTTGTAGTTGCAGATAAGCTTCAACATCTTTCAACTCGTGGGGAGAATATATTGTATTTGTATGACCAACATTACCCATAGCAACCCATCCAATCATATTATCGATAGCATCATGTGAAACTTTGTAAGTGCGTAGTCTTTTGCTGCTTCTACATTTTAGCTTTGAAGGGTTTGCACTATATATCTCTAGATGATTGTTATAACCATTAAACCCTTTAAGTGAAAAGCTTATACATAGATTATGCGCTAAGGGTAAGAAGTTGAGGTCATTTTTTGGATTTACAACAAAAGTATTCGGACTGATTGTAAATACAGGTCTTATATCCGTGCTGTCAAAGTCATAGCCTGTGTGATGAATACCGGTTATGTGAATATTCTTGAACATCTGACTTCTAACCGCAGATAGATATCCAAATAGCGTTGGCATAAGCGCTGCCTCTGCTAACATTAATATAATAAACAATGACTTACATCTTTCAGAAACTTCAGATTTTGAGTTAACAACTCTTACCATTTTTTTAAATAAGGGTTGAGCATAGTATGCTTTTACATGCTTAGGAGGATTCAATATCTGCTCCTTTATAGCATCAAAGTTTTCAACCATTTCATCTAAGAATGGAGATAGAACTTCATCTTTACCCTCCATTTTATTTTGGGGATTATAAAATCCAAGGACCATCTGAATAACCATAAAATTCAGTAATGTCTCGAGACAATTTCCTTTACGAGTAACATCAAGTAATTTATGAAATTTATGTTTCTGAATTAGTTCATTGAATACAATGGATGTTTTTCTCTCATACTCGGACAATTCGTTTTCTATATCAAATTTTTGATCTGTTTCACTATCGACTAACATAAAACAGTTCTTTGCAATTGCTACTGATGATATAGGCAAAGGAATAACCCTGATTTCATTTTTTTCTTCTTCAGGGAATACGGTATGACACCAAACTCGCTGTTTATCGCTTGATTTATCAACCGAATCGTCACTCCTGAAGTTTCTCAATACCCATTGAGAAAGCATATGTTGATTTCTTGTATATTTCATATTTTCCTCTGAAGCATAACAGTATATTAATAAGCATTCTTACTTTCACACTGCTTAATGACTAAATTTTTAGGCTATTTTACAAGAGTTTTGGACAGAAAGTAATTACATTAGCGATGCTTTTTTACTTCAAGATAATCATTTAAATAAAATCACAGTAACTTGAATTTTACTTAATCAGCAAGAATAAATTGATTATTAAAACTAATCCAAAATCACGTTAATAATATATGAATGAGTATTTGATCTAACTGATAAAGGGGCATAAACGTGTTAGTTTTAATAGTTACGTATGAAAATTTCTTTCAGTGGTAGATTTCATATTCATTTAGTTAGAGTCCTAGTTCTAACTAATTTCTGTCCATTTATATTTTTAGGTAGCTATAAATCTACTTGGAATGGTGAGCCTATACCTTTGTTTTTAGTATTAGCTGAGTGATCAGCGTTATCTTTCTCTGTACTCTGATTCAAGTCATCTTTGGTAATCCAATATTCAATGTCTATTGAGATAGTATTTTGCTAGAAAACGGGCATAATCTTGCTATACAACACTCAAAAATGAAGAAATTACCTATGACTAATTTTCAATATTACTTTCATCAACTTCCTTGTTTTGACTGTAAAAAAACTACAGTAAGTACTGATCTTGGTTGGTTAACGCCTGCGATGAAAGATGATGTTCAAGCGCAAGTGGCTGCGATTATCGCGCAAGGCAACGTTGAACCAGATCTTTCAGTGAAGGTTACTTGTACTAAAGACGAAGCGCGTGATTACTTATTGCTGAATTTCTATGGTTACTCTGAAGAAGAATTAGCAAATAAAGTTAAAGCCGAAGATGAGCAAGAAGTAGCAGATGAAATAGCAGAGCTATTGGCTGATGGTAACGACACAGCAGTCTTTGAACACGAAATCGTATTACAAAGTTGTACTGATTGCTGCATTGATTAATAGTTAAACCAAACGTAATTATTAAACTAAAATATGTTCGTCATACGTAACATGATGTTCTATTTATTTAAGGTGTTAGCAGATTGAGTTTGTTAATGCCTTTTTTTTGCGGTTTTTTAGTTCAGTACAATTATTTTAAGGGGGAAGTATTACTATTTACCTATCGTAATTACCGATATACGAAATAATTGATGAAATGCTAAATTAGCCAATCCCCTGATATATTTATGTATGATTATAAATTACTGTTGTTATTTATAATTGGCGATAAGATATTTAAATATATTGAAGGGAAAGAGATTACTTTTAGTACGTTGAGCAGATAAACCATAAAGGTTATTAAAATAAATTGCAGTATATAAATAACTATCAAAGCTTCTAATAAATTAAATGTATTAGAAGCTTTGCTAATGCAGCTTAACGGTATTTGTTAGCTGTTAGATACTATTTTTTTAGTGATTTTAGCTAATTTTTTAGCTTTTTTCTCTTTTGTCGTTAAAGATGGTTTTTTATTGCCTTTCTTTGTATCTAGAGACTTACTCATAATACTAACCTCTTATTTTTTTGAGGTTGGTCATCTTGGCCAACGACGGTTTAAATAGCGATATTCGTTTAATCTCGCTTTTCTCTAATATGCGCTTCCCACCTAAAAAATCAATGGTAATTATGCAAACAAAAAACTTACTTTTAGGGGGGGGTAACAATGGCTCTTAACAAAAATAGGGTGTAGTGGTCGTCATTTTTTTCCTGAAATTTTCGTGCTATCAAAAATAAACACATTACGCAAGTAATTATATGAAAAGTGTGTTATAATATCGCAAGTTTTTCGTACAGTCTGAAAGTGAATAGTGCTAACACGTAAATATTATTCATTAGTATGGTTCTAATTTATGCAGCGGTACAAAGTAAAGTTAGATTTAATTTATTGTTCATTATGCACCTAAGTGCTTTTGACACTATTTTATTCTTCAATTTGAATTATATACCACTGTAAATATACGTTATCTGATAGCAACTTATTTCTATTATTTTACTATTTAATTTCAAAGAGTTAGTTATCTATCAGTATGAGCCAGATTTGTATATTTAAAATCAATAAGGTAAACCATGACAAAGCTTACAGCGAAAGAACCTAAATTATCAATTGACACCAAACCTAAGAAAAAAAAGCCATTAACTGTTAATCAACGCACTGTCAGTATTCGTGAGCGTATTGAAAACATTAAAGCGCAGCAAGCATGGGATAAGGAATGGGAGTATGACGAATAATCTGGCGTTAATGAATAAAATTAATACTGTCTTATTATTGCATTCCCCATGCTTAACGCATTGGGAGCGTGATTATTTGAGTAACCTTAATCAAACTGTGCTTAATCATGGCGAATTATCTGAAAAACAAATATCTTTGTTCGAAAAGATATTAACTCGCCGCAAAATAGTTAACGTTTAATAGCGTATTCCTTATAAATACAACATATTATTTCGATGGTGTTGTTATTCGAATTATGAATTTCAACTCTCGTTATTCTCTACAGTAATAATTGAGTATGATAGGAAACCTATTTATTCGTATGTGTATTATTTAAATGTGAGTATTTATGGATACATCGCACTAAAGAGCCATCTAAATAATTTTAGATGGCTCTTTTTGTTATTGGTCTATAAATTAAATGCCATTATTTTAGCGGTTACGGTTTAATCAGGTACTAGACGGTCTTATTTTTTACTATCAATATATAGCATTGGCATTCAATCAGATAATAATATCCCTCTCTATTTGTATACCGAATTTAACTGGGAAGATCCCTTTGTTGATATTATATTAAATCAAAATAGCGTATTAATAATGTCATACTACCGTTACGAAAATATCATTGTTTTTAAATAAATAGTTCATAAATGAATACTAATATTCGGCCATAAATTAAATACGGTCTACACCATCGTGGAATATAGACTTGCATGATAATGGATTATTTATGACAGCAATGAAGTTAGGGATGATGCTCCGATTTCGGAATGCACTCGAGCGTTATGATGTACTGTTTGTTATATATACCTCGGCAGCAGCATTTATGGCATATCTTTGTGCATATGCATTTAGAAAGCCGTTTACCGCGGGAAGTTATGAAAATATTGTTGGTTGGGATTACGATATTGATTTCAAAGTTGCATTAGTTATTGCTCAAGTTTTTGGTTATATGTTATCAAAATTCATCGGTATTAAAGTTGTCTCTGAAATGACCAAGAGTCGGCGTGCAATAACCATTTTTCTGTTATTGATGGTCGCTGAACTTACCTTAATCGCATTTCCATTAGTACCTGCTCCTTATAATATCGCACTTTTATTTATTAATGGATTACCACTAGGCATGATCTGGGGCTTAGTGTTTGGGTTTGTTGAAGGTCGCCGTACGACTGAAATTCTCGGTGCATGCTTAGGGGTTACATTTATTGTCGCTTCTGGGTGGGTACGTAGCATCGGAAAATGGTTAATCGTTGATATGGGGATCCCTGATATATGGATGCCTGCCGTTGCTGGAGCGTTATTTACGCCATTATTGATATTGTCGGTGATAGGGCTTGCGAATATACCACCACCCAGTGCGCTTGATATTGCTGAACGTCAAAAACGGGAGCCAATGAATAAAGCTGCTCGTAAACAATTTTTTATGAAATTTGCCCCTGGGATTATTTTATTAGTATTAGCATTTATGTTCCTGACGGGTATGCGAGATTTTAGAGATAACTTCGAATCTGAATTATGGCACGCATTGGGATATGGCGATGAATCTGGCATTTTTGCTTATATCGGTATCCGTGTTGCTTTCTTCGTTCTGTTTGGTCTTGCGGTAATGGTCGTGATTAAAAATAATACCAAGGCTTTCTTTGCCAACCATATTGTTATTCTTATGGGGGTGACTGTTGTTGGTGGCTCAACATTGTTGTTTGAATTGGCAATGATAGAGGCCAAAACATGGATGGTTGCATTAGGGGCTGGACTTTATACCGCTTACATTCCTTTTAATTGTTTTATGTTCGACCGAATGATCGCTTCTCTTCAAGTCGCCGCTAATGCGGGATTTATAATGTACCTTGCTGATTCTGCTGGATATTTAGGCAGTGTGAGCATCATGTTATATCGTGCGTTTGGGCAAGCAGATCTTTCGTGGTTAGATTTCTTTATTAATACCAGTTATTTCGTTTCTTTAATAACAGGCTCTTTGATTATTGCTTCATGGATTTACTTTTCCCATATTCTTTCTGACCAACCCGCAGATATATCTGTAATGGCAGAGCCAACATTAGTGAGAGTGTAAAATGCGTCAAGTTGAATGTGTAGTATTAGATTGGGCAGGAACGGTTGTTGATTATGGCTCGCTGGCACCAACAACGATTTTTGTGAAGGCATTAAAAGAAGCTTATAACTTTGATATTACATTGGAAGAAGCACGTATCCCAATGGGGTTGGGTAAATGGGATCATATTAATGCCTTAGGGAAACTACCGACGGTGGCTGCGCGTTGGAAAGCACAATTTAACGCGCCAATGAGTGAGCAGGATGTTGATTATATTTACAATACTTTTATTCCATTACAAAAAATAAAAGTGGTTGATCATGCTGAACCTATCGCAGGGGCATTAGCGGCAATTAATTGGTTACGCCAACAAAATATTAAAATTGGTAGCTGTTCTGGTTATCCCCGTGAAGTAATGGATGCATTAGTGCCTGTTGCTGCTCAATATGGCTACGCACCTGATTGTGTGGTTGCATCCGATGATCTCCCAGCAGGTTCTCGCCCTGGGCCTTGGATGGCACTTGAAAATGTAAATCAATTAGGTGTCAGTGCAGTGTGGCGTGTGATTAAAATTGATGATGCTGTTCCTGGTATTTTAGAAGGGCTTAATGCGGGAATGTGGACCATTGGATTAGCAAAAACAGGCAATACGGTCGGGTTAACCGAGGTGGAATGGCAACAATGTTCAGCAGTAGAAAAAGAACACTTACTGCGCAAAGCATACGGTGAATTGTACAATGCTGGCGCTCATTATGTTGTTGATGCGCTTGAAGATATTGCTGCTGTTGTTAACGTGATTTCTGCGCGGATTGCCCGTGGAGAGCGTCCGTAATTTTATTGGTTATTGAACATATTATTTTAGTAGGTACACAATGAAAAATGATTATATTTTGTTAACACCTGGGCCGCTATCAACCTCAACGACTGTTCGTGAAGCGATGCTAAAAGATTGGTGCACTTGGGATGATGATTATAATAAAGATATTGTCGAAGTGATCCGTGAAAAATTGGTTAAGATTGCAACCGCTGCCAGTGATTACACCTGCGTACTAATGCAGGGGAGTGGGACTGCAGCGGTGGAAGCGACAATAGGCAGTGTGATCAGTAACCAAGGTAAATTATTGGTGATTGATAACGGTGTTTATGGGGCTCGAATGGCACAAATTGCTCAGTGCCTCAATATTCCATGTCATGTTATTTCATCGGCTGAAATGGTACCGCCAAATCTTGAACAGATTGAAGATGTATTAAAAAATGACACCACAATTAGCCATGTTGCTATTGTTCATTGCGAAACAACGACGGGGATGCTGAACCCTATTGCGGATGTCATATCATTGGCTAAACGGTTTAATAAAGTTGTTATTTTGGATGCAATGTCGAGTTTTGGCGGGATCCCTATGGATATTGGTGAGCTAGATGTTGATTTTATGATTAGCTCAGCGAATAAGTGTATTCAGGGAGTACCTGGCTTTGGTTTTGTTATTGCAAAACGTAGTCAAATTGAAAAATGCCAAGGATTAGCACGTTCTTTAAGTTTGGATCTGTATGATCAATGGCACCATATGGAAATCAATCAGGGGAAATGGCGCTTTACGTCCCCAACCCATACTGTTCGTGCTTTTTATCAGGCATTGATTGAATTAGAACAAGAAGGGGGGATTACTGAACGGCATCAGCGTTACCAATGTAATCAACAAAACTTGGTTGCGGGTATGCGCGAATTAGGTTTTGAAACATTGTTAGATGACAGTTTGCACTCACCTATTATTACGTCTTTTTATTCGCCATCGCACCATGATTATCAATTTAAAATATTCTATCAACGTTTAAAAGATCTTGGTTTTGTTATCTATCCGGGAAAAGTTTCTCATTCTGATTGTTTTAGGATCGGTACGATTGGTGAGGTATATCCCGATGATATTAAACGCTTAATTACCGTGGTGAAAACAGCAATGTATTGGAATGTTTAAATAAAAACGTCAGGTTTGTGAGTGAATAAATAATAAGGTGCTTAGTTTTTTTCTATAAGAATATTGGTGAGCACCTATTCGTTCTCTATTAAATTACATCACGATATAATTTGATACTTCAATTAAATTACCATCAGGATCGCGAAAATAGATCGACATGATTTTTCCTGTTGCACCTGTACGTTCAACAGGGCCTTCGATAATCATTACCTGTTGTTGCTCAAGCTGTTGTTTGACATCATCAAGATTGGTATTTGTAATAAAACATAAATCAGCACTGCCAACTTGTACTGTGTTTGCCTTAGGCTCAAATTCTGCTCCATGCTGGTGGAGGTTGATCTTTTGGTTGCCAAAGGTGAGTGCAAACCGATTATCTCCAAAGGTGACTAATTGCATGCCGAGTATGTTTTGATAGAAATCAGCACTGTTATTAATATTACTTACAGTTAATACCAAATGATCAAGGTGGCTGATATTCATTCGTATGGTTCTCACTTTTTAAGATGTATATGGTTGACACTATCACGCAAAATTACATCTATCTGAATTTTATACTATAAATGAGATTTTTATCTAAAATCACGAGGTGTTATCACCTGTATTGTTAATAATTTATAGAGTAGTACGATGATAAAAAGGCAGCCATAAAAAGGTTGCAGCTTTTATGGTTTGTATTAATGTAGCTAAAATATTTCTATGGACTGATATTTATGAATACCACGATTCAAACCATGCTTGGCCATCGCTCTATCCGTAAATTTACTGATGCTGCCATTTCTGACGAGCAATTAACGACTATTATTGCTGCGGGTATTGCCGCTTCTAGTTCAAGTATGATCCAAGCGACATCGATTATTCGTATCACTGATCCTGAAAAACGCGCAGCACTTGCACACCTTGCCGGCGATCAAGCTTATGTAAAAGAGGCGGCTGAATTTTTAGTGTTTTGTATTGATTACCAACGTCATTATTCTATTAGTCCTGAGATCAAACCTGAATATACCGAATTAACCTTAATTGGTGCGATTGATAGTGGTCTTATGGCGCAAAACTGTTTGTTAGCCGCTGAATCTATGGGGTTAGGTGGGGTTTATATTGGTGGGTTGCGTAATAGCCCGCATGAGGTTGATGCATTATTAAATTTACCGCCATATAGCGCGATATTATTTGGGATGTGTTTAGGGGTGCCAGCGCAAGATCCACAGACAAAACCACGCTTACCAATGGCAATGATTTTACATGAAAATGAATATCAACCATTAAATAAACCGCTGTTAGCTGAATATGATCAACAAATGATTGAATATTATCAGCAGCGTTCTACGCATAATAAACAACAAGATTGGTCTAGCGCTGTAACAGCAACGTTGTCTAAAGAATCACGTCCATTTATTGCGGATTATCTGAACAGCAAAGGCTTAATGGAAAAATAACCCGCCTATTTATCTGTTAGGCGTAAAACCGCCTCATTCATGGGGCGGATTTCAATAATAATCATGGTGCTGAGTTTCTTTAAAAAGGCTTTAGAGTCTAATACGTATTATATTAATAAGTGTTGATATACATCTAGCGTAAAACTATATTTCTAGTATTATGGAAGTATTGTAATAACGATAGATTGAATTGGGTGTTATTTTTCCGAGAAGACGAATTTAGCCCAAAATTTTGTTAAAGATATGGATGTTGATTTAAACACAGTGTGGAATTTTACCTGTATTCATGAGCGATTAAATGATGAAAACAAATAAAAAAACATTGATATCA
>CAMQXY010000061.1 GCA_947039005.1 uncultured Photobacterium sp.
GCGCGTTCGGCACACGACGGATGATCAGGTTTGATCACCCGACATAGGAACGGTTTAAACGGGCAATGCAGTAGTGTATTTCAGCGGTTCCATTGCAAAAGTGGACGTTACATTAGTGAGATCAGAAACCGAAGCGACTAGCTTCTTATAAAGATTATCAAAAGCTTTCATATCTGCGACTTGTACTTTCATCATATAGTCATATTCTCCAGCCATACGATAAAACTCCATCACTTCAGGATACTCAGTGACTGTCGATACAAAACGATTAAACCAATCTTGAGAATGATTACTGGTTTTTACTTGTACGAAAGCGGTAAAAGCAATGCCTAATTTTACCGGATCAAGCAATGCTACCCGTTGCCGCAAAATGCCATCTTCTTCAAGGCGCTTTAATCGCTTCCAACATGGCGTGGTTGTTAAATTTACGGCTTCTGCAAGCTCTGCCAACGGCATGGTTGCATCATTTTGCAACAAACGTAATAACGTTCTATCAACACTATCTAAAACTGCCATTAATTCCACCAATTACGATAAAAGGGTAAATACTTACTAAAAAATACCTCTTATTCAGCGAAGAGGCAAAAAAAATCACCAATAATGATAATCGCTACCATTTGTTTATATAGATTAACAATAAACAGACTTTGGTTTTAGATATAAAGTAGTAACATTTATCAGAACAAAAAAGATACAATTAAAAATAAATTCCACAATAAATACAATAAATAAAAAATAATTCCAACTTTAAATAAAATAATAGAATTTATTACTAAAATATTCATAGTAAACGATAAACAAAGCAAAGCTTTTCCCTACATAACTGTTTACTATATACCCAAGTTGATTCAAAGGAGTTGACTCGGTAAACACTCGATGGATTCGAATTAAGCAAAAAGGAAAGACTATGAATATACATACCGCATCAGAACAAAACGCTTGGATCAGTAACGCCATCAAAGCCATTGAAGCAGACTATCAACGTTCTGCCGATACACATCTTATTAAACTGGATATTCCTAGTCTTGACGGTATCGATCTTTATCTAAAAGATGAAAGTACTCACCCAACAGGAAGTCTTAAGCATCGCTTAGCTCGTTCATTATTTCTGTATGCCTTATGTAATGGCTGGATCAATCAAGACACCACCGTGATTGAATCATCATCGGGGAGTACTGCTGTATCAGAAGCCTACTTTGCACGTTTACTAAGACTACCGTTTATTGCAGTTGTTCCTCGTAAAACGGCCCGTAAAAAAATTGAACAAATTGAATTTTATGGCGGTAAAGCCCACTTTGTTGATTCATCAGCTGCCATTTATGATGAATCGCGCCGCTTAGCCAAAGAATTAAATGGTCATTATATGGATCAATTTACCTACGCTGAGCGTGCAACTGACTGGCGTGGAAATAACAACATCGCTAATAGTATTTTTAACCAAATGGAATTGGAGCGTTTTCCAATCCCCACATGGATTGTAATGAGCCCCGGTACTGGTGGTACATCAGCTACAATTGGTCGCTATATTCGTTACCAAATGCACCAAACACAATTATGCGTAGTTGATCCTGAAAATTCAGTGTTCTATGACTATTTTATGGATCGAGATGCCAGCATTACCTTAGACACAGGTAGCCGTATCGAAGGTATTGGACGACCGCGCGTTGAACCAAGTTTCATTCCTAACGTTATCAGTGAAATGCGTAAAATTCCTGATGCTGCGAGTGTAGCAACGGTACATTGGCTTGAACATATTATTGGGCGAAAAGCGGGCGCATCAACCGGCACTAACCTATACGGCGTATTACAGTTAGCGACAGAAATGAAACAACGCGGTGAAACAGGTTCAATTGTAACTCTATTGTGTGATAGCGGTGAACGTTACTTAGAAACCTATTATAACGATGAATGGATCACTGAAAACATTGGCGATACCAGTGCTTACCTTGCTCAATTACAACACCTACAACAAACGGGTGAATGGTTAGCATAGCAGAAGCATCTGTTGCTTATTTTTATGCCACACATTTTTGTGTGGCTTTTTTATCGGTGCTATTTGTGATCGCTACTTTTCTATCGCCCTCAGCTGGGTTAGCATATCGACTCCATTATAGTGACATCGTCATTAGAATGTTGTTATACCGACTGTTTCTCGGTAATCACTCACAAAGGATAATTCATCATGGCAAAAGCCGTAGTTGTTTTCAGTGGCGGTCAAGATTCAACCACCTGTCTCATTCAAGCATTAGCGCACTACGATGAAGTGCACTGTATTACGTTTGATTATGGTCAACGCCACAAACTAGAAATTAAAATTGCCGAGCATATTGCTAACGATTTAGGGGTTGCTGCTCATAAAGTAATGGATGTTAGCTTACTGGGTGAGTTAGCTATTAGCTCATTAACCCGTGATAGCATTCCTGTTTCTCATGAATTACAAGCCAATGGTTTACCCAATTCATTTGTGCCGGGGCGTAACATTTTGTTTTTAACTTTAGCCGGTATTTATGCATATCAAATTGGCGCAGAAACAGTGATCACGGGTGTCTGTGAAACTGATTTCTCTGGCTACCCAGATTGCCGTGACGAATTTGTGCGTTCACTTAACCAATCGTTAGTCTTAGGTATGGATCGCCAGTTTACTATCGCTACCCCATTAATGTGGCTAAATAAAGCAGAAACATGGGCGCTTGCTGATCAATATGGCAAGTTAGATTATGTCCGTGAGCAAACATTAACTTGTTATAACGGCATCGTTGGTGATGGTTGTGGTGATTGCCCATCTTGTGATTTACGTCGTGCTGGTCTTGACGACTATTTACAACATCAAGCCACAGTAATGGCAGCATTAGAAGCCAAACAAGCGCAGCATAAAGCATAATCAAAGATGATTTAATTTAGTATCTCACTCCATAAATTCTATTTGGAGTGAGATCTAAATATAAAATAATAAGGCGTCACACTCGTCATATAATAACATTTTAACAACATGAACCTTCCATTAAACCTTACTCTTTAAATCCTACATTTAATAAAGATTCAATTTAATTTAATCTACCTTAAATAAAGTCAAACGGTAAATACCTACAACATAATATATATTACCGTTATATTTACATTTACCCCACTAAGTTGTAACGCAACCTGTTATTAATAACAGAATATATTTAATATGTTATAAAAATGCGATTTTTAGATTGCAAAATACATTACTTAATTCTATTAAACAGTGAAATCTTCTTGTTTATAATATGTTTTTATTTAACAACGCTGTTATATTTATTTAGATTATTAATTAGCAACAAGTAATCAATGAAAATTTAACACCTCATAATATAATATTAATTTTTAAAGTTTTATAAATTAATATTATAAATAAGGCTTTATTATTATGTTACACGATGTCGTTGATTTATCGCGATTTCAATTTGCATTTACTGCAATGTATCACTTTTTATTCGTACCATTAACGCTAGGAATGACATTCTTATTAGCTATTATGGAATCAATTTATGTCATAACTGGAAAACAAGTTTATAAGGATATGACTAAATTTTGGGGTAAACTTTTTGCCATCAACTTTGCACTTGGTGTCGCCACAGGTTTAACCTTTGAGTTTCAGTTTGGTACTAACTGGGCCTACTATTCTCATTATGTAGGTGATATTTTTGGGGTTCCATTAGCCATCGAAGCCTTAATGGCCTTCTTCCTTGAATCAACCATGATCGGGATGTTCTTTTTTGGCTGGGATCGTTTATCAAAACGCCAACACCTTGGCGTAACATGGTTAGTTGCTTTAGGTTCTAACTTATCAGCATTGTTGATCCTTGTTGCTAATGGTTGGATGCAAAATCCTGTCGGTGGACATTTTGATTATGAAACCATGCGGATGGAGATGACCAACTTCTCAGAAGTTCTCTTTAATCCTGTGGCTCAAGTTAAATTCGTTCACACCGTTGCATCAGGTTATGTTTGTGGCTCAATGTTCGTTCTGGGCGTAAGTGCCTACTACTTACTTAAAGGTCGTGATCTTGCTTTTGCTCGTCGCTCATTTACCATTGCTGCCTCTTTTGGATTAATGTCAATTATTGCAGTAATGATACTCGGTGATGAATCTGGCTATGAGTTAGGTGATGTTCAAAAAACCAAACTGGCTGCGATTGAAGCTGAATGGCATACCGAACCTGCACCTGCCGCCTTTACCGCTTTTGGTTTCCCTAACCAAGATAAGATGGAAACAGAATACGCAATTAAGATCCCGTATTTAATGGGTATTATTGCTACTCGTTCGCTTGATACTCAAGTCACTGGTATTCGTGATCTGAAGAAACAGCATGCAGCCCGTATTCGTAACGGTATGGTTGCTTATGGCTTACTGAAGAAATTACGTTCAGGTGATAGAACCGCCGCTAATATTGCTGCCTTTAATGAAGTAAAAGGCGACTTAGGTTATGGCTTATTATTGAAGCCTTATACTAAGAATGTTGTTGATGCGACACCAGCACAAATTCAACAAGCGACTAATGACTCTATACCGCGTGTATGGCCGTTATTCTTTACCTTCCGTATCATGGTCGGTGCTGGTTTCTTAATGTTTGCCATTGTTGGCGCAGCATTTTTTCAATCATGTCGTCATAAAGTCACTAAGAATAAATGGATTCTTAAAGCGGCACTGTATGGCATACCTTTACCTTGGATTGCAATTGAAGCCGGTTGGTTTGTAGCTGAATATGGCCGTCAACCGTGGGCAATTGGTGAAATACTGCCTGTCAATATGGCTGCATCTCATTTAGCACCCTCACAGCTATGGTTTTCACTGTCGTTAATCATTGGTCTTTATACGCTGTTCTTTATTGCTGAAGCATACCTAATGGCGAAATTCGCACGTTTAGGTCCAAGTAGCTTAAAAACAGGTCGTTATCATTTTGAACAACAAGATAACGCTAAAGATACGATCACACATCAGGTTGAAGCATAAGCAATAAGTAGGGAGAAACAGAATAATGTTTGATTATGAAAGCTTACGAGTCATCTGGTGGGTATTAATTGGTGTGTTATGCATCGGTTTTGCGATCACAGATGGCTTTGATATGGGCGTAGGTATGCTGTCACCTTTTATTGGTAAGACAGATAGCGAACGCCGAGTAATGATTAACGCCATTGCACCGCACTGGGATGGTAACCAAGTTTGGTTGATCACTGCCGGTGGTGGATTATTTGCCGCATGGCCATTAGTTTACGCAACCGTATTCTCTGGTTTTTATGTAGCACTGATCTTGGCACTAGCGTCACTGTGGTTACGTCCATTAGGTTTTGATTACCGTTCTAAGTTGCCCGATACTCGATGGCGTAATTTGTGGGATAAAGCGATCTTTGTCGGTAGCTTTGTACCACCGCTTATTTTTGGCATCGCGTTCGGTAACCTGATGCAAGGTATTCCGTTTAAGTTGGACGAATTTTTGATCCCTACGTATCAAGGATCATTCTTTGAGTTATTAAATCCGTTTGCGTTACTTTGTGGTGGTGTGAGTTTACTGATGATTCTCACCCAAGGTGCAACGTTCTTACAGATGAAAACAACCGCAGCTATTCATACTCGCGCACGTAATGTTGCAGCCGTTTCTGCAATATTAATGGCGATTGTGTTTATTATTGCGGGTTTTGTTGCTCAAGGCATTAACGGCTATGTGATCACCTCACAAGTATTACCTAATGCTGCGTCAGATCCGTTAACTAAAGAAGTTGCTCGTCAAATGGGTGGGTTATTCAGTAACTACCATAACTACCCTGTCTTGTGGATTGCACCAATTCTTGCGGTGGTGATGCCATTATTGACAGCATTATGTTCACGTGCTGAACGTGCTGGGTTTGCATTCTTATGCTCAAGCTTAACGGCGGTTGGCGTGGTATTAACGTTTGGTTTTGCGACGTTCCCATTCTTCGTACCATCAAGCTTAGAGCCTAATGCAAGCTTAACTATTTGGGATTCAAGTTCATCTGAATACACCTTGAATCTTATTACAATTGTCGCATTTGTTATGGTGCCAGTGATCTTGGCGTACACCTCATGGTGTTACTACAAAATGTTTGGTCGTCTTGATACGAAATATATCGAAGACAATAAGACGTCACTGTACTAAGGAGTAATTGACTATGTGGTATTTAGCGTGGTTTTTAGGTATTTTGCTTGCCTGTTCATTTGCGATAATTAATGCTTTATGGCTTGAACAAGAAACAGATGACGATGAGTTAGTAAAATAATTTAGCGGTCATAACAATAAAAAAAATCAGCCATAATCTATGGCTGATTTTTTATTAATCTTTTTGCTAGTCTTTGGATTTATCTTTTTATTAATTAATCACGGTAAAGAGCAAAATCTTCAGCGCAATCAACTAACTGCTCACGGGTTAACATGAATACACCGTGACCACCATTAGCAAACTCTAACCACAAGAATGGAATATGCGGGTATTGCTCTTCCATGTGGATCATTGAGTTACCAACTTCACAAATCAAAATACCGTCATCTTTAAGGTAATCAGGCGCATTGGCAAGAATACGACGAACTAACTTTAGACCATCACTACCAGCGGCTAAACCTAGCTCAGGCTCATGACGGAACTCTTCAGGTAGGCTGTCCATATCTTCTTGGTCAACATACGGCGGATTAGTGACGATAAGATCGTATTTATCTTTAGGTATATCGCGTAAAAGATCAGAACGAAGCGGAATCACTTGCTGCTCAAGACCATGATCCGTTATATTCTGTTCAGCAACAGCTAATGCATCTGTCGAAATATCAACGATATCGACTTCTGCTTCAGGGAACATATGTGCACAAGCAATACCGATGCAACCACTTCCCGTACACAGATCCATGATGCGCGTTGGTTCTTGTTGTAAAAATGGTTCAAAACGGTTTTCAATGAGTTCACCAATCGGTGAACGTGGCACAAGTACACGCTCATCAACGAAGAACTCCATACCACAAAAGTAGGCAACATTCGTTAAGTATGAAACGGGTGTACGATCATTAATTCGACGCATAACACGCTCAACAATGCGGTGACGCTCACTGCTTGTTAAACGAGAATTACGCACTTCCGGTGGAACATCCAACGGTAAGTATACTGTCGGTAATACCAATTGCACGGCTTCATCCCATGCATTGTCTGTACCATGACCGTAAAATAGACCTGCAGCATTAAAACGGCTTACCGTCCAACGTAGCATGTCCTGTAATGTGTGAAGTTCGCTGACAGCTTCGTCGACAAAAATCTTATCCAAAATAGCCTCCGATAAACGCTACAATACCACTATATAATTGTTGGAATTTTATTATGAGTAACAAAAATTCACAGCTTGAAGATGATTTTGATCTCTTCAAGGCAGAGGTAAAAGGCGTAAAAAAGTTCACGCATGATACCATAATCACGCCACGTCAACAGAACTCAAAAGCGGATAAAGCAAAAGTGATGGGCAAAGAGACTCAAAATCATGAGTTTTATTTCTCAGATGAGTTTGAACCCCATCTTAGCGACACGGGTCCAACCCAATATGCACGTGATGGTGTGTCTAAGTATGAAGTGAAAAAATTACGGCGCGGCGTGTATGTTCCTGATATTTACCTTGATATGCACGGTATGACGCAACAAGAAGCAAAACGAGAGTTAGCAGCGATGATTGCAGCTTGCATCAAAGAACATGTGTCATGTGCATGTGTGATGCATGGCATTGGTAAATATATATTGAAACAAAAAGCGCCGATGTGGTTAGCCCAGCACCCTGATGTAATGGCATTTCACCAAGCACCATTAGAATTTGGTGGGGCGGGTGCATTGCTCGTATTAATTGATATACCTGAGCGCTAATATCTTGGTTTTACCATATGACCAACTTTTACGACTTTGCCACGGTTAAATAACGTCACTTCACCTGTCTCGCAGACTTTAAGACGTTTTTTAACTGCGGTTTCAACGTAAAAATATTCACAATCATCATTACGCGCACTATCAATACGCGCAAAAATAACCAAAGCTGGCGCACCAACTTCATTGGAATAATTAGCAAACGTTAAGCTACTGCCCGTTTGTGAAACATGCATCCCTTCGGTACGTCCATCAGACCATTTCACCATCCCGTTAGCAGAAATACGAACTGGCTCACCGACACTGCATCCTGCAATAAACAATAGGCTGATAACGGCCACTATTCCAAACTTAGTCATGGTTATGATCCATTATTTATACGGTTGATGCTGCCACAACAATTTACTGCGTCCAGATTGAGGATCATAATCAATAGCAGCAATCGCTGACGTTAAAAACATCGGTGGTTGTAAACCAGCTACCAGCTCAGCGGTTAAATAGCCCACTAAGGGTAAATGTGAGATCAGCAGTAGTGATTGTGGCTGTTGAGTATCAATTGTTGCTTTAATATATTCAGCAACCGTTTCAGCATCACCGTAAGGGGTAATATCCTCAACGCTACCAACTTGAACAGCCGTTGGTAAGATATCCGCCATTGCTTGCCACGTTTGTTGAGCGCGTAAATAAGGGCTAACCCAGACTTGATCCAACTCACCATTTAAATTTGATGCTAATAATGTTGCCATTTGCTGTGATTGAGCAATACCGCGAGCGCTTAATGGGCGCTCTGCATCACTGGCTGCAAAATTTTCGGCTTCGCCGTGACGCATAATATAAATTTGCATAGATATTCCGATAACCTCAGTTAAACAATCGCTGTTCCCACTCACATCTTAGAGTTGGTCGATTATTATTACATGCTTTTATTATTGGCATAACCACATCATTTTAATTCTGTGGACAAGCCTACTATTTATAGATTCAATTGATTACATAATAACTAACGCATCAATTTGTTAACAAAAAATCGACTTATAATTCATCTAATCGCATCTTCAATTTGCCAGCCTTAATATTGAACGTCATACTTACCCTAATTCCCTCTAAAATAGGCTCTTCCTGTGCATACTAGCCCTAACGATCATAAGCAGTATCGCTATCTCACTTTAGCGAATGAACTTCGAGTACTGCTCGTTCATGATGCTGAAGCGCCTCGTTCTGCTGCCGCATTATCAGTCGAAATTGGCCACTTTGATGATCCTATGGATCGTCAAGGTATGGCACACTTCCTTGAGCATATGCTATTTCTTGGCACCGAGAAATACCCTCGTGTAGGTGAATTCCAAACCTTTATCAATCGTAATGGTGGCAAAAATAATGCATGGACAGGAACTGAAAATACCACCTTCTTCTTTGAAATTAGCCCTCAGACCTTTGAAGAAGGATTAGATCGCTTTGGTCAGTTTTTCACTGCGCCATTATTCAATGAAGATGCGGTCGACAAAGAAAGACAAGCCGTTGATTCTGAGTATAAATTAAAAATAAAAGACGATGTACGTCGTTTATATCAAGTCCAGAAAGAAACCATAAATCAAGCACATCCTTTCGCCAAGTTTTCTGTTGGTGATCTTACTACACTTGATGATCGCAATGGTCAATCAGTCCGTGACGATTTACTGACTTTTTATCATCAGCATTATTCTGCCGATGTCATGGGCTTAGTGCTATTAGGCCCACAATCACTGGATGAATTAGAGCATTATACTCAAACATTTTTTAGTGAAATCCCCAATGCAACAACGAAGAAAGTAGCAATAGACGTGCCATTTGTTACTAAAAACGAATCTCAGAAGTTCATTCAAATTGAACCTATAAAAGAATTACGTAAGTTAACATTATCGTTTGCACTGCCATCGGTCGATGAGCACTATCAAATTAAACCCTTGTCATACATTGCCCATTTACTGGGTAATGAGGGCACTGGCAGTTTAATGGCTATTTTAAAAAAACGCGGCTTAATCAACACCCTTACTGCTGGCGGTGGTGTCAGTGGCAATAATTTCCGCGAATTTACGATAAGTTTAAATTTAACCCCTAAAGGTCAGCAACACACCGATGAAATCGTTCAATGTGTATTTGCCTTTATTGCACTAATAAAACAGCAAGGGTTAAATGCTTGGCGTTATCAGGAAAAGAAATCAGTCCTAGAAATGGCATTTCGTTATCAAGAGAAAAGCCGTCCACTTGATACCGTTAGTTATCTGGTGATGAATTTACTGCATTATAACGCTGAAGATATTATCTACGGCGACTATATGATGGAAGGCTATGATCAAGATTTATTTGAACAACTATTAGCTTACCTTACTGTCAGTAATATGCGCCTGACATTAGTGGCACAAGGTGGATATTATGATCGTGTTGCGGCTTGGTATGATACCCCTTATTCCGTCACACCATTAACACCACAACAGATAGAAAGCTGGAGCAATGTTAGCCTTGATGCAGAGCTATTATTGCCAGAGCCTAATATCTATTTGTGTGAAAAATTTGAACCACTGGCTCTTGAAGCAGGCTCAGAATTACCGCCACAATTAATTCAAGATCTACCTGGATTTCGATTATGGCATAAACAAGAACATGACTTTCGAGTACCCAAAGGTATTGTCTATGTCGCCATTGATAGCCCACATGCAGTAAGCTCAACGGCCAACATAGTTAAAACGCGCTTGTGTGTTGAATTACTGTTAGAAGCCATTAACGAATCGGCTTATCCTGCTGAAATAGCAGGTATGTCTTACAATTTATATGCTCACCAAGGTGGAGTAACACTACAACTGTCAGGTTTTAGTGAAAAACAACCACAACTGATGCAATTGATTTTAGAGCGTTTTAAAAACCGTAACTTTACCCAACAACGGTTTGATAATATCAAAGCGCAAATGTTACGTAATTGGCGTAATGCAGCAGAAGATAAACCAATTTCACAGTTATTTAATCAATTAACGGGCTTATTACAACCGAATAATCCGCCTTATCCACACCTCATTGAAGCACTCGAAACCATCACTATTGATGAATTGCCGCCGTTTGTTGAAGCAATGTTTGCTGAGATACACATTGATACTTTTGTGTATGGCAACTGGATCAAAAAAGATGCGTTGGCACTGGCTGAAACGCTAAAAGATGCCTTCAGAGTGACGGATCAATTATACGGTGAATCACAACGTCCATTAGTGCATTTAGAAAATAGTGGCACCTTAACCTATGCGTTAAATTGTCATCATGAAGATTCCGCGATTTTAATGTATTACCAATCACGCCAAACGACGCCTAAAAAGATTGCTATTTACACTCTCGCAAATCATTTAATGTCGACCACGTTTTTCCATGAACTACGTACTAAACAACAACTTGGTTATATGGTGGGGACGGGGAATTTACCCTTAAATCGCCACCCTGGATTGATCTTATACATTCAATCACCCGTAGCGGAACCGAGTTACTTATCTGATGCGATTGATGACTTTACTAATGCGTTTGCATTGGTGTTATTAGAGCTAAATGAAGCTCAATGGCAAACCAGTAAAACCGGATTAATTGCACAGATATCGGAACCCGATACTAATCTACGTTCTCGTGCACAACGGTTCTGGGTCAGTATTGGTAATAAAGATGAAGATTTTAATCAACGTCAATTAGTGGTCGAAAAGCTAAAGAAACTAAGCCGAGCAGACATGATTAAATTTATTGTTGATACGGTTAAGCCTCGGACGGCTAATCGCTTAGTGATGTATTACACAGGTAAAACACATCAAGATTCAGCGCCGTTAATTCTCGGTAAAGCTATTGAATCTATAGCGGATTTCCAGAAAAACGCATACTAAATAAAAAACCCTATTTACTTTAATAAATAGGGTTTTATTTTAATAACTAACATTAAAATATTTTTTTTATGATAAAAACAGCTTTCATAATATTTCAGTAGCCAAATAAGCCCCCTTTAATCCATAATATTTATCTCGAATATATCGCCATTACTATCACTAATTAATATAGATAGAAATACCTACGATAATAACGAATAGATTAGAAGAGGACTCACGTGACACAACAATGCCCACATTGCCAAATAAAAATACACGCACCAAAACTACATGCGTATGAAGATAATTTTGTTTGCCCGCATTGTGCTGCCACATTATCCCACAGCCAAATCGATATATTTCTCTATGCTTTCTGTTTTATTGCATTGAGTGTATTGCTACTGATATTAGTGGGTCATGTGAATGCTTTTATTGCGTTAGTGATTGCTGCAGTAAGCTATCGTTTGTGTCGCAATAAATTCTTTGAATCCTATTTCCGTTTAACACGTTGTACTCGCTAATACCCACAGACTTACTCTATTCTCTATGCTCAACCCAAAAATAAGCCTGCATCAAAGCAGGCTGCTTGTAATAGATAATAATCCGTTACTAATAAAACGTCTGCTCTGTTTGTGCCATCTCAACCAAATAATCACAAGGCGCAAAACGCTCACCATAAAGATCACTATATTCACGCAGCATATCGACCACTAAATCTAAACCTAAATGATCCATATACCTAAATGGTCCCCCAAGAAACGGTGGGAAACCAATGCCAAATATAGCGCCAATATCACCATCACGTGGCGATTGAATAACCCCCTCATCCAAACACCGAGCCGCTTCATTAAGCATCATTAAACTACAACGAACAGCAATATCGACTTCAGTCAATTGTTGCTGAGGTTCAACCCCCAACAAGGTATACACAGATTTATCGACTTCTTTAGTTTTGGTGTTATATAAATAGAAGCCTTTGCCACTTTTACGCCCTTGACGACCATCTTGCTGTAACCATTCAAACATCGCTGGTGTTGCAAAACGTTCGCCGAACTCTGCTTCTAAAATGGGACTGATCTTCGCGCCAATATCCACCCCAACTTCATCCAGTAATGTAATAGGACCAACAGGGAAACCAAAGTTGAGTAATGCATTATCAATATGCTCAATCGGTTCGCCTGCTAATAACAGCTGCGCCGCCTCATTCATATAAGGGGCTAAAATACGGTTAACATAAAAACCCGCTTTATCGGCAACCACTATTGGGGTTTTACCCTGTTTTTTCGCTAATGCGACCACGGTTGCAATGGTAATCGCAGATGTTGTCGCATGAGGAATAACTTCCACTAATGGCATTTTTTCAACAGGGCTAAAATAATGTAAACCAATAATATTTTGTGGGCGCAGCGCATTAGCGGCAATTTGGTGAATAGGAATAGAAGATGTATTGGTTGCAAAAATAGTCTCTTTCGAGGTATTTGCTTCAATTTCTTGAACCATTTGTTGTTTGAGTGCAATATCTTCAAATACCGCTTCAATCACCACATCAGCATGAGTTACACCACGATAATCAATACCACCCGTTATACGTAGCATCTGTTGTTGTAACTGTGGTTTTCTAATAATACGTCGTTGACGTTGCTTATCTAAAATAGCGTAGTTATAGGCTAATGCATGTTGAATACCATCATTAGTGATATCTTTAATCCGTACCGCATAACCAGCTTTAATCGCAGAAACATGAGCAATACCGCCCCCCATTAAACCACCGCCAAGTATTGCTATACGCTTAATCGTCTTAGGTTCTGCATCAGCCCCTATTTCTTTTTTCATCGCGGTAGTCGCAAAAAAAATATTACGTAATGCACACGATTCAGCGGTCATAACCAAATCACCAAACACTTTTGCTTCTTGCTCAAGCCCCTGCTCAATGCCTTTTTCTAAGCCATATTTTACCGTATCTAAAATCGCATCAATGGCAGGATAACAACCTCGTGCCTTTTGCTGGGCTTTTTTAGCCGCTTGATCAAACACAACACTACGACCAAATGCATTACCCGTCATCGCCCAATCTTGAAATGAATGACTACGAATAGGTTTTGCGGTTAAAGCTAATTGTTCTGCAGCTTGTAATAAAATGCTCAACGGCACAACTTGATCAACCAGTCCTTTTTTCAACGCTTGTTTTGCGCGAACTTGTTTACCCGTTAGCATTAACTCTAAACTATGTGCAACGCCGATTAACCGTGGTAAACGTTGTGTTCCTCCAGAACCGGGCAGTAAACCTAATTGCACTTCAGGTAAACCTAAGCGCGTACTATCATCATCGGTACAAATACGACTATGACACGCTAAAGCAAGCTCTAAACCACCACCTAAACATGGACCATGAATAGCAGCAACAACGTGAATGGGTAAATCTTCTAATGCGGAAAATAATTGTTGGCCTTTAATCGCTAATGCCTCTGCTGCAGCGGCAGTTTCACACTCTGCTAGCATTCGAATATCGGCACCTGCAATAAAATTATCTGGTTTACCAGAATACACAACCAACCCTTTAAGTTCAGTATGAGCACTTAATTCTGCTAAAACTTCGTTAATTTGATCAGCAAAAGCTGCTTGTAAGGTATTCATTTTTTCATTGGCGACATCAATTTTAAGCCAGCTAATACCATTATCGCCATAGGATAAACTAAATGCTGATTGCGTCATTATTCTGCCTCCAAAATCATTGCCACGCCCAGACCACCTGCCGCACAAGCCGTATTTAATGCAAAACCTCCACCGCGACGTTTTAATTCATGTAAGGTTTGAGTGATCATTCTCGCGCCAGTGGCAGCAAAAGGATGACCATAAGCAATAGAGCCGCCTAGAACATTAAACTTATCCATATCAATGTCACCAATGGCCTGCTCACGACCCAGTTTTTGTTTTGCAAACCGTTTAGAGCCAAACATTTTCACGTTAGCTAAGGTTTGAGCCGCAAAAGCCTCATGCATATCAATTAAGGTTAAATCACCAAGGGTCAGCCCTGCACGTTCAAGGGCTAACGGACTCGCATACGCAGGCCCCATCAACATATCTTCCGCAACATCTATTGCAGCAAACGCATAAGATCGAATATACCCAAGAGGGGTTAAGCCTAATTCTTTTGCTCGCCCTTCTCGCATCAATAATATTGCCGCGGCACCATCAGTTAATGGCGTTGAGTTGGCGGCAGTAACGCTACCATGCAGGCGATCAAAAGCAGGAGTTAATTTGGTATATGCTGCCAGTGTTGAGTCTTGACGAACGTTATTATCATGATCAAGCCACTGCTGATAAGGTGCATAAAATGCAGTCATTACTTCATTTTTGAGTAGACCATCTCGCCATGCTTGAGCAGCTAATGTATGAGATCGATGCGCAAATGCATCTTGTTCTTCACGGCTAATGGCATGACTTTTTGCCATTTGTTCTGCCGTTTGCCCCATGCTTAATCCGGTTGAATATTCTGCAACCGCAGGAGGAACAGGCATCAGATCTTTAACGCTTAATGTACTGAGTAATTTCAACCTTGCTGGCATGGTTTTAGCTTTACTTAATGCTAATAATGTTGCTGCCATTTTTTTGCTGACCCCAATCGGAAGCATTGAGGTTGAATCAGCACCGCCGGCAATACCAATATCAATCGTACCTGCCATAATGCTTTCGGTTACATTCACTGCCGCCTGAAAACTTGTTGCACAAGCACGAGTAACACTATAAGCATCAGTACGAACATTCATACCTGTGCCTAGTACAATTTCACGTGCGATATTCGGAGCTTCAGGCATTTGTACAACCTGACCAAACACAACTTGTTCAATTAACTGTGGGTCAAAATCAGCAGTTTGCAGCATTTCATTAATGGCTAACTTACCCAAATCAAGAGCTGATAAACGATTAAATGCAGTAGATTGACGTGCGAATGGCGTTCGTAAGCCGCTAACAATAGCAATACGTTCACCGTTACGTGTGGTGATATTTTGAATACCCGTCATCGCAACTCCTTGTCACAATTATAAGTAACCTCTAGAACGAGGTCAGACCACACAATTGTAACCATAAAGTTATCAAAATAAAACATTTGTTTAAAAACGATAAGAAAAGAGTATTTTTGGTAAAAAAACCATATTTATATTGGTTGCCACATAAAAAAGATCAATACTATTCAAGTTTAATATTGATATTAAACATATAACTTAATGGAATATTTAGAGGCTAACAATTAATAATAAGTATAAATTTGAGGTAAAAAAAAACCACACCCTCAGGTATGGTTTGAATTCACGCAGAAAGCAATCAATCAGCGTAATAAAATAATCAATTAACATAAAGCCAATTGCAAATCAGGAAAAACCTGATAGGAGAAAGTAAAGTCAGCCTTCAAAAGGAAGTTGTCATCTTGCTCAACAGATGGCATTAGCTATTATTAAGTCATTCAACCTAACCATAACCTCAACCATCAGATGACCTAGTCACTATAACCTACCATCCCAAACAGAATTTGCACCAGATCAATTTTATTGCGATTTATAGCTGATAAACGCTAGAAAGATAAAATGCCACACCCAAAAGTCATCATGTAGCATCAGTTATTAGTACTATTACGCTAGACAGGCACTTCAATGATAAAAAATATTTTTAGAAACAAAAAGTCTCCTGCCACGGTCTGTTTAAATATGGATAAACAAAAACGTTACGAAGCTCTTGTGAGAGCTTGGCACCAAGATTTATATCGCTATGCTTATTGGCTATGTCATGATCCTCATATTGCGGAAGACTTAGTGCAAGAAACATGTCTACGAGCGTGGAAATCATTAGATAAATTGCAAGATGATAACGCGGCAAAAGCATGGTTAATTACCATCTTACGCCGAGAAAATGCGCGCAGATTTGAACGTAAACAATTCGATTTAGTTGATATTGATGATCATCATATCGCAGATACTAAGCCGAGTATTGAAATGGATACCGAACAATATTTACTGCATCGATTAATCATGAAACTAGCGCCAGAATATCGAGAGCCACTGATTTTACAAGTCATGGCTGGATTTAATGGCGATGAAATAGCAGGGATCTTAAACCTTAACCGTAACACCGTAATGACACGACTTTTTCGGGCTCGTAACCAATTAAAAGAACAACTTGAAGAAAAACCGACTCAACAGGGGAATCATAATGGATGATCTAGAATTTCGTCGTCGCCTACTGGCGGATCCAAATGATAATGATCCAGAACTGATTAAAACTAAAAACCAGTCCACGGCCAATCGTCATTTTTCCAATGAGCTACAACAATTAGATCAGCAATTGAAACAAACACTCAATGTTGATATTCCAGATAATCTTGCAGATCGGATTCTATTTCATCAATCAAGTCAGGCACAGCCCAAAACTCACCATCGCTATAAACAGTATCTATCTTACGGATTAGCCGCATCGGTAATGTTTTTTATCGGGGTTATGGTGGGTCAACACGACGTTGATCCTTTACAACCACAACAGCAAGCCTTTACGCCACCATCGATGTCTACCATTGCTTTACAACATGTTAACGCTGAAGCGCAATTTGTTGAGCATACAGATGAAGCGGTTACCTTGCAGCAAGTCAATGCCAAACTTAAACCTTTTGGTACCAGTATGAATCAATTGCCAGGTCATATTTATTACCTCAATTATTGTGGCTTTGATGGTAATCGTGCCTTGCATATGATCGTGGGTACCGATAAAGGCAAAATGACGGTATTTATTGTGCCGCAAACAAGTTCAAAGATGGCGACAGATAGCGACCATATCAATAAAAGTTTATTAGTACCTCTGCAAGATGCCAGCTTAATTATTGTTGGTGATAAAGATGAAAAACTGATGCCAATCGCGGAAAAACTTAAATCTGAACTCTATTGGCAAATCTAACCCCATCAATCCCTTCTATCTACCGCTAAAAAATCGATACTGATATTTAAGTATCGATTTTTCGCTGTTCTTTATCATGTTAATTGTGGCGAAAACCACAAGAAACCAGCGTAAAATGATACCAAATGAACTCAAATGTTCGCTAGAAAGTATTTTTAACTGTCCAAAGTACTGGTCAGCTTTGATCGTGCCCTTTCCCCCCCTACAATCATCGCCAATCAGTCATATATAGACTGGACTTATAAATATAAATA
>CAMQXY010000062.1 GCA_947039005.1 uncultured Photobacterium sp.
ACATAAGAATCAAATTCATTACGGGTGTCACAGCTTTTTGATGATGTGTTTGATGGTATAGATGAAGAATACGTAGTTGAAGTATTGCTAGTAAACTGCGCACTACCGCATGATTTATTAACCCAGCGCATAGCAGGAGATGCATTAGGGATAAGTATTTGTACCCAATCAAATTCTTTTTTATTAATCGCTTTTATTGAATATTGTTTGTTAGCAATAAGGTGAGTGTTATCGGGGTTGGTTTGTTTACGAAAAGATTGATAAGCCTCACATTGGCCATTTGATGTAAACCTGCCAGAAGATTGAATTGATGCATGTGCAGCAAAGCTAGAAAAAGAAACGATGCTACCGATAATGACGGTAACGAAAAGAGAGTTTAAAGGACGCACAGCTTGCCTATTATTAGAATGATTATTAGAGCTAACTATAGTTGATTATTACCTTTTTATTAAGGGATATAATATTGCACATTGAATAATAAAGTGAGGAATCGAGTCAAAAAAGAACATAAACGCTATCTTGAGTGAATAAATTGACGATTTTTTTAAATTAGTGTTCACAATAAAGCCAACTCAGAGTAATATCCATGGAAGTGGCGTTCGCTGCTACACGAAAATGAAAAAATCAATTATAATAAAAGAGTCTTTAATGTGAACTGATCACTTAAAGAGTATTGGTAAACAAACACCAATCTCATTTATTCATCTGAGGTTACTAATTTCATTTGGCTAAATATAGAACAATGTTAATTTTTTCGATTAAGATTGATCATTTTATCAATGCATGCTTTGCAATTCTTATGCTAAAGCAAATTTGTATTATTATCCGAGGTTATTAATGGACAGTTTCGCAGCTGCAGAAAAAGCGCTCAGTGCGATGTTAAAAAGTGTGGAAGCAAGCGGGGAAGTAAAGGAAGCCCGTATTGACTACCGTCAAATTTTAATTGATTTTGCTGATGAAGTTCCTGGTCGCCAAAAAGCAGTAATCAAGCGAATTCCCCTACAAAAAATCAATAACCTAATTGCTGTTTTACATGAGTTTAAACAAGAATCACGTCTATCTCGTATGATTGAGATTCTAGCAATGATGGACACAGACGATGTTTCACCTTACGATCTTATTGTAGAAAAGCTATCTGACGAAGCTGAATAAGTACAAAAATCAATAAGTAAACAAGATTTCCTACATTGATTATTGAAATGTAATTGTGTTTTCTACTGCTGATGTTCTAATACTATATTTATTGTGTAATTTATATTACAGCCTTCTTATTAAATATAGTAAGTTACATATTTATATTAATCATCTATTTAGTATACAGAGTTAATTAAATTTAGCTCTGTATGCTCTCGCCTTACTTTTCATCATATAACAAATATTATTGTGCATAGTGTATTTTATTATCAGGATTCGATTACAGGTATCATATAATTAAACGTTGTTTTATTTTTAAGGTGTCATTTTGTAACCCTTTAATTTATAAAGCGACTTGTTTATGTTATTAATGAACATTGTTTCGATTAATTAGTCACTAAGGATTTTACGTGGGTAATATAAACTGTGATGAACCTTTTATTAAAGCACAGCACATTACTAAGTCTTATCATGGTAAAAAAGCATTAGAGAACATTAGTTTTAATTTATCTAGTGGGCAAATTCTTGGCTTACTCGGCCATAATGGTGCGGGTAAATCAACGTTGATTAAAACTTTATTGGGTATGCACAGTTGCGCGGGTGAATTGAGTATCTTTGGCTTGTCACCTGAAAAGCACCGTGAAAAAATAGTTGAGCATCTTGCTTATATTTCTGATGTTGCCATGTTGCCAGATTGGATGACAGTAAAGCAATTAATAGCGTATACCGAGGGTGTACACGACCATTTTGAACCACAAAAAATGCAGCAATATTTAGATCAAACCAATATTAATCTTAAGAGTAAAATAAGAACATTATCAAAGGGTATGAAAGTGCAATTACATCTTGCACTTGTAATGGCAACAAAGGTGAATGTGCTTATATTAGACGAGCCGACTCTTGGGCTAGATCTCATGTACCGCTCGACCTTTTATCGTACATTAATGGCGTGGTTTTCAGAAGGTGATCGCGCATTAATTATTGCGAGCCATGAAGTAAATGAAATTGCGCATTTACTGACGGATGTTTTAGTGCTTAAAAATGGTCAAGTGGTTTTACAAGCATCTCTATCCTCATTGGAGACGGAGTTTACGATTTTATCTGTTAGTGAAGATAATCTGACAGTAGCCAAGCAATTAAACCCCTTAACGGTAAATCATCAATTAGGACAATATAGGTTGTTGTTCGAAGGTGCTGATGTATCTAAGTTAGCGTTGTTAGGTGACATTAGCCAACCAAGTCTTGCTGATATATTTTTAGCTAAACAGCAGGAGGCAGTGCAATGAAGCAAAGCTATACGTTGATCAAAACAGAGTTATTAGAACATAAAATTATCATACGATTACCGTTATTTTTAGCGTTATTTGCAGCATTTTTAGTTGTTATTGTACTGAGTAATATTAATAATTTTTCTTTTAATATCCAGATGAATGGTATTGATGGCTGGCAACCACCCATTACAGCATCATCATTTGCTGGTGTGGTTGGATCGGTATCTTTTTTTATTGCAGGTATCGTTTCATTACTGAGTTTTTTTACTTACTCGGCGAGAGCACTGGCAAAAGAGCGTAAAGAGGGCAGTTTAGCTTTTTGGCATTCAATGCCAGTAAGTGACACTAAAGCGATTGCGATTAAATTGTTAGTTGCATTGGTTATTATTCCATTGTTTTCATCATTACTCTTATTATTTATTGATGTAACGGTATGGATTGTCGCTATGTGGGTGATGCCAACGGACATGCTGGTTGAAAATTCACTTTCTTTAGTTGCGATTGGGTTGCATTGGGGGCAGTTTATTTCAATGATGGCAGCGATGAGTTTAGCGTTATTACCCATTGCGTGTGTCATCTTTTGTGCTTCTCAGTTAACAGAACATCCATTATTGGTACTGTTTGTTGTAATAACATTAGTTAAGTTTATCAGCTACATGTTGTTTGATTCAATGGCGATAGGCACTTGGCTCAATAGTGTCAGTAATTTGGCGTTCAATATTTTAACCAGTAATCATCCATGGGAAGTATTAACTAATGTGGGTCCGATAACGTTATTAGGTTTATTGGTTTTAGCTGTAGGGATATTTAAAATAAGCGTACGTTTGCGTAGCGGTGACTGATCGTAACTGTATAATATTAAGATTATTTAAAAGAGAATGTATAGTTACATTCTCTTTTATTTAGCCTCTAACTGAACCATGATTATTTTATTTCATATATACATTAAGTATATAGGTTCAGTTATAAATAAAGCATTGATAATTAAGCTGCAGAAACAGACTCAATGTATTGTACTTCGTTTTTATATTTACGCACGTTACGAGATAGCGTGCCTTTTGGTAGCTCATAACGCTTCTCAGCTTCGTAGCTTGATAGGCCATCAAAAACCACGGCAGCAACAGCAACACGCTGGTTCTCTGATTTGAAGATACGTTGTGCGATTAAATCATATTGTGTATTTGTCATAGTCTTGCCTATTTGATTTTTGGAGAGTGGGATGATGGTCGTTCCAATTCGTCCACTCAATGCTTGAAAAATGGTCGACTTGTTATATATATAACAAGTAAACAAATGCTGTTAGCAAGACAATAGCAATGTGAACCTTAACAGAAGATTAATAGAATTATTTTTATCGTTTAAATTAGAATTAAAAATGGAAAAGTTAGATTAATGACTATTTTTTTTAATCATTAAGCCAGTAATTGGACATTATTTTTAAATAAGAAATGTTAGATTGAATATATGCAGTTAAATAAAGAGAAGCAGATGCCTCTCTTTATTGTGTTATTTTGATATTAATTAACCAATAAGACGTAATCCATTAGGTAATGCATCACCAAACACACGCTTTGTCTCTGCTTCTGTCAATATTTTGACCTCAGAAACCATTTCGACCCAGCTATCAGGCGCTTTACTTTGCTTTAATTTAGCAATAACTTGCTGACGTAATTCATCATTAATATCTAATGTTCGATCACCTGTCATGCGTGTCATCATTACAGCCGCAAAGCCAATATATGACTCTTTACGCCAATCATACGTCATCAGCTCTGGTAAGCAGTAAGATACGTGTTCAGCTGACAATAAAGTATGGGTACTGCCATAAAAAGGAGAACGGGTTGCAATCCGTCCAATTGCCCACCAATGTGCTTGTGCATATTGATTTTTTTGAAGACGGCCAAATAGCCACTCAATTAACTGTAGCTTCTTATCAAATGGTAAGTGCTCTAAAGAGGCAGCTAAGCGTACCATGTCTTCGTAGCTACGCTCTTGGAGCTCTTTATTAAGCTTCGCGTTACGACTCGCACCAGGCGTGATGTACTTAGCGATATCTTTATAGATAATAAGCTGTTGTTCTTGTGTTAAACCACCTGCAACACGACGCCAAAATGTCCACCAATCACACCATGTTTGGGTATTGGTATCGAATTGAATGCCATGTTGGTACAGTTGCCAGATTTGTTCCATGCGGTATTCATCGGCAGGGTAGCCAAAGCCGGGACGCATAGTAAAGCCTGTAAGCTTTAACCAGTTACGTTCATGGAGATCTGAACGACGACGGCGTTTTTTACTGTCAAGCAACGTAGTAGCAAGTTCACGTAAACACGGCGTTTCCCATGCATCACGTTTACCTAATATTTTATCAAGATCATTGCGCAGTGTTTTAACGGCTTTATTATTATCCGTCGTTTTACTACCACCAAAGACTTTCTTAACCGCATCAATGGCTTCTGGCATTCGCGCTGGCAGTTCACTTTCAGCTAATGTGCTATCACTATCATTACGGTTTAAGCGGGCTAAATCTTTACGGATAGCAAATTCAACTTTCCAACGTTTGCTATTATCGGTAAGGCTGACCGCTTCAATTTGTAGAGTACCGACCTCTGTTAGCTGACAAGCCAATGTCACTTCTTCACGATCTTTCTGATTTGCAGCGAGTTCACTACGATCACGATCACTTTCTAAGGTCGCAATAAAAGGGGGCAGGCTCACATAACCATCACCTAATATTTCGATTAACTCGCCGACATCATGCTGTTTCTCATTGGTTGATGAGACTAAATTAAACCGCACTGGTTCGCCTAAGGTTAGGGCAAATTTACGGTGCGTTAGCGTGACTTCAATTCCTTCTTCAATCCCTTTTGGTAATAAGCAGATACCTTGCTTAGTCCCTTTGTTTTCACCAATGGTTAAAAAGAATGAACGGGCAGAACCTCCGCCAATTTTTAGTTGTGCGCCATGACGAGCTTTAGCATAAGCAACGGCACCAAATGCGACAGCTAAATCAGGATGCAGATTTTTCAGTTCAGTGACTGGAGCGCCACGCCACCGAGAAATTATATCTAAGGTACGTGCTGAAAGTAGGGGGCTGTTAAATACCCCACCATTGAGCAGTACGGCAACTGGAATTGCAGGTTGATCATCGCTAATAACGATTGAATCTGGATGATGAAGGTTAAAATCATTAAACGCTTCACGACATACATTATCATGCAGATCAATAAACTGTGCTACATGTTTACTAATAGCAGGATCTGCCGCATAAGGTAGCCCAAATTCGACCATTGCTGCTTGGCGTTGATTAGGTTGATCAGTAAATGCTGTTATCGGGAAAAAGCCATCAAGGGCGATGCTATGCACTTCTTCACGGTTTAGCTCAATACTTTTAGCGCCACCAATCAAACGCGAGCCACTGCCTAGCATTGTCACTTTGGCGTTGTCTGGTGCATTGCCTGATAATAACTTTTCTTTCACTTTACGTGTTTGTTGAATCAGCTTTGATAACGCGGCAGGGCTGAGTTTTTTAGATTCGCCATGTAAGCGTTGTTCGGCAACGTGTGCTAATGCTAAATCGAGGTTATCGCCACCTAACATTAAGTGATCGCCAACACCAATACGATCAAGAGTTAATTTACCTTGATCACTGCCAACTTTGATAAGACTTAAATCGGTTGTACCACCACCGACATCACACACCATTAATAGTGGAATGTCTTTTAATAATTCATCTGCATGTTGACGGTTTTGTGCATACCAGTCATAACAAACCGCTTGAGGCTCTTCAAGGAGTAATACTTTTTTCAATCCAGCCAGTTCAGCAGCTTCTAATGTCAGTGCACGTGCAGCTTCATCAAAAGAGGCAGGAACGGTGATCACAACTTCTTGCTGGGCAAGTTTGTCATTTTTATGGTGATAGTCCCATGCTTGACGTACATGGTTAAGGTAACTTGCACTGGCAATAACGGGAGAGACTTTTTTCACATCAGACGTTGAGGCTGTTGATGACCACGGTAAAATGGCTTCGTTACGATCAACATGTTGGTGAGATAACCAACTTTTAGCACTGACAACTTGGCGGCCTTCAACTTTTGCACCTAATTCACGTGCAAATTCACCAATAATGACGCTTGGAATTTCACCCGCGACAGGTTCAGCATTCCAAGGTAATACCAGTTGTGTTGAATCCATTTCGCCTTCCGCTGGATGATAACGGAATGACGGTAATAGTGCTTTACGCGCAACTTCACCCGGTGCAATTAATTGATCGATTTCAAAAATATGCATCGGACTTGTTTCTAACGTATCCGTAATTTCACTATAAGCGACAACGGTGTGAGTTGTACCAAGATCAATACCAACAAGGTAGTGCGGAGAAGATGAAGACATGCTGACTCCATAAAATAATTGAGATGAGAAAATAGCCAGATGGGAAAGGTGTGATGTGTCAGTTTTTGCGGGTAAGAAATAGGTGAGTATGTACCCCTGACAGCTTTCATTGGCTGGTTGTTAGATAAATAAACGGCGCACTATAAAGTGCGCCGTTGTGCGAGCAATTACGCTTCGCGAACGTCAAATTCGACTTGCCATTTCTGACCGTTATCGGTCGCAATAGCTTCAAGGCATAACATGCCAAGTTCTGTCACATGTGACGCTAGTTTGACAGGGATCACTTCACCAGCAGTACGACCTTTAGAGACAGGTAGTGTCATTTGAATCGCTGGTAATTCTTCCATTTCTTCTGGTTGCCACCAATCAAGGTGCGTACCTGCCACATCATCACGGCGTACGGTTGAACCAAAGAATTTAAACTGTACTGGTTGACCAATAACCAAACCAAATTCTTGGCTAGGTACATCGGCTTGGCTGCCTTCTTCCATACCAAAAGGAGCAACACATAATGCTTCTAATGGTGGCTCCATGCCAGGAATAGCAGGCATCGCACTTTCAATACCGACGTAGTAACTACTTGCGATACCACCACGAATACGGACACCTTTACCGCGACGTACAAAACCGTAGTATGAAGCACCACTTGCTACTGCAAGATCAAGATCAAGCCCAGTAAGTAGTTTAGCTTCAGTAGAACCTGCTGTTGTTAGCCAGCCATTGATCGTTGTTAACAGACGTTCAGATAGCAATGATGATTTAAGTACGCCACCATTGAACAAAATAGCGGTTGGGCGAATAAAGCCTTCATGCTGTTGTTCATATTGTGCAAACAATTCTTCAACTGCTTGGCTTTGACGATTTAAGAAACTAGCAACATGACGTGATACCGCAGCATCTTGTGCATATGGCAGACCCATTTGAGTTAATGCGCCACGAGCCGTTTGTACTGGTAGTTCATCAATAGCTGTTTGAGGGAAGAAGCCTTCAACCAACGTTTGCTGTACTTCTTCTTGTGTTAATTCTGTTTGTAACGTGCCACTTAGCAGCTTAGAACCGCGGCTTGGAACAACAATCGGCATTGATTGTAATTCAGCGTCGTTCAGTAGTGCTTCTTTAGCATCACGACAAGCATGCGTAATTGCCAGCACTTGCCACGGTTGTAATTGCTTACCTTCTTGCGCTAGCTTCATCTTTAAGCGATAAGCTAGAGCAAGATCCATGTTATCACCACCCAATAGGATGTGATCGCCAACAGCAACACGGTTAAGGGTTAAGTTACCGTCTTCTTCTGTAACTGCAACTAATGATAAATCCGTTGTACCACCACCGATATCGACCACTAAGATGATATCGCCAACAGCAACTTGGTCACGCCAGTTGTCGTCGTTATTTTTGATCCAGCTATAAACAGCCGCTTGTGGTTCTTCAAGCAAGGTTAGGTGCTTAAAGCCAACATTGCGTGCTGCTTCTGCGGTTAGTTCACGCGCAGCAGGATCGAAAGATGCAGGTACTGTAATCGTTACGTCTTGATCACAAATAGGCGTTTCAGGATGTTGGAAATTCCATGCATCAGCCATGTGTTCAAGGTATTTTTGTGTTGCTTCTAGTGGTGAAACTTTAATCACTTCTTCAGGGCTGTTAAGCGGCAAGAATGCATCACGACGGTTTACACCACCATGACAAAGCCAGCTTTTTGCACTTGAAATCAGACGAATAGGGGTCTTACTACCCAAGTTTCGCGCCATAGCACCCACAATAGCATTAGGTTTTGCATTCCAAGGAAGTGCAGTATCACCTTCTGCTAGTTCTGATTCGTGAGCTTGGTACATAAATGATGGTAATTGATTTTTATCTTCCACATTACCAGGAGTGGTTAGCTGTGGAATTGTCATTACCGTGACATCAGCGTTTTCATTTTCAAGATCGACATAAGAAAGCACACAGTGTGTTGTGCCTAAGTCAATACCAACGCTGTAGCGATGTTGTTGTGTTTCTTGCATTATAGTTCTACCTCAGCGGCTGCGATGATATGTACATCATGGCCTTCTGCCAATTTAGGCAATTTAACATTTGTCACTTTCCAACCGCGATGGATCAAGGTGCCATTAAAAGGTGCTTCACCTACTACGTTACCTGTTAGGCGTACTTCAGAGGCATTAAACCCTTGGGGTAGGGTAATACGTGATTCTTCTTCTTCAGCACGAACGGGTACGAAGGTAAAGTATTCATTAAGTACCTTTTGACCACCTTCATGTATAACACGAGCAGCGGCACCAATATCAGCATCTGCGAAGCCTTTAAGATCTTCTTGCATGAAATCAATAAAGCGCGCGTCTTGTTGTAAAAGTGACAGTAGTTGTAAAGCTGAATCCGGTGTTGATGTTTTTAGTTTAGGTTCAACTTCGACTTCAACGATTCTTTCAACAATTTTTTCAACTTCAACAATTTTTTCGATAGGTTTCTCGACGATCTTCTCAACGATTATTTCGATGGGTTTTTCAATCTCAACGATTTTTTCTACTTCAATCTCTTTTTCAACAATTTTTTCGATCTCAACAGGTTTACCTTTTTTCATTAGATACATTAACAAAAAGATCACTGCTAATGCGCCTAAGATTGCGTGCCCCATGTCGATACTCGTTGGCATCGCCGACAAATCTACGTGCATCGCTGATAATTCAGTGAGCATATTGGAAAAATCAAAAGCCATATTTGTTTACTCTTAGCGGTTAAAGGTCGATTCGTGAAACGTTCTGTTAGAATCAGCGTCAAATAATTGCATGAATCTTAGCATAGACCTTTTACAAAGGTGTTATCTATACAAGGTATTATCTCTTAAAATCTCGAATAAAAGGTCTCTTCGCTTAAATTACAGCCAAAATATTAAGTTAAATACAATGAAATTCTGCGTAATTTTTAACTGAAAATACAGCTAATATTATATATGGAGACTGACGAAAACAATTTCAAGCTAACTGGTTGTATTGAAAGATCAACTTAGATTAAATTGTGATTGATAACAGAAGAGCTAAAACTTTACTTGAAATTTGTTGTTCGGTGATGGTTCAATACGGCAATTGGCAGTGAGTTGCCTAAACGGCTAGAAAGACTAGCGGTTTATTTCTTTATAATATAGGTCAAGATATGTCGTCTGATTATACTGGCAGCAGTGCCGCTTATGCTCGACAAGAAGCGGGCTACCGTGAAAAAGCATTAAAAATTTATCCTTGGGTATGTGGTCGTTGTTCGCGTGAGTTTGTTTATTCAAACCTGCGAGAGTTAACGGTTCACCACGTGGATCATGATCACACTAATAATCCTCAAGATGGTAGTAACTGGGAGTTATTATGCTTATTTTGTCATGATCATGAACACGAAAAATACACTGATGCTGATAATGGTCAGGGCAGTGTAATTCGTGCGGGCGAAGATGATCACCAAGCCGCGACATTTAATCCGTTTGCTGATCTTAAAGCGATGATGGCGAAGAAGAAATAACGTGATTATTGTGAGACATTATTATTGATGTTGTTATTGATAATAGTGGTAATGAAAAGCCAGCATTTCCAGATGAATCGTTTTTAGAATCGATCTCTGGATGCTGGCTTTTTTAGTGCTTACTTTCTCTGTTTTTTACGATTACGTACCTAAAATTTGTAGCGGTAGGCTAAGTAAACTGTCACCTAAGCTAGCAAAATAAGCAATAATACCAATGAAAGCGGCGACGAGGCTCACATACCATACAGTTGAGAAAATTTGACCATAGCGATCTAAGGGTAATAAATGACTTTGATGACGTTGTCGCCATTCAAAGATGATTTCTAAACTACCCATGATCAGTAGAAAACCAAATAAAGTTAGCCCTAAACGGTAACTTAAAATTACCCCTGCTACTGCCGCTAATGCACAAGCAATAATACCGATTTTACTGTTCATCGAAAAACTAATGCTTTTCAGAACATGGCCGCCATCAAGCGGTAGAATTGGCAATAAGTTAAACAGGTTTAATAACGCATTAAAGACCGCTAAGCCCGCAAAGAACATTTCGCCAGTGATCCAATACGCAATCATGCACGCTAATGACATGATTAAACCAAAGGCTGGTCCCATGATTGAAATCACCACATCTTGCCAACGGGTGTTAATTTTTTCGTCGCTTAATGCTAATCCCCCAAAGAAAGGAATTAAGTAAATGCCTTTGGTTTTCATGCCAAAATATTTCATAGCACGAATATGACCGTACTCATGGAACACTAAACAAGCCAGTAAAGCCAATGCAAATTGAATCGAAAATAACCATGAATAAGCGGCTAGACTTGCTGACGCTAACACGACTTTAATTAATTTAGCACTTTTAAGTGCTTTCATGCCTAATGATGCTAAGCCAATTAAGCTGAATCTTTTTTCTGGTGTTATCGGTTGTTGTTGTGGTTGTTGGCGTTCAATGTCTTTGTCATTACGCTCACCTTGTGCCACCATTTGTTGATCGGCACTGACTTGATAATGGATCAGAAACGGCTGCCAATTTAAAGTGCCATTGAGTTGGCATTGAATCGTTTGTTCGTTATTTGAGAGTTCAAACTGGTGCGTAAATTGATCCGTATCGGTTGGTGCTGCTGCAATTTGAGAAACTAGCGTGTTATCCCAAAATAATTGTTGCCATCCAGCCATTGAGCCTTCAAGTCGCAACGGCTTACCTAAAAAATCGATAGCCAATAGTTCCAATGCATTATCCATAGAGTAAAGAAAGATTGTGGGATTATACGGGAAAATAATTATTGGACGAGCTTATGTTACGGGTTGTTACATATTCATACGACGAGAAGACAGGGATCATAATCTGCTTTTATGTAGAGATAACTAAAAAATAATATGATTTAGTTATTTAGAATGTCGTCTGATAGTTAATAGATATAGGAGCAATTAACTGTTTATCATTGTGGTAAACGTAATAATAAAAGATGTATTTATTACACATAGATACTATTAAAGAGGAATAAAATTAAGCGAATAAGTGAGATGTTCATTGTGAGGATTAAGTTTAAATAAAAAATGCAATATGTTGTTATATAATATATTTTTTGATTTTTAGTTGTAAAAGTTCACATTATTCCAATTTTGACAATAAAAATCATAGTTTTGCTTTTTACTCGGATGCGAAAGGATTATTATAGTGGTATCTAGTTATTTTGTTTTTAGTCAAATTCTTAAAATCCAAGGTTATAATATCGTATGAGTTCTAAGCATATTCCTGTTTTCTCTTATTCATTACTGCATCCTCGTTATTGGGGAACATTAATGTTATTAGCATTAATGTATCTTCTTAGCTTATTACCATATCGTGTGCAATTTTTCTTAGGGAAGCATATTGGCCGTTTAGCCATTAAATTAATGAAAAACCGTCGTCATACAATTTATCGTAATCTCGAGTTATGTTTTCCATCAATGAGTGCCAGTGAACGGGAAAGTTTAGTTAAGGAAAATATTGATAACTCAGGATTAGCACTATTTGAAACGGGTATGGCATGGTTTTGGTCTGATGCGCGAGTTAGTCGTCATGTTACGATCAAAGGCATGGAGCATATGGAGCAATTAGAACGCGAAGGTAAAGGCGCATTGATGGTTGCGGTGCATTCAATGAATCTTGAATTGGGTGCGCGTGCTTTTGGTATTAAAAAAACGGGCATGGGTGTTTATCGTCCAAATAACAATCCATGTTTTGATTATTTTCAATATCAAGGTCGTTCACGTTCTAACCGTACTCTTATTGATCGTAAAGATGTAAAAGGCATGTTGAGAGCATTGAAAACAGGTGAGCGCGTATGGTATGCCCCTGATCATGACTATGGTTTAAGACGTTCAGCATTTGCGCCTTTATTTGCGGTAGAGCAGGCGTGTACAACCACTGGAACCAGTTTATTGGTTGATGCAACTGATTGTGCAGTAGTGCCATTTACAATGGTTCGTGATGATGACAATTCAGGTCATTATACGTTAACAGTATGTCAGCCTGTTGAAGGTTTTCCTCATAAAGATCCTGAAGCGGCAGCTGTGTTTATTAATAAGATAGTTGAACAATCGATCATGACAGCACCGAGTCAATACATGTGGCTTCATCGTCGTTTTAAAACCCGTCCAGAAGGGCAGCCAAGTCTCTATTAATTAACGTAACGTTATATTATCTATATTAATTAATGTAATAAAAAACCGAGCATTAAAAGCTCGGTTTTTTTGATTCATTTCATGATGAATTACTGTGCTAATGAATAAAAAATAGCAGAGATAGACATTAAACCAATGACAGTGACAAAAATATTACTAATTGCCCCTGAGTATTTTTGCATTGCGGGTACTTTCTTTATTGCATACATTGGCATAATAAATAACAGCATCGCAATAATTGGCCCACCTAAGTTTTCAATCATCCCCAAAATATTGGGATTGAGCGTAGCAACCGCCCAAGTAGTGATAAGCATAAACAAGGCTGTGAAACGATTAAGAGCCTTATCTGAAATCGTTTTATTATTATCACGTGCTACTTTATGAATAATGCCATTTAAACCTTCACTTGCGCCTAAATAGTGACCAAGGAAAGATTTTGTTATGGCAATAATAGCCACAATCGGCGCTGCATAAGCAATAATAGGTGTATCAAAATGATTAGCAAGGTAAGTCAAAATAGAGGCATTTTGTGCTTTAGCTTCTATTAGGTTGGCAGGCGTTAGGCTTAATACGCAACTACATACAAAAAACATGACCGTAATAACCATCATAATATGGGCGCGTAATAAAATACGTGAGCCTTGACGCTCAGCATTAACGCCATATTCTTTTTCTTTAGCCACCGCAAATGAAGAAATAACGGGGGAATGGTTAAAAGAAAAGACCATTACAGGTAAGATCAACCATACTGCCATTATTACTGTATTGGTATTGCCGCCTTGAGGAATGATATCGGTGAAAATAGCACCATTCCAATGAGGGACAAGATATAACGCAAGCATCAGTAAGACAGCAACAAAGGGAAATACCAAAATACTCATTGCTTTTACGATCAGTTGCTCACCTAAACGAACGATTGCCATTAAAACAAGAATTAGAATCAAAGCCAAGATTGCACGAGCGGGTGGTTCGATACCTAATTGGAATTTCATGAAGCTTTCAACAGTATTGGTTAAAGCTACGCTATAAACGAGCAAAATAGGGTAGATAGCAAAGAAATAGAGCAGAGTAATAATTTTACCCATATTTTTACCAAAGTGCTCTTCAACGACATCAGTAATATCAGCACCAGGATTGGCACTTGATAGTACAAAACGCATCATTGCTCGGTGAGCAAAAAATGTCATTGGTAATGCTAAAACCATCATAACGATAAGAGGAATTAAGCCACCAACGCCTGCATTGATCGGTAAAAATAAAGTGCCAGCACCAACTGCTGTGCCATATAAACCTAGCATCCATACGGTATCACTTTTACTCCAGCCGAGCTTTTGGGTGTTTTCGGTTGTTGTTGCAGTCGTTTTTTGTTGTGCGGTGCCCATTATGGACATCTCCTTTATTTCATTGCGTTTTCAATTACTGCCTACAGAAAGAGGTTGAGTTATACAAAAAGCAAATAGATATTGATTTACAACAATGGTTATTGCTGTGTGCTCGTTATCGTTGCTGTTGTTTCTACCTATTATGTAAGTTGCAGAGAATGAAAAATAATTAACCATTATTGAAGTGTGTGAATTATAGGGTATAAGCATACTGCGCAACAATTTTTGCAAATAAAAAAAATTTGTTTGCCTAAAAAATATACGAGAGTGTGGTTGGAATGTTAGTTATGTTGTGCAATGGTTTTTAAATAGGGCGGGGATGAATATTTATTGTTTATTCAATGTGTTATTTTATATTTGTATGACGTATTTAGTTATAACAGTAAAGTATAAACTTAGTAATTACAGTTTAAATATTATAATTTTTTTTAAATTTACTCAAAAAAAGTTTAATATTTTAATCAAAAAAAAGGAAGCGTATTGACGCTTCCTTTAGAATATTAGTCGCGATTAATCACGGAAGTTGTCAAATTGGAACGGTTGACCAAGATCTTGTGCACGTACAAGTGCCATTGTTGCTTGTAAATCATCACGTTTCTTAGCTGTTACACGTAACTTTTCACCTTGAATTGCAACTTGAACTTTTAATTTAGCGTCTTTAATCGCTTTAACCAATTTTTTAGCGTTAGTGGTTTCTACACCTTGCTTAAATTCAATGTTTTGTGATGCTGTTTTACCTGAGAAATTTATCGTTTTACGCTCAAGCGCATTGGCATCAACACCGCGTTTAGCAAGGTTACCACGTAAAATTGCTACAATTTGGTCGATTTGAAATTCTGATTCTGAGGTTACTTTTACGATTTCTTTGTTTAATTCTACGTTGGCTTCAACACCACGAAAATCAAAGCGAGTGCTAATTTCTCGGATTGAATTCTCTACCGCATTTTTGATTTCTACGGTATCTACTTCGGAAATAATATCAAAACATGGCATGTTATTGGCCTCTAACCTGAATGTGGGAAATTTATCCCGTTATGAATTAACGCGTACATTATACCGTTAATTAAATATGAAGAAAGGAGCAACAATATCTTGGTGCTCCTTTATTAATGTTAAGCAGAGATTATGCGTTGGCGTCTTTAATTGCACCTGCCAGCATATCAAGCATTACTAAGGTATCATTCCAATCGATACACGGATCAGTAATCGATTTACCATAAACCAGTTCGCTTTCTTTACCGCTGATCACCGCTTGATTACCTTCTTCAATAAAGCTTTCAGCCATAATGCCAGCAATAGAGCGACTGCCATTACGAATTTGCTCACAAATATCAGCCGTTACATCAAGCTGGCGTTTATGTTGCTTCTGGCAATTACCGTGGCTGAAATCAACAATTAACTTCGGTGTTAATTCAAATTCAGCTAAAGCGTCGCAGGCTGTCGTAATATCTTGTGGATGATAATTTGGCATCTTGCCACCACGAAGAATAATATGACCGTATGGATTGCCAGCAGTGCGATAAATTGTCATTTGACCATTTTTATCGGGTGAGCAAAACAAGTGTGATGCGCGAGTGGCACGAATAGCATCAATGGCAATTTTAATATTGCCATCAGTACCATTTTTAAACCCAACAGGACAAGACAGGGCTGATGCCATTTCACGATGGATTTGAGATTCAGTGGTGCGGGCACCAATGGCTCCCCATGTGATAAGATCAGCAATATATTGACCAGTGATCATATCTAAAAATTCAGTCGCAGTAGGTAGCCCTAACGCATTTATATCAATTAATAATTTACGCGCTTTATGCAAACCAGTAGCAAGATCAAGGCTACCATCTAAATGGGGATCTGAGACTAAACCTTTCCAACCCACAACGGTACGCGGCTTTTCAAAATAGGTGCGCATAACGATAAAAAGTTGGTCTTTATATATTTCTTGTACAGCAACAAGGCGTTTCGCATAGTCAAGCGCAGCATCGGTGTCATGAATTGAACATGGACCTACGATCACCAAAAGACGTGAATCTTTATCTGACAAGATTGCTTCTACTTGCTTACGTGCATTATCAACATGCATGGCAATAGCATCTGTCATTGGCGAGGCTGTTTCTACCTCTGCTGGGGTCGGCATTCGACCTAGACTTATTGTGCGAAGTTCATCTGTTTTCATTGGCATAATAGTTTGCCTACCTTGGTATCTCTGTAATAACCCCGTTAAGATAGCCCAAATCATCGTTGGAATAAACCAAACTTGTGATAACAAATGGGTTTTTAATGAGTAATTGTGGATATTGATAGCCGAAATGGTGATTTTGCATGCAATTATTACGCATAATAAACTTGATAGCATATGTCAATATCGTTGAATAATTGTTATCAAAGAACGTTTTGTTCTTGCTTGCAAATTAAACACGCAGTAAGGTCAATAGAGAGTTATTTAATGGATTGATATTGATAGATACCAGTCTTTTTAACACGGACGTATAGGTGGTGTATGACAACACAAACAGAATTAAAGCTCGCAACAACAACCGTATTACGTAATGCACAACAATTAACGACATTGAGTAATGAAGGCATCGGGCTAGTGTCATTAGATGATCTTATTGCCACTGCGATTGGTATCCACCCATTAGTTTTTGTTCAGCAAAGTGCTTTATCGGAACAGACCCAGCAAGCACTACAACAAAAAATAGACGATCAATATGGTCAGCAGACGGTGGCGTTAGCTGAATATTATGTTGCGATGCTAACCGAGTTATTAGTGTCGGCTGCGAGACAGCAAGGTGATGTATCATTAAAAGTGCAACTGGTCGGTGCTTATTCAGAATGTCGACGTCAATTATTAGGCGCTGAATTAGAAAGTGCAGAAAGTAATCCGCAATTAGGCTTACGCGGTGTTAGTTTCTGTGCGGATGCTAATTATAGACCGAGTTTTGCTTTACAATGTGAAGCCATTAAGCGCGCCCGCGCAACGGTTGGTGGCGATAATATTGAACTGGTAGTGCCATTTGTGCGTACATTCAGTGAAGCGGCAACGATGATTGACCTTCTTGCTGAACAAGGTTTGTGCCGAGGTGCTAATGGTTTAAAAGTCCACATGTTGTGCTCTGTGCCAGCGAATGCTTTATTAGCCGATACTTTTATTCATTATTTTGATGGTTTTGTTGTTGATGTTGAGCAACTTGCACAACTGACATTAGGACAAGATTTTACTAATCCACATCTTAATTATCGTGTTGATACCCAAAATGATGCAGTGATCCAGTTATTAAAAATGTTGTTAGCAGTAATTGGTAATACGTCAAAAGATTGCGATATTTATTACAGTGCGATTGCGCAATCACCGCGTTTGCAACGATGGTTGATTGATCATGAAGTCACCACTGTTATTTGCTAATAGTAGTTAGTAGTTAGTAGTGAATTGTTAATAACTAGCACTTGTTAAAAATATCAACCAGCAACTATTGATTATAATAGTGCTGGTTTTCTT